>NZ_JBLUQD010000006.1:0-437330 GCF_048068415.1 Pseudomonas sp. NY15463
TCGCCGATGGTAGTGTGGGGCTTCCCCATGTGAGAGTAGGTCATCGTCAAGATTCATTTCGCAAAACCCCTATCTGCGTGAGCAGGTAGGGGTTTTGTCTTTCTGGCGTCTACACCGCGGGATCCAGATCACGGCTACACCGGCTCCCACATTTCGAGTGAGAACACTAGAATAGAGCCGACGCCTTCATTCAGAACCTCTCTATGCCTAACCCAGTCGATCCCGAAGCACTGGCGCAGCTGCCGCTGGACGAACTCATCGCCTGCCACGAATGCGACCTGCTGATGCGCAAGACGAGCCTGCAAAATGACGAGAAAGCCATTTGCCCTCGTTGCGGCTACGAACTCTATGCCCATCGGCATAACCTCGTCAGCCGTAGCTTGGCCCTGGTGCTGACCGCCTTGCTGCTGTACATCCCTGCGAATTTCCTGCCCATCATGCAGCTGCACTTGCTCGGTCAGACCTCCGATGACACGGTCTGGAGTGGCGTACTTGGCTTGTACAACTCCGACATGCGCGGCATTGCTGTGGTGGTGTTCTTGTGCAGCATGGCCGTTCCCCTGCTCAAGTTGTTGTGCCAGCTCGCTGTGCTGCTAAGCATCCGTCTGGACATTGGCCGCAGCTACGGCCTGTTGATCTACCGTATCTATCACCACCTGCGAGAGTGGGGCATGCTCGAGGTGTACTTCATGGGTGTGCTGGTAGCAATCGTCAAACTGGTCGATCTGGCTCAGCTCAGTATTGGTCTCGGCCTGTTCTGCTTTATTAGCCTGCTGCTGGTGCAGGTGTGGTTGGAGGTGGTGATGTCACCGCACCAGATCTGGGTGGCGTTATCTGGGGAGGATGTTCATGCGGGCGATTGATGCGGGCATTCTGGTCTGTAACGAATGTCATGAACTCAACCGCCGGGAGGAAGGTGCCCACTCGCAGCGCTGTACGCGCTGTGGAGCGGTGGTGCATGAACGTCGACCTAACAGCATCGTGCGTACCTGGGCTTTGCTGATCACCGCGATGGTGCTTTATATCCCGGCTAACGTCTTGCCAATCATGACCGTCAGCACCCTCGGCCAGGGCAGTCCAGATACCATCATGTCCGGCGTCATTACGCTGATGAAGCATGGCATGCTGCCAATTGCAGGCGTGGTGTTCGTCGCGAGTATTCTTGTGCCCACGTTCAAGTTGGTCGGTATCGGCCTGCTGCTGTACTCCGTGCAGCGCCACCAACCGCTATCGGCTCGGCAGCGGATCTGGATGTACCGCTTTATCGAGTTCATTGGGCGCTGGTCGATGTTGGATATCTTCGTCATTGCCATTCTGGTGGCGGTGGTGAATTTCGGGCGTATCGCCAGTGTCGAAGCCAACTTGGGGGCTATCGCTTTTGCCAGTGTGGTGATCCTGACGATGCTTGCCGCTTTAACTTTCGATCCCCGACTGATCTGGGATAACACGGAGTCGGATGACGACCATGAGTGACATGCCTACGGCTAAAACCCGCCCAGCTTCCAATTGGTCGGCCATCTGGATCTTGCCACTGATCGCCCTGATGATCGGTGGCTGGCTGGCCTGGCAGGCCTACCGGGATGCCGGTATCGAGATCCAGGTGCGCTTCGAGACCGGTGAGGGCATTGTCGCCAACAAGACGGAAGTCATCTTCAAAGGCATGTCGGTGGGTAAGGTGACCGGCCTGGTTCTGGATAACCAAGGTGAAAATCGCGGTGTCATCGCCACTATTGAGATGCGCAAGGATGCCGAGCCACACCTGACCAAAGGGACGCGTTTCTGGCTGGTGAAGCCGAGTGTGAGCCTGGCTGGCATCTCGGGCCTGGAAACCTTGGTCTCAGGTAACTACATTGCCGTCGACCCCGGTGAAGGTGAGCCCACCAAGCGATTCACTGCCTTGAAGGAGGCTCCGCCGCTTTCTGACAACGAACCGGGCTTGCACCTGACGCTCAAGGCCGAGCGCCTGGGCTCGCTGAACCGCGATAGCCCGGTGTTCTACAAGCAGATCCAGGTGGGGCGTGTTAAGAGCTATCGTTTGTCCGACGATCAGAGCACGGTGGAGATCAAGGTCTTCATCGCGCCAGCCTACGCGAGCCTGGTGCGCAAGCACACGCGCTTCTGGAATGCCAGCGGTGTGAGCATCGATGCCGACCTTTCCGGGGTCAAGGTGCGCACCGAGTCGCTGTCCAGCATCGTGGCCGGCGGCATCGCCTTCGCTACGCCGGAGAATCGCAAGGATAGCCCTCCCACCGACCCTAGCTTGCCTTTCCGCTTGTATGAAGACTTCGATGCCGCGCAGGCCGGGATACGCGTCAAGGTCAAGTTCAACGACTTCGATGGCTTGCAGAAGGGGCGTACGCCGGTGCTCTATAAGGGCATCCAGGTCGGTACGCTCAAAGACCTCAAGGTCGAAGGCGACCTGTCCAGTGCCACCGGCGAGCTGACCCTGGATCCGCTGGCCGAGGATTACCTGGTCGAGGGCACGCAGTTCTGGGTGGTCAAGCCGTCCATTTCTCTGGCGGGTATCACCGGGCTGGAGGCCTTGGTGAAGGGCAACTACATCGCTATCCGTCCGGGTGAGCGCAATGCCAAGCCGCAGCGTGAATTCGAGGCGCGGGCGAAGGCCCCGCCGCTCGACCTCAAGGCTCCAGGTCTGCACATGGTCCTGTTTGCCGATACACTCGGCTCGCTCGAGGTGGGCAGTCCGGTGATGTATCGCCAGGTGCGGGTGGGTAGCGTGCAGAGCTATCAATTTGCCCGCAACAGCAAGCGCATCCTCATCGGCGTGCACATCGAGAAGGAGTACGCCAATCTGGTCAATGGCTCGACCCGCTTCTGGAATGCCAGTGGTATCACCCTTACCGGCGGGCTGTCTGGCATCCAGGTCAAGAGCGAGTCGTTGCAGACCTTGATGTCGGGCGGTATCGCCTTCGACACGCCAAGGTCGGATGTGCCGCTGAAACGGCGCATCCCACGTTTCCGCCTGCATGAAAGCCAGGAGGCGGCCAATCGCGCAGGCACCTTGGTGACCATTCGCGTGGAGCGTGCCGATGGCTTGAAATCCGGCACGCCCATTCGCTTTCGTGGCCTTGACGTGGGCAGTGTCGAAAGCGTCGACCTGACCGCAGACCTGCAGGCGGTCGTGCTGCGCGCGCGCATCACCCAAGCGGCGGAACGTATCGCGCGCCAGGGCACGCAGTTCTGGGTGGTCAAGCCAGCGTTTGGCCTGATGCGTACGGAGAACCTCGACACCGTGATTGGTGGCCAGTATCTGGAAGTGCAGCCTGCTCTCAGGGACAAGGGCCCACAGCGCGATTTCATCGCCTTGGCCGATGCGCCGGAGGTGAAGGGCGAAGAGGTCGGCTTGCCGTTGACCTTGAGTGCCTCGCGGCGCGGCTCGATCAAGCCAGGCGTGCCGGTCACCTACCGTGAAGTGGCGGTGGGCAAGGTGACCGGTTTCGAGCTGGGACAGAGCGCGGACCGCGTGTTGATCCACATCCTCATCGAGCCGCGTTACGCCGGCCTGGTGCGTGGTGGGAGCCGCTTCTGGAACACCAGCGGTTTTGGTTTCGATTGGGGGCTGTTGAAGGGGGCTTCGGTACGTACCGAGTCGCTGGAAACACTGGTCGAGGGCGGTATCGCCTTTGCCACGCCAGAGGGTGAGCAAATGGGCAATCCTGCGCGCCCGCAGCAGACCTTCGCGCTGTTCGACAAGCCGGACGAAGCCTGGCTGCAGTGGGCGCCGAAGATTCCGATCGGGAAATGAGTGGTTCTGTGTAGCCGCCCCAGCAGCGCTGTGCACACCCGTGGACAGCGCTGCTAGGGTAGCGGCACCCGATATGGCGGGTTGCGCTTCAACAAGAAACGCAGGCATAAAAAAACCGACCCTTAGGTCGGTTTTTTCGACAAGAACGTCGCTTAGGCAGCTGCAGCTTCTTTCAGTGCCTTGATGTGGCCATTCAGACGGCCTTTGTGGCGAGCAGCTTTGTTCTTGTGGATGATGCCTTTATCGGCCATACGGTCGATGACAGGCACAGCCAGAACGTAAGCGGCTTGCGCTTTTTCGGCGTCTTTTGCGTCAATGGCTTTAACTACATTCTTGATGTAGGTGCGGACCATGGAACGCAGGCTGGCGTTGTGGCTGCGACGCTTCTCAGCCTGTTTTGCACGTTTCTTGGCGGAAGGTGTGTTGGCCACCGTCGAGCTCCTCGAAAGACTTTAGGTAAATAGCAAACAAAATAGGCCGCGAATCATGCCGATGAGTCGAACGGATGTCAAGGCCACCTGCAGGGTTCCGCCGAGCGGCAGGATCAAACGGCGGAAAGATTCCTTTCTGTCGCGTGATCTGTAAACTCGGGAATTTTTGGCTCCCCTGCGAAGGCGCGGGAGTATCGCACATTCGGGCGCCGACTGGCAGCGCCCTCTGCCCTTGGCGTGAAACTTTTCGATGAACCTGCTCAAATCCCTTGCCGCAGTCAGCTCCATCACCATGATTTCGCGGGTGCTCGGCTTCGTGCGCGATACCATCCTGGCGCGGATATTCGGTGCCGGCATCGCCACCGACGCCTTCTTCATCGCCTTCAAACTGCCCAACCTGCTGCGGCGGATCTTTGCCGAGGGCGCGTTCTCGCAGGCCTTCGTGCCGATCCTGGCCGAGTACAAGACCCAGCAGGGCGAGCAAGCAACCCGCACCTTCATTGCCTATATCAGTGGCCTGCTGACGTTGGTCCTGGCGCTGGTCACGGTCATTGGCATCCTCGCTGCGCCGTGGGTGGTCTGGGCCACTGCTCCGGGCTTCGTCGACAGCGCCGAAAAATACGAGCTGACCACCTCGCTATTGCGGGTGACCTTTCCTTATATATTGCTGATCTCCCTGTCATCCCTGGTCGGGGCCATCCTCAATACCTGGAACCGCTTCACTGTCCCAGCCTTCACACCGACGCTGCTCAACGTGGCGATGATCGCCTTCGCCGTGCTGCTCACCCCGTACTTCGATCCACCGATCATGGCCCTGGGCTGGGGGGTGCTGGCCGGTGGCCTGGCGCAACTGCTCTACCAACTGCCGGCACTGAAGAAGATCGGCATGCTCGTGCTACCGCGCCTGAACCTGCGCGATACCGGGGTCTGGCGGGTGCTCAAGCAGATGCTGCCGGCCATTCTCGGTGTTTCGGTGAGCCAGATCTCGCTGATCATCAACACCATCTTCGCCTCGTTCCTGGTGGCAGGCTCGGTGTCTTGGATGTACTACGCCGACCGTCTGATGGAACTGCCTTCCGGTGTGCTGGGGGTGGCCCTGGGCACCATCCTGCTGCCCACCCTGGCCAAGACCTACGCCAACAAGGACCGCGAAGAATATTCGCGGATTCTCGACTGGGGCTTGCGGCTGTGCTTCTTGCTAGTGCTGCCGTGCACCCTAGCCATGGCGATCCTGGCCGAGCCGTTGACCGTGGCGCTGTTCCAATACGGCAAGTTCACCGCTTTCGACGCGGCCATGACCCAGCGTGCGCTGATCGCCTATTCGGTAGGGCTGTTGGCGATCATCCTGGTCAAGGTGCTGGCACCGGGCTTCTATGCCCAGCAGAATATCCGTACTCCGGTGAAGATCGCGGTGTTCACCCTGGTCTGCACGCAGTTGCTGAACCTGGCCCTGATCGGCCCGCTAGCCCACGCCGGCCTGGCCCTGGCGATCAGCCTGGGCGCCTGCCTGAATGCCGCCCTGCTGTACTGGAAGCTGCGCAGCCAGCAGTTGTTCCAACCGCAGCCGGGTTGGGTGATGTTCCTGCTCAAGCTGGTATTGGCGGTTGTGCTGATGTCTGGCGTACTGCTGTTGGGCATGCATTACCTGCCGGACTGGGCCGAGGGAGGCATGCTCGAGCGCTTCCTGCGCCTGGGGGCGTTGATCGTGGCGGGTGTGGTCACTTACTTTGGCTGCCTGTACCTGTGCGGTTTCCGGGCGCGGCATTTCGCCCGCAAGGCGTTGCATTGAGACGTAGCAGCGGTCAGGCATCGGTTTTTCACGTTCCACGCCCACCGGTGGTGCTGCTGCCTGTCGCCAGCGCCCGGGTGTGGTTATAATCGGCCACTTTATGAGCAAGAAGCGCGTTATGCAGCTGGTTCGAGGTCTTCACAACCTGCGCCCCGAGCACCGGGGATGTGTCGCCACCATTGGCAACTTCGACGGGGTCCACCGTGGCCACCAGGCGATCCTCGCACGCCTGCGTGAACGCGGTCAGGAACTCGGGCTGGCGACCTGTGTGGTAGTCTTCGAGCCACAGCCGCGCGAATATTTCGCCCCCGATAGCGCGCCGGCCCGGCTGGCACGCCTGCGTGACAAGGTCGAGCTACTGGCGGGCGAGGGGATCGATCGGGTGTTGTGCCTGCCGTTCAACCAGCGCCTGAGCCAGCTCAGTGCCGAGCAGTTCGTCAAGGCGGTGCTGGTTGATGGTCTGGGTGTACGCCACCTTGAAGTCGGCGACGACTTCCGCTTCGGCTGCGACCGTGCGGGCGACTTTGATTACCTGTTGCAGGCCGGCAAGCAGCTCGGCTTCAGCGTCGAGGCCGCCAACACAGTGATCCAGGACGGCCTGCGGGTCAGCAGCACTGAGGTGCGCAATGCCTTGGGCCGCGCTGATTTCGAACTCGCCGAGCATCTGCTGGGGCGTCCCTACCGCATTACCGGTCGCGTGCTGCACGGCCAGAAACTGGCCCGTCAGCTCGGTACCCCCACCGCCAACATCCAGCTCAAGCGCCGCCGCGTGCCACTGTCCGGGGTCTATCTGGCCAGCATCGAGATCGACGGCAAGCGCTGGCCGGGTGTCGGCAACATCGGAGTACGCCCCACCGTTGCTGGTGACGGGCGTCCTCACCTGGAGATTCATCTTCTGGACTTCGCCGGCGACCTCTACGGCCGGCGCCTGACGGTGGAGTTCCACCACAAGCTGCGCGAAGAGCAGCGTTTCGCCTCCCTGGAGGCGCTGAAGTCGGCGATCGACGCGGATATCGCCGCCGCACGTGCCCACTGGCACGCTCAACCGCTAACGAAGAGCCTGAAATGACCGACTACAAAGCCACGCTAAACCTTCCGGACACCGCCTTCCCGATGAAGGCCGGCCTGCCTCAGCGCGAACCGCAGATCCTGCAGCGCTGGGACAGCATTGGCCTGTACCAGAAGCTGCGCGAAATTGGCAAGGATCGTCCGAAGTTCGTCCTGCACGACGGCCCGCCCTATGCCAACGGCAAGATCCACATCGGTCATGCGCTGAACAAGATTCTCAAGGACATGATCGTCCGCTCCAAGACCCTGTCCGGCTTCGATGCCCCCTACGTGCCGGGCTGGGACTGCCATGGCCTGCCGATCGAACACAAGGTCGAGGTCACCCATGGCAAGCACCTGACCGCCGACCGTACCCGTGAGCTGTGCCGCGAGTACGCTGCCGAGCAGATCGAAGGGCAGAAGACCGAGTTCATTCGTCTGGGCGTGTTGGGCGATTGGAGCAACCCCTACAAGACCATGAACTTCGCCAACGAGGCCGGTGAGATCCGTGCCCTGGCCGAGATGGTCAAGCAAGGCTTCGTGTTCAAAGGGCTCAAGCCTGTGAACTGGTGCTTCGATTGCGGTTCGGCCCTGGCCGAAGCCGAGGTCGAGTACGCCGACAAGAAATCCCTGGCCATCGACGTGGCGTTCCCGGTCGCGGATAACGCCAAGCTCGCCGCAGCCTTCGGTCTCGCCTCGCTGAGCAAGCCGACGGCGATCGTGATCTGGACCACCACCCCCTGGACCATCCCGGCCAACCAGGCGCTCAACGTCAACCCGGACTTCAAGTACGCCCTGGTCGACACGGGTGAGCGCCTGTTGGTGCTGGCCGAAGAGTTGGTCGAGGCATGTCTCAAGCGCTACAGCCTGGAAGGCTCGATCATCGCGACGGCGCTGGGTTCGGACCTGGAGCTGATCAACTTCCGTCATCCGTTCTACGACCGCCTGTCGCCGCTGTACCTGGCCGACTACGTCGAGCTGGGGGCTGGCACGGGCGTGGTCCACTCCGCGCCGGCCTATGGTGAAGATGACTTCATTAGCTGCAAGCGCTATGGCATGGTCAACGACGACATCCTCACTCCGGTGCAAAGCAACGGCGTGTACGTCGAGTCGCTGCCCTTCTTTGGCGGCCAGTTCATCTGGAAAGCCAACCCGGCCATCGTCGAAAAGCTGACCGAAGTCGGTGCGCTGATGCACAGCGAAACCATCTCCCACAGCTACATGCACTGCTGGCGCCACAAGACCCCGCTGATCTACCGCGCCACCGCGCAGTGGTTCGTGGGCATGGACAAGCAGCCAAGCACTGGCGAGCCGCTGCGCGAGCGTGCCCTCAAGGCTATCGAAGACACCAAGTTCGTGCCGTCCTGGGGCCAGGCGCGCCTGCACTCGATGATCGCCAACCGCCCGGACTGGTGTATCTCGCGTCAGCGCAACTGGGGTGTGCCGATTCCCTTCTTCCTCGACAAGCAGACCGGCGAGTTGCACCCGCGCACTGTCGAGCTGATGGAAGCAGTGGCCAAGCGCGTCGAGCAGGAGGGTATCGAGGCCTGGTTCAAGCTCGATGCCGCCGAGCTGCTGGGTGAAGAAGCCGCCCAATACGACAAGATCAGCGACACCCTGGACGTGTGGTTCGACTCTGGCACCACCCACTGGCACGTGCTGCGTGGCTCCCACGACATCGGCCACGCCACCGGCCCTCGCGCCGACCTGTACCTGGAAGGTTCCGACCAGCATCGCGGCTGGTTCCACTCCTCCTTGCTGACCGGTTGCGCCATCGACGGCCACGCGCCGTACCGCGAGCTGCTGACCCACGGTTTCACTGTGGACGAGAGCGGCCGCAAGATGTCCAAGTCGCTGGGCAACACCATCGAGCCTGAGAAGGTCAACAACACCCTGGGCGCCGATATCCTGCGCCTGTGGGTTGCTGCCACTGACTACTCCGGCGAGATGGCCGTCTCCGAGCAGATCCTGCAGCGCAGCGCCGACGCCTACCGGCGTATCCGCAACACCGCGCGTTTCCTGCTCTCCAACCTGTCCGGCTTCGACCCGGCGCGCGACCTGCTGGCCCCTGAGGACATGCTGGCGCTGGACCGCTGGGCCGTTGACCGCACCCTGCTGCTGCAGCGTGAACTCGAAGAGCACTACAGCGAATACCGCTTCTGGAACGTCTACTCGAAGATCCACAACTTCTGCGTGCAGGAACTCGGTGGCTTCTACCTCGACATCATCAAGGACCGCCAGTACACCACGGGCGCCAACAGTGTCGCCCGTCGTTCCTGCCAGACCGCGCTGTACCACATCAGCGAGGCGCTGGTGCGCTGGATCGCGCCGATCCTGGCATTCACCGCCGACGAGATCTGGCAGTACCTGCCGGGCGAGCGCAACGAGTCGGTGATGCTCAATGGCTGGTACCAAGGCCTGAGCGAGCTGCCGCAAGGCACCGAGCTGGACCGTGCGTACTGGGACCGCGTCATGGCGGTCAAGGCAGCGGTCAACAAGGAGCTGGAGAACCAGCGTACCGCCAAGGTCATTGGCGGTAACCTGCAAGCCGAAGTCACCCTGTTCGCCGAGGACGGCCTGACCGCTGACCTGAACAAACTGGGCGACGAGCTGCGCTTCGTGCTGATCACCTCGGCCGCCAGCGTGGTGCCGTTCGTCCAGGCGCCGGCGGATGCCGTGACAACCGAAGTCGAAGGTCTCAAGCTGAAGATCGTCAAGTCCGGTCACGCCAAGTGCGGCCGTTGCTGGCACTTCCGCGCCGACGTCGGCAGCCACCCGGAGCATCCGGAAATCTGCGCTCGCTGCGCAGACAACATCAGCGGCTCCGGTGAGGTGCGCCACTATGCCTAACACTGGCGCGGGGCGCTTCGGGCGTCTTGCCTGGCTCTGGCTCAGCCTGGTGGTCCTGGTCCTCGACCAGGTCACCAAGGTGTACTTCGAAGGCAAGTTGAGCCTGTACCAGCAGATCGTGGTCATCCCCGACTACTTCAGCTGGACCTTGGCCTACAACACCGGGGCAGCGTTCAGCTTCCTGGCCGAAAGTTCCGGCTGGCAGCGCTGGCTGTTCGCCTTGATCGCCATTGTGGTCAGCGGCGTGCTGGTGGTCTGGCTCAAGCGCCTGGGGCGCAACGAGACCTGGCTGGCGGTGGCGCTGGCCCTGGTGCTGGGCGGCGCACTGGGCAACCTGTACGACCGCGTCGTGCTGGGCCATGTGGTCGACTTCATCCTGGTGCACTGGCAGAACCGCCATTACTTCCCGGCCTTCAACCTGGCCGACAGCGCCATTACCGTAGGCGCGGTGATGCTGGCGCTGGATATGTTCAAGAGCAAGAAGTCCGAGGAGCCTGTCCATGACTGAGACCCGTATTGGCCAGAACACCGAAGTCACCCTGCACTTCGCGCTGCACCTGGAAAACGGCGACACCGTCGACAGCACGTTCGACAAGGCGCCGGCGGTGTTCAAGGTCGGTGACGGCAATCTGCTGCCAGGTTTCGAGGCCGCGCTGTTCGGCTTCAAGGCCGGCGACAAGCGCACCGTCAGCCTGGCCCCGGAGAACGCCTTCGGCCAGCACAATCCACAGAACGTGCAGGTGATGCCACGTACGCAGTTCGAAGGCATGGAGCTGTCCGACGGGTTGCTGGTGATCTTCAACGATGCGGCCAACACCGAGCTGCCAGGCGTGGTAAAGGCCTTCGATGATCATCAAGTGACCATCGATTTCAACCATCCGCTGGCTGGCAAGACCCTGAGCTTCGAGGTGCAGATCCTCGACGTGAAGGCCGTGTGAGCCTGGAGCCAAGCATGCAAATCAAACTCGCCAACCCGCGCGGCTTCTGCGCGGGGGTCGACCGGGCGATCGAGATCGTCAACCGTGCGCTCGAGGTTTTCGGCCCGCCGATTTACGTGCGTCATGAAGTGGTGCACAACAAGTTCGTGGTCGAGGATCTACGCAATCGCGGTGCGGTCTTCGTCGAAGAGCTGGACCAGGTGCCGGACGACGTCATCGTCATCTTCAGCGCCCACGGCGTCTCCCAGGCCGTGCGCCAGGAAGCGGCCGGTCGTGGTCTGAAAGTGTTCGACGCCACCTGCCCGCTGGTGACCAAGGTGCACATCGAGGTTGCCAAGTACAGCCGCGATGGGCGTGAGTGCATTCTCATCGGCCATGCCGGGCACCCGGAAGTCGAAGGCACCATGGGTCAGTACGACGTCACCAACGGCGGCAGCATCTACCTCGTCGAAGACGAGAAAGACGTTGCCGCGTTGCAGGTGCGCGATCCTAACCATCTGGCGTTCGTCACCCAGACTACGCTGTCGATGGATGACACTAGTCGGGTCATCGATGCCCTGCGCGCACGCTTTCCCAACATTGGTGGGCCACGCAAGGACGACATCTGCTACGCCACCCAGAACCGCCAGGATGCCGTTAAGCAACTGGCTGACGAGTGCGACGTGGTACTGGTGGTCGGCAGCCCCAATAGCTCCAATTCCAACCGCCTGCGCGAGTTGGCCGAGCGCATGAGCACGCCGGCCTACCTGATCGATGGCGCCGAAGACCTGCAACGCAGCTGGTTCGATGGCGTCGCGCGCATCGGCATCACCGCAGGCGCCTCGGCGCCTGAAGTGCTGGTGCGTGGCGTGATCGAGCAGCTCAAGGCCTGGGGCGCGAGCGCTGCCGAAGAGCTGGAGGGGCGTGAGGAAAACATTACGTTCTCGATGCCCAAGGAACTGCGGGTACGCTCGCTGATCTGATCAGCGTCCTGCGCAGCCGTTGGTTTGAGTGCTGCGCAGGCTTACCCGCCCGCTTGAGCTGAGCACCACGCGATGCTGGCTCAAGGGTGGGTTGCGCTCGCAGATGAACAACGTGACAGCACCAAAACCTGTCCCCAACGGTGCCCCACGTGCACTGAATCTCACCACCCGGCGGCTACTGGCAATGATCCGCACCGGCCGTGCTGGTCGGTATTCCCGAAGCAACTGCTCGCCGTCCTCCAGTGAAATGCGCCATCCCTGACCCCAATCTCCGCGCAGCGGGCGTACAAGCGTCGCCTGATGGCGCAGCGTTGCCTGGTTGCGTGCCTCGCGCAGAGCCAGCGCCAAACTGCGCGCCACGTTAGCCTGGTGCAGGTCATCGCTCATCGCTTTGTAGGCCGTTACGCTCAGTTGTGTGAGAAGGCCCGCAACGCCAAGCGCGAACATCATTTGTATCAGTGTTACCCCTTGTTGCCTCATCGTGCATTCCTCCCTGGAAGTGCTTGGCTATAGCTTCGCGGCCGGCTACGGCGAAGGCCAGTGGGCTGGCTCGACGGACAAACGCGGAAAGTTCCCAGGAGGGGTGGCGATGGTGATGAAGATGGGGGGCATGGCACTGCTGGAAGTGCTGGTGGCGATGACGGTACTGGCACTCGGTCTGATGGCGGCTGCGGCGTTGCAAGTACGCGGGACGCAGGCGTTCGACAGGGCCCAGCGAGAGGGCCAGGCGTTGCACCTGGCCCAGGGCCTGCTGGAGCGTGTCAGAGGGGCAGGGCGGCTGACCGACTCCGATGAGGCCGCGTGGCGCGCGCAGGTCATTGCTGCGCTTGGCGCCTCTGCGCAGGGGCACGTCAGCGTCGTCGGTGATGCGATGAAAGTCGAGGTGCAGTGGTCTGGCAGCGATGCGTCACTCAACGTGCAGGGCAGGGTGCTGCCATGAGGTGTCGACAGACTGGCCTGGGATTGCTCGAAACCCTGCTGGCACTGGCCTTGGCTGTGCTGCTGCTGACCGGGGCGAGCCGTTTGCTGCTGTCGGCGCACCAGGCGTGGGCGGTGCAAGGCGTGGCTGCTCGCATGCACGATGACGCGCGTCTGGCGTTGCAGCGCATTGCCGAGGAGGTGCGCATGGCGGGCATGTTCGGCTGCCTACGCCTGGAGCCCGCGCAGTTCCCCAACGCGGGCAGTGCCGAGGCGTTCGCCCGGCCTATCACGATCACCGGCGACAGCCTGACGCTGGTCACAGCCGATCTGTCTGGGTTGCCGGGTCCTGCGGACTGGACCGTCCTTACCGACTGCCTGACCTGGGCCAAGGTGGAGCTTGGCCAACAGATGGGCGCTGCGGGCGTACTCGCCTTGCCCGTGCGTCAGATACTGTACGAGGTGCGCAATGGTGGCCTGATGTTCACCAGCGCCAGCCAGCGGGCCACCTTGATTGACCAGGTCCGCGGGCTACAGGTGACCCACGTCGAGGTCGAGCAGGGCGAGCGCCTGGACATTGAACTCACCCTGCATGACCCACGCTATCTGTTGACCCAGCGCCATCGGATCAGCGTTGCCTTGCGTAACACAGCAGGTCAGACATGAGGCGCCAGCGCGGGGTGGCGTTGCTGTTGGCGCTCGGCTTGAGCCTGTTGCTTGGGCTACTGGCGGCGCAGGTGCTGTACGAGGCGCAGGCCCAACAACGGTTGGTCAGCGAACAGGTGGCCGGGGTGCGAGCGTTCGAGCAGGCTGAGGCGGGGCTGCGCGAAGGCTTGGCGTTGTTGCCGGCAGCGCTTGCGTCGCCGTGCGGTGGGTGTTTGCCGCCGCCGATCCCGCGCGGAGCGCCGGTTGCACCGTGGCGCCCGACCGCCAGCGGTTTCGTGCTGCTGCAAACGTTGGGCAACACCGAACTGGCGGCTGGCCTGCCCCCGGCGACATCAGTGACCCTGGTACGTGTGACCGCCATCAGTCGGGCCTCGCGCAATCGCCAGGTGCTCGAAGCGGTGTACGCGCTGGGCAGCGATACAGTCCCTTTTCGCGTCAGCTGGCGCCAACGCCTGCGGGAGGGTTGACGTGCAGCAAGGGTTTGGTCTGATCGAATCATTGATTGTCGTGGCGCTGATCGGCATGCTGGCAGCCATTGCCTACCCCAGTTACAACGACGCGCTGCGCCGTGCCGCGCGCAGCGAAGTGGTCGGTGTGCTGCATGACGCGGCTCTGCGCCTGGAGCGTCATCATGCCCGCGTTGGCGGTTATGCCGACAGCCAGCAGTTGTCGACCCCTCTACCCGTGGGCAGCCGCTACTACCGCTTGCAGGCCCTGCGTGACGAAGACAGCTTCACGCTGCTGGCTACGCGCCTGTCGGGCACGTTGATGGCGCACGACCCCTGTGGCGATTTCCAGCTCGACCAGGCTGGTGTACGCGACAATCCGGGCGGCAGCGAGGGTTTTGTCGCGTGCTGGGGAAGCTGAAGGTCGGAAGGTGCCGGTGCACTGTGGAATTACTTCAGGTGTTGGATCGAGCGATGAGCAAGCAAGTAGTGATTGTCGGCGGTGGAGTCATCGGCCTGCTGACAGCGTTCAACCTGGCCGCAGAGGTTGGCCAGGTGGTGGTGTGTGACCAGGGCGAGGTCGGTCGCGAGTCGTCCTGGGCTGGCGGCGGCATCGTCTCGCCGCTCTACCCCTGGCGCTACAGCGCGGCGGTCACGGCGCTGGCGCATTGGTCGCAGGATTTCTACCCGCAGTTGGGCGAGCGCCTGCATGCCGATACCGGCATCGACCCCGAAGTGCATACCACCGGGTTGTATTGGCTGGACTTGGAAGACGAGGCCGAGGCCCTGGCCTGGGCTGCCCGCCAGCAGCGTCCGCTTAGCGCAGTGGATATCTCGGCCGCCTACGACGCAGTGCCGGTGCTCGGTCCGGGCTTCAAGCATGCGGTGTACATGGCCGGTGTGGCCAACGTGCGCAACCCGCGCCTAGTGAAGTCGCTCAAGGCGGCCTTGCAAGCCTTGCCAAACGTGACCTTGCGCGAACATTGCCAGATCGCCGGCTTCGAGCGGGAAGGCGAGCGCGTGATCGGTGTGCAGACCCAGGACGGTGTACTCCAGGCCGACGAGGTGGTGCTTAGCGCTGGCGCCTGGAGCGGCGAGTTGTTACACACGCTCGGGCTGGTTCTGCCGGTGGAGCCGGTGAAAGGTCAGATGATCTTGTTCAAGTGCGCCGAGAACTTCTTGCCGAGCATGGTGCTGGCCAAGGGGCGCTACGCGATCCCGCGCCGCGATGGGCATATCTTGGTCGGCAGCACCCTGGAACATGCCGGGTACGACAAGACCCCAACCCGTGAGGCGCTCGAAAGCTTGAAAGCCTCGGCCATCGACCTGCTGCCTGCACTGGCCGAGGCCGAAGTGGTCGGGCATTGGGCGGGCTTGCGACCCGGCTCCCCGGAGGGCATTCCCTACATTGGCGAGTTGCCCGGCCATGCGGGGCTGTGGCTGAACTGCGGGCATTATCGCAATGGTCTGGTGCTGGCGCCGGCTTCGTGCCAGTTGCTTACCGACCTGCTGCTGGAACGCCAGCCGATCATCGATCCGGCGCCCTATGCGCCGGCAGGGCGTCTGGGCTAGCACGCCACGCAGGGTGCGCGGCGCTCGGCTTAGCCCTGGCGCCCCGGCCCTTGTTGCAGATGCTGCTGGCTGCAATACCACTGCTTGCCCTGCTGCAATGCACGATCATTGGGCAGGTGCACGCCGCAATGGGCGCAACGCACCATCTTCAGCGGGTCGTCGAGGCGCCGCTCGGCGGGCGATTGCTGGCTGATCTTGAACTTGCGCCACAGCCAGTAGACGGCGGCGATCAGGGCGATCCAGAAGAGTAGGCGAACCATGGTGTCCAGCTTGTCGATGTCAGAAGCCGACAGTCTAGGACGCAGGCATAAAAAAAGGGAGGCCCAAGGCCTCCCTTTCGCGTTGACGGCTGTGTCAGTCGAACAGACCAAAGGTCATGTAGCTGAACCACGAGCGGTCTTTCTCGGCTTCTTTCGGGCCTTCCGGCAGGATCGGGTCGCCGTTCTCGTCTTTTGGCAGCAGGTCCTGTGGCATCTCGGCACGGGCGTCCTGGAACTGACGGACCACGTCCTGGTTGGCGCGAGTTTCACCCGGCGGCAGCGGGGTTTCGGTCTCGATCAGGCCCAGGGTGGCCTTGGACAGCCAGGAGCGGTTGCCGTTTTCGTCTTCCTTGGCAACGAACTGGCCATCGACCAGGCTCGGGTGCTCTGGGTAGTTGAGCTTGAGGGTTTCCAGGCTGGTGGCGGCCAGTTCGTCCAGGTGCATGCGCTGGTAGGCTTCGACCATCACCGCCAGGCCGTCGCCGACCGATGGGGTTTCCTGGAAGTTCTCGACCACGTAGCGGCCACGGTTGGCAGCGGCCACATAGGCTTCGCGGCTCAGGTAGTAGTTGGCCACATGGATCTCGTAGGAGGCCAGCAGGTTGCGCAGGTAGATCATGCGCTGCTTGGCGTCCGGCGAGTAGCGGCTGTTCGGGAAGCGGCTGGTCAGCTGGGCGAACTCGTTGTACGAGTCGCGCGCTGCACCCGGGTCACGCTTGGTCATGTCCAGCGGCAGGAAGCGCGCCACCAGGCCACGGTCCTGGTCGAACGAGGTCAGGCCCTTGAGGTAGTAGGCGTAGTCGACGTTCGGGTGCTGCGGGTGCAGGCGGATGAAGCGCTCGGCAGCCGACTTGGCAGCCTCGGGCTCGGAGTTCTTGTAGTTGGCGTAGATCAGCTCGAGCTGGGCCTGGTCGGCGTAGCGACCGAACGGGTAGCGCGACTCCAGGGCCTTGAGCTTGTTCACGGCGCTGGTGTAGCTGTGGCTGTCCAGGTCGGCCTGCGCCTGCTGGTACAGCTCGGCCTCGCTGAGGTTCTCGTCAATGACTTCCTTGTTCGAGGAACAGGCAGCGGTGAGCCCGAGGATGGCGATCAGCAGCAGGTGTTTCACTTGCATGGCGGCTTGCGTCCCTTTGACGGCCGCTGTCTTGGGCGGTGCCGTCCTGTTATGATGAGCGCCCCCGGCCAAACCCCGGGGCAAAAGAAGCCGTATTTAACCACAAGCGCGCAGCCGAAACCAAAGGCTGAACGCCCGTCGATTCGAGCATGTCCGAGATCATTCAACTTAGCGCAGAGGTCCCGTCCGAACTGGGCGGCCAACGCCTCGACCAAGTCGCCGCCCAACTCTTCTCCGAGTACTCGCGCTCGCGCCTGTCTTCGTGGATCAAAGATGGCCGTCTGACCGTCGATGGCGCGGTGCTGCGACCGCGCGACACCGTCCATGGCGGTTCCATCCTGGCCCTTGAGGCCGAGCAGGAAGCCCAGGGCGAATGGGTGGCTCAGGACATCGAGCTGGACATCGTCTATGAAGACGACCAGATCCTGGTGATCAACAAGCCCGCCGGGCTGGTGGTCCACCCTGCGGCTGGCCATCCAGACGGAACCCTGCTCAACGCCTTGCTGCATCATGTTCCCGACATCGTCAACGTGCCGCGTGCCGGCATTGTGCATCGTCTGGACAAGGACACCACCGGCCTGATGGTGGTGGCCAAGACCCTGCAGGCGCAGACCAACCTGGTCGACCAGCTGCAAAAACGCTCGGTCAGTCGTATCTACGAGTGCATCGTGGTCGGCGTGGTGATTGCCGGAGGCAAGATCGATGCCCCGATCGGCCGTCACGGTGGCGAGCGCCAGCGCATGGCGGTGACCGAAGGCGGCAAGCCTGCGGTCAGCCACTACCGCGTGCTCAAGCGTTTCCGTTCGCACACCCATGTGCGGGTCAAGCTGGAAACCGGCCGTACCCACCAGATCCGTGTGCACATGGCGCATGTCGGCTACCCGCTGGTAGGCGACCAGACCTACGGCGTACGCTTCCGCATTCCACCGGCCGCCAGCGTGGCGATGGTCGAGGCGGTCAAGCACTTCCCGCGTCAGGCTCTGCACGCGCGCTTCCTGGCACTCGACCACCCAACCACTGGTGAGCGCATGGAGTGGGCTTCGCCGCTGCCGGACGACTTCACCTGGTTGCTGTCGCTGCTCAGCCAGGACCGCGAGAGCTTTATCGGATGAGTGGCCTGGCGCCGTCGCTGATCTTGCCTGATTGGCCGGCTCCGGCCACGGTCCGCGCCTGCGTCACCACTCGCCAGGGCGGGGTTAGCCTGCCGCCCTATGAAACCTTCAACCTCGGTGATCATGTGGGCGACGACCCGCAGGCGGTCGCCGAGAATCGCCGCCGCCTGCGCGATGAGTTCGCCATCAAGCCCGCCTGGCTCAAGCAGGTGCATGGTGTGGTCGTCGCTGACGCCGACCCCGCGCTGGTCGCCGAGGCCGATGCCAGCTGGACCGACCAGCCCGGTATCGCCTGCACCGTGATGACTGCCGATTGCCTGCCTGCGCTGTTCTGCGACCGCGCCGGCACGCGCGTGGCGGCCGCCCATGCTGGCTGGCGCGGGCTGGCCGGTGGGGTGCTGGAGGCGACTCTCGAACGTCTCGCCTTACCTGCCGATGACGTGCTGGTGTGGCTGGGCCCGGCGATTGGTCCGCAGGCGTTCGAGGTCGGCATGGAAGTGCGCGATGCGTTCACCGCGCAACACCCCGAAGCCTTCGATGCCTTCGTGCCGGGCGAGCGCCCTGGCAAGCTGATGGCCGACATCTATGCACTGGCGCGGATCCGCCTGGCCGCGCGTGGCGTTACCGCGGTGTATGGCGGCGGATTTTGCACGGTCAGCGACCCGCGCTTCTTCTCCTATCGCCGCACCCCGCAGGGTGGGCGCTTCGCCTCGTTGGTCTGGCTGAATACGCGCTAGCTAGCGTGCGCTTCTATCTTCGCGGGTAAACCGCTCCCACAGGGACTGCACCGCTATTACGTGCAGTGGATACCCCGTGGGAGCAGGTTTACCCCCGAATGCCCCAGCGCCCATCCTCCAGGCTGATCTCTGTCAACCCCGCTACGCTTGAATCTTCCAGAATCACCCTTATCTATTGGTCATCTCAGGCAGGTTCATCATCAAGGTGCTGTCCATCGCTCCGCCTGCCCTTTAAAGGAAGGTATCCCCATGCGAATAGATCGATTGACCAGCAAGCTGCAACTGGCGTTATCCGACTCCCAATCCCTGGCTGTGGGCATGGACCACCCAGCCATCGAGCCCCTGCACCTGTTGCAGGCGCTGATCGACCAGCAGGGCGGCTCGATCAAGCCGCTGCTGATGCAGGTTGGCTTCGACATCAACAGCCTGCGCAAGGCGTTGACCAAAGAACTCGATCAACTGCCGAAAATCCAGAACCCCACTGGCGACGTGAACATGTCCCAGGATCTGGCGCGCCTGCTCAACCAGGCCGACCGTCTGGCCCAGCAGAAGGGCGACCAGTTCATCTCCAGCGAACTGGTGCTACTCGCCGCCATGGACGAGAACAGCAAGGTCGGCAAGTTGCTGCTGGGCCAGGGCGTGAGCAAGAAGGCCCTGGAAAACGCCATCAACAACCTGCGCGGCGGTGCGGCGGTCAACGACGCCAATGCCGAAGAGTCCCGCCAGGCCCTGGACAAGTACACCGTCGACCTGACCAAGCGTGCCGAAGAAGGCAAGCTCGACCCGGTGATTGGCCGTGACGACGAAATCCGCCGTACCGTGCAGGTGCTGCAACGCCGCACCAAGAACAACCCGGTGCTGATTGGCGAGCCCGGCGTGGGCAAGACCGCCATCGCCGAGGGTTTGGCCCAGCGCATCATCAACGGCGAAGTGCCCGACGGCCTCAAAGGCAAGCGTCTGCTGGCGCTGGACATGGGCGCGCTGATTGCCGGTGCCAAATATCGCGGTGAGTTCGAAGAGCGCCTCAAAGGCCTGCTCAACGAGCTGTCCAAGCAGGAAGGCCAGATCATCCTGTTCATCGACGAGTTGCACACCATGGTCGGTGCCGGCAAAGGCGAGGGCGCCATGGACGCAGGCAACATGCTCAAGCCCGCCCTGGCGCGTGGTGAGCTGCACTGCGTCGGCGCCACCACGCTCAACGAATACCGCCAGTTCATCGAGAAGGACGCCGCGCTCGAGCGCCGCTTCCAGAAAGTGCTGGTCGAAGAGCCGAGCGAGGAAGACACCATCGCCATCCTGCGCGGCCTCAAAGAACGTTATGAAGTGCACCACAAGGTAGCCATCACTGACGGCGCGATCATTGCCGCCGCCAAGCTCAGCCATCGCTACATCACCGACCGCCAACTGCCGGACAAGGCCATCGACCTGATCGACGAAGCCGCCAGCCGCATCCGCATGGAAATCGACTCCAAGCCCGAAGTGCTAGACCGTCTCGACCGTCGCCTGATTCAGCTGAAGGTGGAATCCCAGGCGCTGAAGAAAGAACAAGACGAAGCGGCCAAGAAGCGCTTGGAGAAACTCACCGAAGAAATCGAGCGCCTGGAACGGGAATACTCCGACCTCGAAGAAATCTGGGCCTCGGAAAAGGCCGAGGTGCAAGGTTCTGCACAGATCCAGCAGAAGATCGAGCAAGCCCGCCAGGAACTGGAAGCTGCGCGCCGTAAAGGCGACCTGAGCCGCATGGCCGAGTTGCAGTATGGGGTCATCCCGGACCTGGAACGCAGCCTGCAGATGGTCGACCAGCACGGCAAGACCGAGAACCAGTTGCTGCGCAACAAAGTGACCGAGGAAGAAATCGCCGAAGTGGTCTCCAAGTGGACCGGTATCCCGGTCTCGAAAATGCTCGAAGGCGAGCGCGAAAAACTGCTGAAGATGGAAGGCCTGCTGCACCAGCGCGTGATCGGCCAGGACGAGGCTGTGACCGCCGTGGCCAACGCCGTACGCCGTTCGCGCGCCGGGCTGTCCGACCCCAATCGCCCCAGCGGTTCGTTCCTCTTCCTCGGCCCGACCGGTGTGGGTAAGACCGAGCTGTGCAAGGCGCTGGCAGAGTTCCTCTTCGACACCGAAGAGGCCATGGTGCGCATCGACATGTCCGAATTCATGGAGAAACACTCGGTTGCGCGTCTGATCGGGGCGCCGCCAGGTTATGTCGGTTATGAAGAGGGCGGTTACCTGACCGAAGCCGTGCGGCGCAAACCGTACTCCGTGGTGCTGCTGGACGAGGTGGAGAAAGCCCACCCGGATGTGTTCAACGTGTTGCTGCAAGTGCTCGAAGACGGCCGCTTGACCGACAGCCATGGGCGTACCGTGGATTTTCGCAACACGGTGATCGTGATGACCTCCAACCTGGGCTCGGCGCAGATCCAGGAACTGGCGGGTGATCGCGAGGCGCAGCGTGCGGCAGTGATGGACGCCGTGGGCTCTCACTTCCGTCCAGAGTTCATCAACCGCATCGACGAGGTGGTGGTGTTCGAGCCACTGGGCCGCGAGCAGATCGCCGGCATCACCGAGATCCAGCTCGGCCGCCTGCGCAGCCGTCTGGCAGAGCGCGAGTTGTCGTTGAGCTTGAGCCCGGAGGCGTTGGACAAGCTGATCGCCGTCGGATACGACCCGGTGTATGGCGCGCGGCCGCTCAAGCGTGCAATCCAGCGCTGGATCGAAAACCCGCTGGCGCAGTTGATCCTCGGTGGCCAGTTCGTGCCCGGGGCTGCGATCACCGCGAAGGTGGAGGGGGACGAGATCGTCTTCGCCTGATCCCCGCCGCTAATCAACCTTGCTGGGGCTGCTTTGCAGCCCTTTCGAGAATGGTTTTCGCGGTCACTGTAGGAGCGGCCTTATGCCGCGAAAGGGCCGCGCAGCGGCCCCAGACCCCGCCGCTCCTCCGGTATTTCGGGCCTCTGGCATAACCTGCTGAAAATTTTGAAAAAAATGCTTGCACAAAATTCAGAGTACCCCTAATATTCGCCCCGCTGTCAGGCACTAAGCGAATCACCAGCAACATCGGTGACCGCAAAACAACTTACAAATCAGTAAGTTGAATGAAAAAAAGTGGTTGACAAGCAAAACGAAGAATGTAGAATAGCCGGCCTCAGCAGCGACAACGCTAAAGAGTTCGAAGCTAACACAGGCTTCGAAGTGGTAAGAGTTGTACCGAAGTTCAGTTCCGCGATAGCTCAGTCGGTAGAGCAAATGACTGTTAATCATTGGGTCCCTGGTTCGAGTCCAGGTCGCGGAGCCAATCTCGGGGTGTAGCGCAGTCCGGTAGCGCGCCTGCTTTGGGAGCAGGATGTCAGGAGTTCGAATCCCCTCACCCCGACCATTTTTAGGGTCGTTAGCTCAGTTGGTAGAGCAGTTGGCTTTTAACCAATTGGTCGTAGGTTCGAATCCTACACGACCCACCATGTAAAAAGGGCATCTCGAATGAGATGCCCTTTTTCTTTTGTCTGCGTTTTTTCCCGCTGCTCTACTAGCCTGTGGCGTGCCGCGCAGGAGCAGCGCTTCATGGCAGTGACCGCCCGTGTATTCATCGCTACCAGCCCGGATGGCTTCATCGCTCGCGAAGACGGCGGCCTAGCTTGGTTGCTGAGCGTCACCACCTCCACCGACGAACACGGTTATGCAGGCTTCATGGCCGGTATCGATACGCTGGTGATGGGGTGCGCTACGCTCGAAAAAGTCATGGCGTTCGAGGGGGCAGGGGATTGCGTTGTTCGGCGGGCAGGCCAAGGACGTGCCGTTGCGGCACCTGCGTACGACCAGTTATGAGAGTGGGTTCGTGCAGAGCACGTATCGTGTCGAGCGCTGAGCGATGGTGGCACCGGCTGCGCCGGTGTTCGCGGCTGAAGCCGCTCCCACAGGGTATGCGGCGCGCTTGCGAAATCAGTTCTCTGCGCGACAGCGTAGCCCAAAGGGCTGGGTAATCTCCCACAGGTGCAGTGCTGTATTCAGCGCTTTGCACCATCCCGTAGGAGCGGCTTGAGCCGCGAACACCGGCGCAGCCGGTGCCATCCTCCGCGTGGTCTGCTTCGCGGGAGTCCGGTAAACCCGCTACCACAGGATGGTGCAACGCCTGAACCCAGCGCTGCACCACCTTCTTCGTGGCTTAGTGCAACTTCAGGCGTGGCTCGGTGCCGCGACCAATCTTGCTGCCCAGCATCAGCATCGCCGTGCGGAAGAACCCGTACAGCGCCATCTGGTGCATGCGGTACAGCGACACGTAGAACATCCGCGCCAGCCAGCCTTCCAGCTTCACGCTGCCCATCAAGTTACCCATCAGGTTGCCCACCGCCGAGAAGCGCGACAGCGACACCAGCGAGCCGTAGTCTTTGTACGCATAGGTCAGCAGTGGCTTGCCTTCAAGGCGCGCGACGAGACTCTTGGCCAGGGTCGAAGCCTGTTGGTGTGCGGCCTGGGCCCGTGGCGGCACGTTGCGGTCGCTGCCCGGCTGCGGGCAGGCGGCGCAATCGCCGAAGGCGAAGATATCGTCGTCCAGGGTAGTCTGCAGGGTCGGGCGCACCACGAGCTGGTTGATGCGGTTGGTTTCCAGCCCGTCGATGTCTTTCAGGAAGCTCGGTGCACGAATGCCCGCCGCCCAGACTTTCAGGCTGGCCTGGATCACTTCACCGTCGGCCGTCTTCAAGCCGCCCTCAGTCACCTCGCTGACCGCCGCATTGGTCATCACGGTGACGCCGAGTTTTTCCAAGGTCTTGTGCACTGGCACGCTGATGCGTTCTGGCAGCGCGGGCAGCACGCGCGGCCCAGCCTCGATCAGGGTGATGTGCATGTCCTTGGGCTGGATGCGGTCCAGGCCGTAGGCCGCCAATTCATGCGCAGCGTTGTGCAGTTCAGCCGCCAGTTCCACGCCGGTGGCGCCAGCACCGACGATGGCCACGCTGATCTTCTCGCTTTGCGGCGCACCGGCGTGAGCACGCAGGTAGTGGTTGAGCAACTGCTGGTGGAAGCGCTCGGCCTGCTTGCGGCTGTCCAGGAAAATGCAGTGCTGGGCCGCGCCCAGGGTACCGAAGTCGTTGGTGTTGCTGCCCACGGCGATCACCAGGCTGTCGTAGCCCAAGGTTCGCGCAGGTAGCAACTCGCGGCCTTCTTCATCGAGGGTCGCCGCCAGCTGGATCTGCTTGCTCTCACGGTCCAGGCCGCTCATGCGGCCGAGCTGGAAGTTGAAGTGGTTCCACTTGGCCTGGGCCACGTAGTTCAGTTCGTCTTCCGAAGAGTTGAGCGAGCCGGCAGCCACTTCATGCAGCAGCGGCTTCCAGATGTGGGTCAGGTTGGCATCAACCAGGGTGATTTCGGCGCGCTTGCGCTTGCCCAGGGTCTTACCCAGGCGGGTCGCCAGTTCCAGGCCGCCGGCGCCGCCGCCGACAATCACGATGCGATGAGTCATGGGGATATCTCACAAGTTTTACGGAATGCGTGGGCACAAGGCCCGGCCGTGTCCGGCACGAGGGGCGGGCGAGCGCAAGGCAGCTCATAGCACCAGTCCACTCAGCAGGCGGCTCAAGAGGCCCAGACCGATGGTCACGGCCACCACCAGCAGCAGGAGCAGCCAAGGCCGGAATGGCCTGCGCTCTACACGGTGCTGGGGGGCGCTCAGATACTCATCGACGCGACGCTGATCTTCTGGATTCAGACGGCTGGTCATGGGGGCCTCGTCAGATAGACGTTTGTGACTGCGTATACGCCACAGCGTTCACGCAAGCGCTTGAAGTCAATGATAATGCGTTCTATCGCTGGCGCCGAGTGTACGCCATCGCACACCCACTCGGCAGTGGATCAAAGACTGATGCCCACATCGAACACGATGCTGCGCCCCAGGTTGGCACGCAGAAAGTCCGGGGCGTCCGGGTGGGCGAAGATCACCCGGGCGAAGGTTGGCCCGACCAGCGACAGTGAACGCCAACCCTGGCGCAGGTACTCGGTTGGCGGCGGGAAGTGGCTGTTGAGGTCAAGCACTTCGCGCTTGAGGCTGGCGAAGGCGATGATGTCCAGCTCCCCAAGGTCGAGCCCACGTTCGCGGTAGTTGTGCGCCTTCTTACGCAGGGTCGGGCCCAGGCGCGCGAGCAGTTCGTGCGCGCTGATGCGCCGGGGGCGTACCTCGCGGCGCACCAGTTGGCTCAATGAAAACGCGCTGCGCCGACGTTGCAGCTCCTCGCGCCACTCATCGTTGAGGCGCCGCCCTTCGTCGAGCACGAAGAACACCTCGAACGCGGCATCGCGAAACAGCACATCCGGTGGCTCTTGTCCGGCGGGGGTGAAGTCCTCGCTGCGGTAGGCAATGTTCAGCCCTTGCAGCAGGCGCTGGCAGACCCAACGCTCGCGCTCCCATTTGCGGGCATTGGACAGGAACGCATTGGCTTGTTCGGCCTGGATGGTAAGCAGGCGCAGATAGTCTGAGTCATCCATGCCCTCAAGCTTAGTCGCTAAATCATGACGGTAAGATGCTGTTTGTGCGTGGGAATCGGCGAGACAGGTAAAACCTGGAATCGGTGTAGACTCAGGCTTATCCACAAGATGCGAAGGGGTATGCGCGGTGATCAGTGCACAGGTGTTGTCCGCCACCAGCCTCACCCTGGGCTGGCTCGGCTATGTACCCTTGTTGCTCTGGGCCATCAGCCGTACGCGCTGGATAGAACTGTGCACCGACAGCCGCCGCCAGCACCTGCTGTTCGGCACGGTGTTCGGGCTGTTCGCGCTGTGGCTGGTGCGCCGCGACTTCGACACCGGGGTGTCGTACCACTTCATCGGCATGACCGCCGTCACCCTGTTGCTGGACTGGCCGCTGGCGGTGCTCGGCGGCTTTCTGGCGCAATTGGGCCTGTTGCTGCTGGGCCGCCAGGACCTCGCGGCCATTGGTGTCAATGGCCTGTTGATCGTGGGCCTGCCAGTGTTGGTCACCGAGGCCTGCGCGATTCTGGTCGAGCGCGCGCAGCCACGTAACCTGTTCGTGTACATCTTCTGTTGTGGATTCTTCCCCGCCGCACTCACGGTATTGCTGTGCCTGGGCGCCGCGCTTGGGCTGCTGTGGCTGGACGAGCGCTTCGCCCTGCCGGAGTGGCTGAGCGACTTCGTCGGTTACCTGTGGCTGATGATGTTCCCCGAGGCATTCATCAACGGCACGCTGATCAGCGCCCTGGTGGTGTTCTGCCCGGAGTGGCTGGAGACGTTCAACCGCACCCGCTACCTGCAAGCGCCTTGGAAGGATGAGGAACGCTGAAAACACCACGGGGCAAGTCCGCCCCGTGATCGCGCTACCTGGGCCGACTCAGTGGCGCGGCTCCAGGTCCCCCGAATACAGCTCATCCTCCGATTCATGCGCCCCCGCGATCTTGTGCTCTTCGGCCGCCCACGCGCCCAGGTCGATCAGCTTGCAGCGGTCCGAGCAAAACGGCCGGAACGGGCTCTTGTCGCCCCATTCCACAGGCGCCCCGCAGGTTGGGCAATCAACGGTCATTGGCTGGCTCATGGCTGGCCTCCTCGCAAAGTCAGGTAAAAGTGGTGCAGGCGGTCAATCTGCGCATGCAGCGCGAGCAGGTCGCTGTCATTGACCACCACGTCATCGGCATGGCGCAGCCGCTCTTCGCGGGCCAACTGGGCCCCGAGGATCGCCTGCACCTGTTCAGGGCTGGTGTTGTCGCGCTGCAAGGTGCGCTGCACCTGCAACGCGGTAGGGGCGTCGATCACCAGGATGCGTTGGGTCTTCTGGTGCTGGCCCGACTCGATCAACAACGGCGACACATACACCGCATACGGCGATTCGGCCTTGGCCAGGTAGTTGAAAATCTCCTGACCGATCAGTGGATGCAGCAACTGCTCCAGCCATTGGCGCTGGGCCGGATCGGCGAAGATCAGCTGGCGCAGCGCGGCGCGGTCGAGCTGGCCGTCGGCATGCAGCACAGTGGGGCCAAAGCGCTCGACAATGCTCGCCAGGGCCGGGCGGCCGGGTTCGACCACCCAGCGTGCAGCCTGGTCGGCATCGACCAGGTGCACGCCGAGTTCGACGAAACGCTCGGCGGCGGCGCTCTTGCCGCTGCCGATGCCGCCGGTCAGGCCGAGAATCCAGGGGGTGAAAGGCGCTGTGCTCATCAGGTTCCAAGCAGTTGCAGGTAAGAGGCGACTATTTCATCACCCCAGAGCAGCGCGATCCACCCCGCAATCGCCAGATACGGCCCAAAGGGGATCGGCGCACCGCGCTGCGCACGCCGCAAACGCAGCAACACCAGGCCGATCAGCGCCCCGGCCAGCGACGCGCCGAGTACCGTCAGCGGCAAGATCTGCCAACCGCCCCAGGCGCCGAGCATCGCCAGCAGCTTGAAGTCGCCATAGCCCATGCCCTCTTTGCCGGTGAGCAAGCGGAACAGCCAGTACACCGACCACAGGCTCAGATAGCCGAGCACCGCGCCCCACAGCGCATCGGCCAGCGGCACGAGCAGGCCAAAGGCATTGACCACCAGCCCCAGCCACAGCAACGGCAGCACCAACACATCGGGCAACAGTTGATGGTCGGCATCGATCAGGCTCAAGCCCAGCAGCCCCCAGCTCAGCAACAGTACCGCCAGCGCCGGCACCCCCGGCCCGAAATGCCAGGCCACCAGCAGCGACAGCAGCGCGCAAGCCAGCTCCACCAGCGGATAGCGTGGGCTGATCCGCCCCTTGCACCCTGCACAACGCCCACCCAAGGCCAGGTAGCTGAGCAGCGGGATGTTTTCCCAGGCGCGGATTCGGTGCTGGCAATGCGGGCAGTGCGAGGCCGGCAGGCACAGGTTGTAGCGCGGCTGCGGCGTTTCCGGCAAGCCCAGCATCGCCTGCGCCTCGCGCTGCCATTGGCGTTCGAGCATCACCGGCAAGCGGTGCGCCAACACATTCAGAAAACTGCCGACCAGCAGCCCCAGCAACGCGGCCAGGCAATAAAAGAAAGGCGGGTGGTCGAGGATAACGCTCCAGGCACTCATGTTCAGGTCCATCGCATACAAGGTGTGGGGATCTGCCGCGAGCCAGCCATCACATCAGGCTACCCAACTGGAAGATCGGCAAGTACATCGCCACCACCAGGCCACCTACCAGCAGCCCGAGGATCAGCACGATGGCGGGCTCGAGCAGCGTGGTCAACTGCCCCAGCGCTTCGCCGACCTGCTCTTCGTAGTGCTGCGCGGCCTTGCACAGCATCTGATCGAGGGTGCCGCTGGATTCCCCAACAGCCACCAGTTGGCGCAGCAACGGCGGAAACAGCCCGTCAGCCGCCATCGCCCGCTCCAGCCCCAGGCCATGCGCGACCCGCTGGCGTAGCCCGATAATCGCCTGCTCGTGCAACGCATCGCCACTTACCGGCGCCACCGTTTCCAGCGCATCCAGCAGCGCCACCCCCGCGCCATAGGCCGTGCCCAGGCTACGCGCAAAGCGCGCCATGGCCGCCTGCCCGAGCAAACGCCCCAGCACCGGTAGCCGCAGTATCTGGCGCAACATCCACAGCCGCCCCGGCAGATAGCGCCGATACACCTCACGCCCCGTAACACCCGCCGCCACCCCCAGCAGCGCCAGCCACCACGCGTGCAGGCCCAGCCCTGTGGACATGTCGATCACCCACTGGGTAAACGCCGGCAGCGCCTGCTCGGCACTGGCGAACATTCCTTCGAAGCGTGGCACCACTTCCAGCAACAGCAGCGCCGCCACCCCCAAGCCGGTCAGCAGCAGCAGGGCAGGGTAGAGCATTGCCTTGCGCACCTTACGCCGCAGCGCCTGGCGTGTTTCGAGCATCGACGCCAACTGCTCCAGTTGCCGGTCGAGCGTGCCGGACTGCTCACCCACCCGCACCAGGTCGCAGTAAAGCGTATCGAACACGTGCGCATAGCGCCGCAAGGCTTGCGCCAGCGCCAACCCCTGCGCCACATCCCGGCTCAAGCGTTCTACTAGCGTACGCATTGGTGCATCCGCATTGCTGCGCGCCATCACCTCGAACGCTTGCAACAGCGGCACCCCAGCGGTGAGCAAGGTTGCCAATTGCCGGCTGAACCCCGCCGCATCCACCTTGCCCTCGCGCTGTGGCCACCGCCAGCGCGGCCTGCCCGCGGGCCGCACCGAGGTGACGCGGATCCCCTGCTGGCGCAACCACGCCTGCACGAACGCCGGGCTGCGCCCAGCCTGTTGGCCGTGTTGAGGAACCCCCGTGGCAGTGACGCCCTCCCAGGCGTAGAGACGAGTAGAAGCTGGCATGCGAGAGTCCTTTTCGCTAAAGCGACAAGCCTGGTAACAGCTTGCCGGGCCCATTCCCGGGCGCGTTTTATTGACGCTCACTAGAGTAGTCCAGCGACGATGACGCACCGCCGCCCAGGGGTGACAAAAGGTGTCGGTTCAGGCCTACTGCGCCGCTGCCGGCGGCGCGTCGCATTTCGCCGATTGGCGTTCACGCATTGCAAAGGAACACCGCTCATGAAAGGGCAACGTGGTATCACCCTGATCGAACTGATGATCGTCGTAGCGATCATTGGCATTCTGGCGACCATCGCCGTCCCGATGTACACCGACCACCAGGCCCGTGCCAAAGCCGGCGCCGCGCTGTTGGAAGTCACCGCGCTCAAGACCCCGATGGAGCTGCGCCTGAACGACGGCAAGGACGTCGCCGATATCGCCAGCCTGGGCGGTCAAGCCAGCACCAGCCATTGCGCCATCACCGCCAGCGGCACCGCCTCCAGCGGCGCGGCGAGCATCGCCTGCACCCTGGCCGACGCCCCGGCCAATGTGCTCGGCAAGACCCTCACCCTGACCCGCACCCAGGCCGGCTGGCGATGCGTGACCACGGTGGACCCAGACCTCGCGCCGAGCGGCTGCACAGCGCAGTGAAAGTGAATTGAAACAGAGGTTTGCGTAACGGACACGGCAGTGGTACGTTGCGCAACACGCCGGTGTAGCTCAGTCGGTAGAGCAGCGCACTCGTAACGCGAAGGTCGCAGGTTCGATTCCTGTCTCCGGCACCAGTCAATAGATTCATGCAGTGCCAAGCAGTCGCATGAAATCCCCCAGAGGCCCGCCTAGTGCGGGCTTTCTGTTTCATGCGGTGCCATCCAGTTCCATCCCAGCGCTTGTCCTTTGAGTACCTGTCCGAGTACCTTAACGTGGTTCAATAATCCATGGGTACTCAGCATGCCTTTGACGGCACTACAGGTTAAGAATGCCGCTCCACGTGAAAGGGACTATGGGCTTGCCGACGGGGCAGGCTTGTTTCTCTGGATTCGTGCAGCGGGTGGCAAGTCGTGGCGCTTTCGATTCCGCTTAGATGGCAAGCAGTCACACATTTCGCTTGGCACCATCGAAAAGGTCACTCTTGCGCAGGCGCGACAGCATGCCTCCGAGGCCCGTCAGCTTGTGGCACAGGGGCGACATCCTGGGCTTGAGCGAAAGGTTGCACGAGCACAGGCAGCGGTCTCACGTGCGAATACTTTCAAAAGCCTGGCGTTGGAGTGGCATCAGCACAAGTCGCCTCGTTGGTCAGCAGGTTATGCCACTGATGTAATCGAGGCTTTCGAACTCGATATCTTTCCGCAAGTCGGGTCTTTCCCGTTAGCTGAAATCAAGCCCATGCAGTGGTTGCAGGTCTTCCGCCGTATCGAGTCCAGGGGCGCTCTCGAAAAACTGCGCAAGGTTCGGCAGCGTTGCCAAGAGGTTTATCGTTTTGCGATTGCCACTGGACGTGTTGAGTACAACCCCATCGCAGATATCGGAGGGGCGCTTCAAACCCCAACGTCTCGACACTACCCCTTCTTGCCCATCGCAGAGCTACCCGACTTGATACACAGCTTTCAGGCATGTCCTGGGCACGATGTGGTGAAAATCGCTACCCGCCTGCTCATTCTGACAGGGGTACGAACTGCTGAGTTGAGGGGAGCGCCCTGGTCTGAATTCGATCTTGATAAAGAGCTATGGGTCATCCCCGCTGAGCGAATGAAAATGCGCCGCGCTCATTCTGTGCCTTTGCCTAAACAGGCAGTGGCTGCATTGCGTGAGTTAGAGGGCATTACTGGCGGCTATACCCTTGCATTCCCTGGCCGGAACGATCCAGCCAAGCCCATGAGCGAGGCCGCCATAAATCAGCTACTCAAGCGCTCTGGTTACGACGGTCGTGCTACAGGGCATGGGTTCCGCCATACGATGTCGACCACTTTGCATGAACAAGGATATCGCAGCGAATGGGTCGAAACTCAGTTAGCGCATGTGGACAAAAACAGTATTCGCGGCACATACAACCATGCTCAGTATTTGGAGGGGCGTCGTGAGATGCTCCAGTGGTATGCGGACCTTCTGGATTCATTACCATCGAACAGGGTGGTCGTTTCCGCTGTATTGGGGGAGCGAAATACATGACTGATGACCTGATCCGTTTGTGTGATCTTCTACCTATGTACTCTAATTATCATGGGGTCAGTTTGCCTGAGGCTGCATTTGGCCTTCACGAGCTTATGGATGAAGCGTTTCTTGCATATTTAGGTCGTGCTGAAGAGCTCCTTCCCGAACGGCTATTTTGGGTTGGTGGGGTCGGTTCATCAAAACGATCAGCCAGGGGTTATGTATTAGGTCATGAAGGATTGATCAAGTATTTTAAAGCTTTGTGTGAGCCTTCGGGTAGCACTCAGTTCATTAACTGTTTTTGTCATGCGGAATATGAGTATGTTAACGTTCCCGCTAGCATTGTTTACTCCTCCAAGTCGGCTCTCAGTGAATGGTTAAAAAATGCGGGGGTTTCAGATTTTTCGTTTGTTTTGGATGTTGGGGCGAGCTCGAAAGAGTGTGGTGGTAGCAGTGTTATTAGTTCTAAGGAGCTTAATTCAATTAGCTTGATTATTAATGGCTTGGTAGAGTTAATTAAAGAGGTTGATAAAGCTCATGCAGTCCAAGGGATTGATGCAGCTGCTCAGATTCGAGCTGATGCTATCAAGCGTCGTGCTTTGGGCGTTCGTTCGGTGCGCAAGAATTTTAATCCATGCATGGCAATTCTATCGTTAGCCGACGCTGCTCAAGTCGAAATGCCGAAAAGCCACAAGACTCTAGGGAAATTCATGAAAGGTCATATTCAGAGTGATATGGAGCAAAGCACATAATTTTTAAGAGTTTCTGGCATTTCCTTGAAAAAAAGGCAATTGCCACGACTAGTTGCCACTGGTGCCATTAAATCCCTAGCCATCCAATCCGGTTCCAAGGAGACCCGCCCAGATGGCTAGTCAACCAATCTCACCTTTACTGCTTCGTTTGCCTGGCGTGTGTGCCCTGGTAGGGCTTAGCAAATCTCAGATCTACCGGTTGATCCGGTCTGGCGATTTCCCACCAGGCGTTTCCCTTGGTGCGAACTCCGTGGCTTGGCCTGCCGAGCAAGTGCATGCCTGGGTGGCGCAGAAGATCAGTGCATCCATTCCTCAGTGATGACTGTGAATAAGACACTTACGAGCATGCTTGCTCGGATTGAGGCAAATCAGAAGCGCTCTCTTGCTAAGCCCCAAGAAGTAAAAGTTGAGGGTGAGGTTAATTTACTGCCGAACTGGTCAGAATCGGTGCGTCGTGTTCCGAACGTCGCTTTACGCTCAGCCTTATTTGGTGCAATTGGAAAAGGAAATCGGCCTTATGTTGAACAAATGGAAATTAATGCTATTGGAGGTGTCAGTATTTTCTATACAGGCGCACTACTTGATCAGGGTGATCTAGATGTGTGGGAGACAGTGTTGCACCTGGCTCGAATGCGGGAGTTGGGCTCGGAGTGCAGGGTGACCGCGTATCGGCTGTTGAAAATTCTTGGTAAAACAGATACAGGGAAGAATCGAAAGATTCTAGATAAGCATATTAGTAGGCTCAAGGCTACAGCGTTGCAGGTTAAGGTGGGGAGACATTCATATGAGGGAAGCTTTATTCATGAAGTATATCGTGCTCAAGATGAGCGAAGTGAGCGCATATACGCCATTCGGTTGAATCCAAAGCTTCATGTGCTGTTTAATGGCAGTCAGTATACCAATGTGAACTGGTCCGTTCGCCAGGCGCTACATGGAAAGCCACTTGCTCAGTGGGTGCACGGGTTTTATTCGTCGCATGCAAAATCTTATGATTACAAAGTTGAGACCTTGCACCAACTATGCGGGAGTCGTGCGAAGTCTTTATCTGACTTCAAAAAAGATTTGCGCCGCTCCCTTGAAGCTGTAGCGCTTGCAAGCACCGCAGAGGGACTGCCATTTAGCTTTCTTTTGGAAGGAAATCTGGTGCAGGTTAAAACTACCCCAAGCGCCTCACAGCAGCGCTATCTGGCGAAAAAACGCTGATACCGTTCCAGCCCCCGTTTTTTTGCCGTTCCAGCGCCCCCGATTTTACCGTCCCAACACCCTAGGCTACCGTTCCAAGACCCCGGCGATGCCGTTCCTACACCCATGATGTACCGTTCTAGCGCTCCTTGAATTCGACTGTGAAATGGCGCTCTAGCCCAGTAAGGGTAGGGGGTGCAGTGATTTTTACTGAGTGCACTAATCTGTTATTAATCAATTATAATCACTGCCGTTACGGTTGGATCCATGAGGTTTTCAGGGATGAATCAAGAACCATTGCCTAGCGCTTGGGTTATCGAGGAGGCGCGAACATTCATGAGAGCTGCTCAGATACTAGAGCAAAGGGCTACTGATGACCGCGATCCGAATCTGTTCTGGCCAGCCGTTATGAATTCGGCGCTCGCTTGTGAGCTGTTTCTGAAATCGTGCTTGGTAGAAGCTGACCCCCGATATCCGAGAACTGAGCATGATCCCGAAGGGCATCTGCGGCTTGCTGTGCGGATGCCTGGAAATGGTCATGGCCTGGCCGATCTGTACAACGCCATTTCGCCTGAGCTGACCAATCAACTATGCGAAGTCTCAAAGCAAATGGCGCCAGATTTCCCCCTAGAAAAATGGATCAAAATAGCCTCGAAGCTATTCGTCGGAACTCGATATCCGTACGAAGCGAACTCTGTCCAGAGCGTGGATTTGGAAGTGCTGAAGCTTGCTCCGCACTTGGATTGCGTGCTGGCGGAAATGATGCGGTGAGCCTAAACAGGACCTATGAGAGGGTATCAAAACGGCGAGTGCGCTGGGCTGTAAGGGCATGTCTGACGGCAGAGGCTGTTTCGTCGCCTCCGGAGGCCCAAGAGTCCATCAATGCGGTGACTTGATCCAGCCGGTCCTGCATTAACCGGAGTTGTTCTTGATCTCTGTAGGCGGCCCTCAATGCCACGTCGCGGTCTTGGTCAGAAATGGCAAGGATGTCACGCAGGTTTTCAATCTCTTGATGGTGACGTTTGGAAATGCCAGAAATGTGGCCAATGTGGTGCAGCTCCATCTCTTTGAGTGCGTCGCTGTGCTCCTTAAGCAGAGCTTTATGCCGCTCGACGCTTGCGTCGAGGGTAGCCTTGAGCCGCGCACCGGACTTTTTGCTTTCCAAGAGCACCACTGCCAAAACACCAATCGCGATCACCGCTACGCCAATGACGAAGAGCAAGCTACTGCTGATCCATGTGGGGTCGATGTTTATTCTCAACGCAGATAAACCTCAGTAATTTCCGGCCGGAAGTGGCCCATTTCCTGCGAAACCACCGCCAGTGCCTGTTTTCGCGTTAAATGACTTTGCAATGTCGTCATGCGCTCCTGTGCGTAGGTATGCCGCAGTCCATGTGCGCCGTTCGACCACCCGAGTGCGACTTTGGAAGCTGCGCTAACGCTTTTGCTCCACGGCTGACCACCGCCAATCTCGTAAAACTGTTGGTAGTTGATTCCTCGATCTTTGACAGTTCGCGGCTCTGTCAGCCGGGTTCTCTCCAGTCGCTGGGCCAGGGGTATTGGAATACGGACTTCGCGGATCAGCCCACCTTTGCCGTGAACGGTGTAGCTGATGGTCGATTCGCGAATGCCTGAAAACTTCATTCCATGCGCAGGACGTTGATCCGGTACACGTTGGTGCGTTCTGCGAAGGCCGAGTAACTCATGGGCACGGAGGCCTGCGGCATACGCAATCTCTGTCGCCAGGGCGTTGTGGGGAGCTTGACGAGCTGCAATCAATGACATTTGCTCGCCGTTGTAGGCTCTCGTTTGATCGGCCAGCCTACGGCCCAAGGCAGGATGGTTTGTCGTTCCTGTACGGCCTATTGCCGTGCTCTTGATGACTTCAAGGGGCTGGCCCGGTGTTAGCTGGTGAGTGACATGCTGCATCATGGCTTGAAGAGCCTGGCGCTCCATATCCAAGGTTTTCTGGCCAACGACGGTCGCCCTTTGGCGGAGGTACTCAAGGGCACGGGCGGGGGTCATTTCACGGAGGCTGCCGAGTCGATGCTCCTGAAGGTAAGCGGTAATACGCACCAAGCGTTGCTCATAATTGCGAACGGTGCCGACCGAGCGGATGTGAGTGCCCTGGAGACTTTTCATCACAGACGCGGCCTGTTTTGCAGGCTTGGCGAACTTAGCCACTCAGGCGATTCCGATGTAGCCATCGGTGTACTGTGGAACGCTGAATCTTGATGCCTTTCTCGGCTATCCAGCGTTGGAGTTCGGTGCCATTGCAACCTGCTGAATCAAGCTGCAAAAGCTCGTACTTGTAGTTATCCAGCAATGAGCGGCGCTGGGCATAGGTTCGGGGCTTTCTCCGAATCCTAGATTCGGCCTTGAGGCGTGCAGTAATGCTCTGCGCATCGAATTCGCTCATGGGATTCTCTCTATCAGGTGTAAGAACTCCTGACCGTTTCCGGTTCAGCGACACACCATCCGTAGATGGTTCGTTGTGTGCCTGTTCGCCCCCCTTTGCATGAGATGCAGGCGGGGACTGTTCACGCCTACTCGGATTCTCCGAGTGAGTTCCTAAGTGTCCGCTCAGGTTCGGTTGCCATTGGGTCTGGCTGACCATGCTGGGTTGTCTTCTCTCCTCAAGTGGTTGGTCGTTGATGGTCCCGACACGTAGTCGGCGTTGGGCCGGGCACACATGCGATGACGCGGGTGTGTCCGATGGGCTAGTGCCCGCGATGACGCAGGCCGAGCCCCCTGCCACTGTCTCAACCCATGAATCACACGGGTAACGAAACTGCCGGGCAGTGCGGTTTGGTTCCCGATCAGCTTACGAAAATGAGGATGGGCAGACAACGCAATGTCGCTGCGTTGTATTTGTTGCGTCAAATCGGAATGGTCGAGTGTGCCCGCTATGTAGAGCGCCGTTTAGGCGCGTTACATAGCGGGCACATAGGCGCCGAAAAGTGAGACGGTAGTAACTACATCGAGTTGAGTGGAGACGCAGGAAGGGGAGCGATAGGCTGGAGGTCGTTCTGCCTTTTTACCGGAGAGATGTGAGCATGAAACTGAGGTTTTTTCTGGATGCAATGCACCTGCGGATGCCTTTTGCTACAAAGTGGGTTGGTAGGGCTGGCATCGTCCTAGGGCCAGTTCTTGGGCTGCTGCACTTGTTCGCTGCGGCAGTTATGCGGCCATATGGACAGCATGTGGTGGAACAGTATGACGCCGTTCAACGCACGGGCAATTTGTTAGCTGCACCTGCGGCCCAGTATTTCATCCTGCTCGGTTTTGCACTGTGTCTGTTCTGGTTTGGTTTGTGGGCCGCCAGGATTGGTTTGGCCCTTCGGAGCTGGATAATTCGGCGGCGGGCTGTTTGATGAGTGTCGCGTCGGCTGAGGATTTTGCCGGGTTCAACTGGGTATTCGGTCTATGGGAGAACGTCGCTTTGACGATCATGACCGCTACCGAACCACTGTTCGTTGCGCTCAATGAGACGAGCACTGAACTGATCGTAGTGGTGGGGATTGGCTGGCTACTGCTGGTTGTGCTGCGGTTAGGTGAAGGTGCAGGCCGTACGTTTTTTGCCGGTGTCCTAATTTTCCTGCTGTTGGCGTATGGAATGAGACCGGCGACTGTGACGCTTCCAAGTGGCGCGTCAGTACGAATGATCGAGGTCCAAGCGGTTCCGCTTAAAGTTGTCATGGCGATACACGTGATGTACCGGCAGGCATTTGACCAGGTTTTGAGCGACCAAACTGTGGCCGGGACTATCGTCCCAGCGCAGGCGGCAATCGACAATATGGTTGGGCGCTCAGCGGATGTGTTTGCGGGTAGTGATCTCGCCCGGCTGATCAGGGACTACAACGCCAGTTGTGCCCCAGCACCGGCTGAGCTAGCAGGGCCTGAGCATGCAGCCAAAGTGGAGGCGTTGCATGCCATTGGCCTGTTGGGCGGCGGCGGGCTTGGGATTCCTGATAAGGAAGTTGGTCTCATTGCGCAGGCGCGTACCGGCCTTGGAGGTGCATGGACATATGTTTTTGGCTCCGCTGAAGAAAATGGCGGTTGGGGGGCCTACTTGCTGGGAGGAGGGGCTGCTCGTACAGGTTTGGAGCATGTGCTCGATCAGAGAGCTATCCAGTCACGCCGAGAAGCGGGTATACGCGCTTTAGAAACGGCAGGCCCATTCATGGGGAGCAGCTATGCGCTGCCAACGCAGTCACATTGGGCTGCAAGGCTTGCAGGTCAAGATGATGCGACGCCGTCCTATTTGCCAATCAGCAAAATGCCTAATCTGAAATCGACAATCGTCGGGGATGATCAGGGAATCATGTTTCGTCCATCCAGCTGTGTAGAGGCGTACCAGATCGCGCAGATGGGGGCAGAGCAGGCCTACCAAGCGCTGCGCGACTCAGGTCAGGTCATTGCGGGAGGGCAGCGAGTCAGCGCGGAGGTTGGAGCGGTCAGTACCGCCGTGGCATGGCAACGATTCATGGCTCGTTCTCTAGAGAGAACGACGGGGATGTCGGCTGGTGACACCGAGGTCGCCGGTGGAATTTTGGCCGCTGCGCAGATGTTCAAAAATTTCAGTAGCTGGCTGGACCTGCAAACGCTGTTGCCGGGATATGTCATCATGTCGGCTTGGTTGTTCTGGATTGTCTTGATCCTTGCCCCGCTTTTCCTGCTGCTCGCGCCACTGCGGGGTGCTACGATACTCGTTAATTGGCTATCTCTACTCCTTCTGCCGGTCATCGCGGTTATGACCGCCCAGATGATCACCGTTGCGATCTCACAAACTATGGCTGCTGTAGCCGTAGCGCAGGCGGGAGCCGCGAGTGGATGGACTGGAGTAGGGGCTGATTACGATGGTCTTCGTGGATTGATGTCAGCCGTAGCTGCCGTATCGCTTGGCCTTTCCACGTGGATCACTTCGAGTATGCTAGGCGTTTCGTTGGGAGGCCTGGCGGGCAGCCTGTCAGGCGCCGTGGCTACAGCTAGTGATGCGGGCCGCTTCGCTATGAAAGCAGTTGGCGTTGCCATGTTGGGTTCTAAATTGGCGGGGATAGGTGCTGCGGCTTCATCACGAGGCGGGGGTGGTTCGAGCCCACAGAACGGCGCTGGAGCGTCTCCATCGGCCCCACGGTCTGCCAATCCGGTGGGACCTAGCTCGATTCCACCACCTCGGCCCAGTAGTCAAGGTGCGGGGTGGTCGCTAAACCCCCCGAAACCTAACAAGTAGAGTTTGGGCAGGAGGGGCGGCGTTGACCGCCCTGGTGCAGATGATGACGCCACGTTCAGTGGGGCGCGTCTGCACAAGCCACCCATTTCGCAGGAGCTCTAGCGCTGCTGCATGTCCCCGGCAGAAATCTCAAGCTTCGTCCCGCCCCGGTATTAGGCCGCACCGCTTCGTCTTCGGCATGCCAGTGAGTCACATCTGGGCTGCCCGTCAATGATCCCCTCGAAACCTAGCGCTACCATCGACATGTATTCGTGCCAACTAATGGCGCCACTGCCGTACCAGTGACAGGCCGTTAGGATTCATCTTCATACCCTGTGGCACCCTGATATTTCCCTGGCGTACCTCGCGGCCTCTCAAGAAATCGTTACGGCATCCTCAAATCCCACTGGGGGAACTCAGCATTTTTTCTCGAGCGCAATGACACACCCTGAGATGGAGGTAACTTCGGCTTCAAATGAGGCTGGAGGTCGGTATGAAGCAGTTTTGGGTCACAGTTGTGTGTGCCGGCGCGGGTTTTTGGCTAGGGGCTCACCGTTTGGTTCCCCTATGGTTGATCGTCGTTCTGGCAGTGCTAGGCGCGGGGTTGTGGGGGGTGGCCAAGTGGATTGAGCGTCGAGAAACGAATGGCGAGCGCAAACAATGATGCGAGCCGATCTGCAGGAGCTTCTGGTGCTCTCTGCGATGTTTCCCTCCTGGTCGTGGAGGCAGATGGCAGCGCGTCGGGTCATTGTGGCCATGGAGGGCTCCGTCATCCGCCTGTACTGGATGCCGGCGCTTTTATGTCTGGACGAATTACGCTGCCAACTGTTTGTGCAGCAACTCAATGCTGTAGGCGTATGCCGTAGCTTTGGCGAGAGGTAAATGGAACAATGGCACATTGTCATCAAGGAGCGTGCTGGGTGAAGCAATGGAAATTGGCGTTACTGGCTATGGTATCTGTGTCTGTAGCTGGATGTTGGCAGGGCGATTATGCGTTCGAGGGAAAGTATTTCGCCGCAGAGGGTGAGGACTGCACGACGCCGTCCAGCGCCACGGACCGGGAGCAATACTTTTTGGAGATAACCAAGCAGGTACACAACGGCACTGCGCTTTACTCGGCTAAATTTCCAATCGCGGCGCGGGCAGGAGCCCCGATTGTCGCCGCTCAAAGCGTCTCGGCAACAGACGATGATGAGCTTACCTTCAACTTCACCAAGCCAGAGGTGTCGGGAACGTTTTCAGGTAGCCCGGCAGTCGATATTGTCATCACCGTCATTCCTAACAAGAGTAAGGATGGTCATCTTTGGCTCAAAAAGGCAGAGCTCACAAGCGTGAGGAATGGAAAGGTCAGCGAAGCTGATCTTCTTGCGAACCTGAGAAGAGCCGCAACTATTGGCGAGACAGGTGCCTGTTTGAGGAAAGACAGCGACTGACAATGGGCACGGTGGGCCGTGTTTATTTCAAGGGTGAGTACTCAGGGGTGCTCACCCAATAGCAGGGCACGTAGATCATTGCGGGTTATCTTCGAGTCTCCACGCATTTCCATCACTAGAGATATCAATCGATCTTGCCCTTGTTCGCTCGATGTTACGGCGCCTGACAACTCAAATGCTTTCAAAGCCTGAATGACCTTGTCTGATCCGTGGATCACTATCTTGCATTTCGCAAGCGCTGCATCAGCCAGCACCTTATGCCTATCTGGTGGATTTGCTGAGACCGAGCGCGCCACTGCCGACAAATATTCTGCATACGCTTCATTCCGTAGCGAATGCCTACGTTTGCTGCGCTCAATCAGAGTGCCAGATGCGAATGCCAAAGCAGCGGCCAGAATGGCGACCAGCAAAGGAATCCAAACGGTCCAGGCCATCGTGCCATGCTCCTAAATGATCAGCGGCTCCAACTGCCGCTCAAGACGGTCAGCTAGTGAGGCGGTTTCTGCTCGATAGCTGGCCAGGCTGTGATGGGCGGCTGTGTCGAAAGGCATCGTGCCGGCGGCCCACTCCCGAAGCCCCCTGGGCTCTGTGCCCGTAAGGTTCTGGAACTCACTGAACCAGATGCCTTGCTGATACCCATGAGAATCGAGGCAATTCTTACACCGGACGCGCTTTACGTCCGATGTGCCAGTGAGGTTGTGGTTGTTCCGACCGCAGGCAGATTTGCCACTTTCATACATATAGTGCGTAATCATGGTAAACCCTTCAGCTCGGCTTGCCAGCGTTTAGATGCACGCTCAACGCATTCCTGGATGGGATCTGGCATAGGGTGGCTCTGGCCAGGTTTGGTTTTGCGCTCATGCTTGGAACATTCCCACTTTACTTTCTCTCCTGATTCTTTGATGGCTGTAGTGGGTGGTTCGAAAGTCGCGGTTGAGGCTACCTCTCGTTTCGATTTGGTTCGAAACAGATCAGGCGCGGCCGTCCGATGTCAATCCGAAGCGTGCGGCCGCGCAGCGACTGCTGCCGGTAAGGCGCGTTGGCAGTGGTAGAGGTCAGGCGACTAGCTTGAGCAGATTCTCCAAAAGGTCCTTGAGTTCAGCGCGATCTACCCCATTCTCATGATACGTAGAGCGATCAATGATCTGCGTAGCTGTCATTAGCGGCCAGAACTTGTCAATCACATCGTCTGGCTTCATGCCAACTGCCTTGCCGATAATTTTTTTGGCGTCGCAAGTGTCTGTGAACGTAACCCTTTTTCCGCTTTGGGCATCGATCATGTCGGGGCACAAGTAGTTTTCGATTTCACGTTTACGCGTCGAGTAGAACGCTCGTCCCTGTCCCTCGACTTCCTGCTTACGTTTCAAGATGGCTGCAACCTGCTCCGGGCTACCGCCAACATCGGAGTCCAAAAACACACACCAAGGCAATCCGAGGTCGTCCGCAAGATTGAGGGTTACCCAATGCTTAACGCTACCACAGCCACCAATTAGGATCGGGACGATTCCCGCGTCTTCCAAGCTGGATGGGAGGTGTCCCCCTGCTTTGAGGGTATTTGAAGTGTGACGGAGGAAGGTGACGTCGGACTTGCCCTCCACCAAGACGACCCCTTTTGCTCGTTCCATTCCTGTCTCGGGTAGTACGCCTAGACTCTCGGCGGCTTCCGTAAGAACTTCCTTGGTTGGCATTTTTACAATGGGGACGCCTTGTTCGTCCTTGGTTACGTAACGGATGCCGTCGATGGGCATCAGGCCAGCTAACGCAGGGACGTGGGTGGTGACGATGATCTGCCTATTGGTTTGATTGGATAGCTCCAGAAGGGCCTTCATCAACATCATCTGATAGTTGGGGTGCTGTGAGGTTTCCGGCTCTTCGATTGCGTAGATCACGTTGCGTGGGCTACCAGCCACTGCATTTTTTTCGGCCTCAGCTCGGAAGAAATTCAGCAAAATGAGCCTACGTACCCCGCTGCCGCGTTTATTTATGGGAATGCCATTCTCGCCCTCAAGAGTAAAGCTGAAGCTCCACTTGGGCTTTTCTTTGAAACGGGGGGTCAATTCATTAGCCAACTCCGGAGCCATTTCTCGAAGTTTGTCGAGGGTGCGTCCAGCAACGTCCAACACACTGCTCTCGATCTGCCGCTCTAGCTCACTGATCTGCTCCTGTAGCGCTGCTTGGGCTTCCTTGACCGCCTGCTGTAGAGGGTTCTTGGCCTCGGCATCACCGTCGCTGCTCTCCCTGTCCGCCTTGAAAAGCGCGAATGTTGGCAGCAGCGCCTCGATTTTATCCCAAACAGATTTGCCTTCTGTGGACAGCCCCTTGCCTACATCAAGAAGTGTCTCTTGGCAGGCAACATCTCCGGCCGCATCGCGAATGGCTTTCCGCCATTGGGATGCCACCCGCTGATCTGCTACTCGATCAGCGATCTCAAACTGTGCGCCGAGCTTTTTCAGGTCGACCATTTTCAGACTGAGTAGGCTAGCGAGCGCTTTATCAGCCGGATGCTCACAGCGGATGGCTGTACTGTCCAGTTTACCGGTGCTCGCTTTGAACGTTTTGACCACCTCAAGGACGCCAGCCGCGTTCAACAGGTATTCCTGCGATAGCGAGGTGTGTACATTTTCATCCAGCACCAAAGCCTCAGGAAGGTCGTCAAACTCACAGGCAATCTCGAACTGAGTGTGACCCTCGGCTAGACTGAAGCAGTTCATATCACTCTTGTCGGGTTTGATGTCCGCGCTGTCGAAGAAGATGGCCAGTGCTTCTAGGATGGTCGACTTACCAAAGTCGTTTCGACCCACAATACCGGTCATAGATGAATCGATAGGAATGACGGTGGGTGTGCTATAGCCGCGAAAATGACTGAGCTTGACGGTCTTAAGGCGCATCGTGAGATCCCTGATCTGTGTATGTCTTCGTTTCCTTACCAACCGCTGTCAGTCCTCAACGGCAAAAAGTGACGTCCATTCCGCCGGAAGGAAATGTCATCAAGAGGCCTCAGGCATCGATGTGAACCCGAGGCTCCACTGATGCCTGAGGCAGTGGAACTTCGAATCACAACCTGTAGGTAGCTGCGGTGTGGTTAGTCGCTCGGGTGCGCATCGATTATAGGTAGAGGATGGCAAAGCGCCAGGGTAAGCGGGTGGCTCATAGGCATTATTTCGCCATCACAAGATCCGTGTTGGATTTGCCTGGTAAGCAGCGGTCTCGTGGGTATGAGTGCCTAATTGAGTACCTTAATGGAAATTGGAACGGTAGATAGCCTTTGTTTATTTGGCTTGTGTCGTCCGGATTCGACTCCTGTCTCCGGCACCACATCCAGCTCCACTGCATTCCGCTGAATGCTTTGGAAGCCCTCTAAACCGGCCTTCTGGCCGGTTTTTCGTTTCCACGACCCTCCGTCGGGAACCAGCAAAATCCCCAATAACCGGGGGTATTTTTGGGGTACAGCGTCTTTCCTGAATGGAGAACGTACCCCTATGCCACGCCTAGCCACTCCGCTCAGCGACCTCAAATGCCGCACGGCCAAGCCGCGTGATCGGGCCTACAAACTGTTCGACGGCGGGGGCATGTACCTGTACGTCACGCCCAGTGGCTCGAAGACTTGGCGGCTGCGGTATTTCAAACCCAACGGCAAGGAAGGCACGCTGATTATCGGCAAGTACCCCATCGTTTCGTTGGCCGTTGTGAGGACCAAGCGCGATGAGGCCAAAGCACTGTTGCTCGACAACCTTGATCCGATGGAAGAAAAGCAGAAGGCCAAGATCGCAGCCCAGCGGGCGAGCCTTCTCTTTGAAACCGTTGCCCTGGAGTGGCACGTCGAAATGTCTCGGCGTTGGACTGAGGGGCATGCCAAGACGGTGCTGAGCAGGCTGCGCACCCATGTGTTTCCACTGATTGGTCAGCGGCCTATCGCTGAACTCGACACCCATGATCGATCTCCTTGAGGTCACCCAGCGGATCAAGGATCGCGGCACCATGGATGTCGCGCTGCGTGTGCAGAACTATCTCTCCACGATCATGCGGGGTGCGAAGCGGGCGCGGCAGATCACTCAAAATCCGGCGCTCGATCTGGCCGGCTCGATTCAAGCGCCCCGTACTGTGCACCGTCCAGCACTCTCGCTGAACCGCCTTCCTGAATTGTTGAGCCGAATCGACAACTACACCGGTCGCGAGCTGACCCGGCTCGCAGTGCTACTGACGCTGCATGTGTTCGTGCGCTCCAGCGAACTGCGCTTTGCACGGTGGGATGAATTCGACCTGCAACGTACGATGTGGGAGATCCCCGATACCCGTAAGCCGATTGAAGGCGTCCGCTATTCCACACGCGGGACCAAGATGAGTGGAGACATTCAGATAGTGCCGCTGTCGCCTCAAGTGATCGAAATCCTTGAACGGCTGCGCAGCTTGAATCGCTTCTCTGAACTCGTGTTGCCCGGTGATCACAGGTACTGGAAACCCTTGTCGGAGAATACGGTTAACCAGGTGCTGCGCAATATGGGCTACGACACCACCAAGGACGTGTGCGGGCATGGTTTCAGGACCATGGCTTGTAGTGCCTTGCTCGAATCAGGGCTATGGACGGATGCGGCGATTGAGCGGCAGATGAGCCATCAGGAGCGTAACCGCGTGCGCGCTGCTTACATCCACAAGGCCCAATTTCTGGAGCAGCGTCGATTGATCATGGCGTGGTGGAGTAACTACATCGATGCCAACAGAACGGGCCACGTCACCCCGCATGAGTTTGCCCATCCGGTAGGCGACAACGTCACCGCCTTGCCAAATGGCCATGGCGCATTTAATCGCGGGTGAGTCTGCAAGATCTGCGCTGGCTGCTCTTTCACGCGGGTCCATCCAAACAGGGCTGCAAAGCCGCCCTGTTTGGATGGACCTCACTTTGAAGAGCTAAAAGCCACGACGTTGTCCGGGATTTACCACGGAATTCCACCGGTAGATAACCGCTTTTCACGCCCCCAAGGGCGCTGATTTTCTGCCCTTGACCGGGTTTATCCACAGGCGTAGAACTGGCCGTGCAAGCGCTGTCGATGACAGCACCCCAGGTGATTCGAACCTTCAAGGTCACGCCGCTCTCGCGGTGGTTCTCCCCAAGGGCGATTCGCATCCGGTAGCTCGCCCGGTCACCTTCCCGGTGATGGGTGCTCTTTAACCTCATGGCCCTCGTGCGCCAGCTACACCGTACTGCGCTGACCTGCAGCAACCTAATCGCTTGGCCGATTCTTGCGCCAACTTGCGCCCGTCTCTTTTTCCAGAAAAGAGACGGGCGCTCCTGACACTGCTGCAGCCCTGATCGCACAGGGCTTTGCGGCAATCCCCCTCGTGACAATCGGCGTGACAAACGCCGATGTCACAGCAACAGCGCTGTAGATGATGGTGCCGCAGCCCAGGGAATGGACTGCACCTGACTGACAGTCAGGCATGCCCCGGTCATCGCTGTGCTGCTTGCACCTGGCTCAGGATCTCGCGGCACTGGTCTCGTCAGCCAATGCAGCCTCCACCCGCCCACCGGTAACGGTGCTCAGGGGGCTAGATCATGAGATGCCTTGCTCCCGGACGTAAGGAGCCGCCAGTCCCGTGTTAGAGGACATCCCCACAGGTCGCAGGGGCCTTGATCCCTGATAACACTCAGCATTCTTGGCGGGATGACGTGGGGGAGGACTGGAGAGCAGAAGATGAGGTGACCGATATGGCATTGGTGGGTAGACGCGATGGCCGCAATTCCGGCTACGGCAGGCAATTGAGCTATGCAGGGCCGCAGGCACATGAAAGACATGTTTGGTGGTGGCCGTTACGGCACGGTCAAGGCGCACTGTGATCGGTGGCAGGCAGGTACGCTGCGTAATCTACCAAGATCTCTCGATCAATCTGCCGCGCATCATTGATGCCGGGCTCCGGTTCGGAGCGACACCACTTCACGAACCGCGCAAAATCGACTATCCAGCGTTAACAGGACCATGGCAGGGCTTCGCGGTGATCAGTGCGTGAAGTTGCCAAGTCCGAGCAAGGCGTAAAGCGATGACCGAGCGATGATGACTCCCGTCGGTACTGACGCCTTTTGGAGCTGCTCCAAGACTATGCCTGCGTGAGGCCGAGGTGCGAAACACGCCAATGGACGCGAGCCTGCTGAACCTCGTACAACGGAGGTGAGTTCACAGGCGCACGCACAGTTCAGGACGCTAAAACGATTAATTCCGGTAGCGATCCTCCGCAAGTGGCCGATGGCCATTTAATTGCCATCATTTGGTGCTAGCATCAGCTTTTTCCAGTGGACGGATGCCCCCATGAAAGCCTTGATCGATGTCATTCCAACTGCCGAGCAGTTGGCCCTTTTCTCGCGCGTCAGCCCTGGCGTTGAGGTCATCCGAGGCGCAGCAGGAAGCGGTAAGACGACTACTGCACTTCTCAAGCTACGTGCTTGCGTCGGCTTCTATCTGAGTCGTGCGCGCCGCCAAGTCAATCCTAAGCCTGTCAGAGTCCTTGTGCTCACATACAACCGCACGCTACGGGGCTACATCAGTGAGTTGGCGGAGCAACAACTGCCAGACACGGGAATCTCGCTGGAGATTTCCACGTTCAACAAGTGGGCACGGCGCTTGACAGAGGCTGACAGCATCCTGGATTTCGAGCAAACCGAGCGGTTGCTGCGTCAGAACCTGGCCAAGACCCGGTTGGATGTCGAATTTGGCCTGGAAGAGGCGCTGTACGTCCTGGGGCGGTTTGAGACGGATCAGTTGGACGACTACCTCACTACTCGACGAGAAGGGCGTGGTAGCACGCCTCGTATGGAGCGTCCTGCGCGCCAGATCTTGTTGGATGAGGTCATACGTCCCTATATCGATCATAAGCGCACTCGTGGACTGGTCGACTGGAACGACCTTGCCTGCACGATTGCGTCTCACGACTACGAACAATGCGATGTGGTAGTCGTTGACGAGACCCAGGACTTCTCTGCAAACGAAATCCGGGCGCTACTGCGTCAGTGCTCCCCTGAAGCATCAGTGACGTTCGTGTTGGACAGCGCGCAGCGTATCTACACACGTAACTTCAACTGGGGTGAAGTGGGTGTGACCCTGCGCTCGGAAAAGAGCCATCGCCTGGAGACAAACTATCGAAACACCCACGAGATCGCTCGCTTTGCTAGCGCGTTGCTCGATGGAGTCGCAATGGACGACAACGGCACCATGCCAAACTTCGATACCGCCCGCGGTCATGGGCCAAAGCCGATCGTCCTGATGGGTGAGTACCTGGATCAGGTCAAGGCGGCAATCGAGTTCTTAAGCGAAATCGACCTTGAACAAAACTCTGTTGCCTTCCTGCATCCCAAAGGCTGGTTCAGAGACCTCATGCCGGCGTTGCGCCGCGCTGGTTACCCCGTTGTTAGCATTGCCGGCAACTCCGAGTGGCCGCAGGGAGAAGAGAACATCGCTCTGTGCACGATCCACTCCAGCAAGGGACTGGAGTTCGACCATGTCATCATGATCGGGCTGGACGGCTCGGTGGTGGATGTAAGCGCCCCGGATGATGAAGAAGATGATGATGAAGACGGCGGCTATGAGCCATCTGCTCGCTTGCGTCGCTTGATCGCCATGGGCATCGGGCGAGCACGCGACAGCGTCATGATTGGCTTTAAACCGTCCGACGCCCCAGATATCATGCGCTTCGTGGACGATGAGCTGTATGAGGGCAGGGACGTATGAGCATCGAGCAATTTATCGAGCAGCGTGGTATCGAATCGGTTGTGCATTTCACGACTAACAGGGGTTCGTTGGGGATCTTCGCGTGCAATGCGTTGAAGTCGAGACAGCGGCTGAACGCGGATGAACAGCTCAAGCATATTTTCCAGCCCAATGCCCGGTATCGGGACAAGGATTTGGCGTGGCTTGACTATGCCAACCTGTCGATCAGCCGCATCAACATGAACTTTTTCAATACCTGCTCGGGGAGCTGGCATCGAGAAAGAGATTTTTTTTGGTGCATTTTCGATTTCGCACCGGAAATCATGCTTCATGACAATGTGCAGTTCACCACCACGAACAACATTTATACCGGTAATCTGAGGTCTCCTGGCCTGGAGGGTCTGCAGCGAGCATTTCAGCAAACGACGCATCAGTATTCGAATCACTATGCGGAACGAACTGAAGGCTTCCCTGAAAACGAGACGACTTGCAACCAGGCGGAAATTCTTTATCCGGGAGAGGTTTCAACTCGTTATTTGCAACGCATCTACGTGCGTTGTGAAGAACATTCGGATGAGCTCGCAGGACAAATGGCTGCCACCGCCCACCGAGCGGTCGAGGTCTTTGTCAGGCCCGAGCTCTTCGAGAAAATTAGGTGAAAATACATATGTCCGAATCCAGGCTGAAACGCACGGTATCCTCAGCTCTTTGGTCGGCTTACGGCGATGCATTGGGTTTTCCGACAGAGCTCGCTTCGGAGGATTTGGTCAAAAGGCGTGTGGGCCAAACCCGATCCACACGCACTGGCCAGTGGAAGCGTCTGGTTGGCGGAAAATTCGGTGCAGACGTCACCTTGCCCGCAGGGTCTTACTCTGACGATACTCAGCTTCGACTTTCAACCAGCCGGGCAATTTCCGGCCAAGGGTATTTCGATGTTGAGGCATTCGCAAAGATAGAAATGCCGGTCTGGCAAATCTACGCGCTCGGCGCAGGCCGAGGCAGCAAAGCAGCTGCCAGTTCTTTGGCGAATAGAAGCACTGCGTGGTTCAGCAACTTCTTCAAAGGGTATGAAAGTGGCGGTGGTAACGGTGCTGCAATGCGGATCCAGCCTCATGTATGGGCCGCCTGCAAGTTAGACGATAAAGCATCCTACCTTGTCGACGTCATCCGTAATTCAATCTGCACCCATGGCCATATGCGTGGGATCGCTGGTGCAGTGGTGCATGCGCTTTCTCTTGCCCATGTCCTGCAATACGGTCGCATGGCTTCGGACAGTGATTGGCTTCGCTACAGTGATGACATTCGGAGCATCCCGAAGCTCATCAAGAGTGACACTGATCTGCTCACTTTCTGGGTGCCTACCTGGGAAAAAAACAGCAAGACTACACTGGAACGCGCCGCTGATGAGGTGGCCAATGAGTGGAGTCTTTCTGTTCGCAAGGCTATGGATTGCTTCGCGCAAACCAATGAGTCGGCCACAGTTTTGTATGCAAAGATCGTAGAGGGTGATAACGGCCTCAGTAAAGAGGAGCGGGGTTCTGGGCTCAAGTCCGCACTTTTCGCTAATGTGGCTGCGTTTTTGGGCCAGCGAGCCGGATCTCAAGAGATCATGGAAGTAGTTGCCAATCTGCTGTGGAGTGATACTGACACTATTGCGAGTATGGCGGGTGCATTGATTGGTGCAGCTAAGCCTGATGCAAAGTTTATTGGTGAGATTCAAGATGAGCCGTATATCCGGATGGAAGCTAATCGTCTTTTTAACATCAGTCAAGGTGATACAGAGGGCACTTTTCCATATCCGGACACCTTATACTGGCAGGCGCCTAGAGCAGCTATTGATACATTGACCGTTGCTGATGGTCAGTATGTCCTTCAGGGGTTTGGCCCTGTTTTACCCGTCGGTCAGAGATTCAAGGGCCGGCAAAAGGGGGCCGCTTGGCAATGGTTCGCTTCGTCCTGGGGACAAAGTTTTCTGATTCGAATGCGTGCCGAGCTGGGCGTGAGTAGCCAGGATGTTGATAAAGCCGTCGAGCGTGAAAAGAACATCGCTGATCTTTTCGATTACCAATCGCAAGATCTTGAGCTCGAAGCAGAGCTGTCAGTGCCAGAATCAGAGGTTGTGTATGACACCGACACTGACACTCACGTTGCGGTGCCAACCTTCGCAGTGCAAGACGGCTACATGGGTACGCAGCAGACGGTTGCTGTTGATGTGTTGTATGAGGAAGACTTCATTCCCAGCAAAGGCATTACAGTCGATATCGATGCGCTGTCTACAGAAGCGATCAAAAGCTTTGACCCCGAGTTGATTGGTCAACACCTGCTGTTGATCGCCGAACAACCCAATGGGGTAACGCTGGCTACTGGCTACGCCTCGATTGTGGCGAAAGCGAGAGCTACCCGTCTGCGTCACAAGCGCGGATAGCGACCTGGCCTTGCGCAAACTTCTGTGAAGATTGCCTGAGGCCCTTTCTCCTCATACGGTTGGCTACGGCATAGGTGTAGTGGTCTACTAACTCCGGGCACCCATTTAGGCGATAATGCTCGCCACAGTGAGGTGTCTGATGACCAAGCAACGCCGTACCTTTGCACCTGAATTCAAGCGCGAAGCAGCCTGCCTGGTGCTTGATCAAGGCTACAGCCATCCCGAAGCGGCCTGTTCACTCGGCTTGGTCGAGTCGGCCCTGCGCCGATGGGTTAATAAGCTTCAGCAGGAGCGCGGCGGCGTCAAGCCGACCAGCAAAGGGCAAAAGGGGACTGATTTATTTATCAGGAAATAGCTCAGTCCCCATTTTTCACCCTGCCATCGTAATGGACATAATTTCGGCCCACATCGACTGGCATGAGTCACCCCATACAGCTTTGAAGTTTTTTAAATGTTGTGAATCAGGCATGCGATGGCCCTTCGAGTCCTTGTAATTGGAGATGTGCTTTCGACAAGCGTTCCAGTCTTTGCCTCAGGGTGCTTTCCCCTATCGCCTTGTTGAAAGTGTTTAATTACGATGACCTTTGGCCTCCGCCTCTTTCTGCACCTCCTGAACGTAATCTTCTCCCGTTCGGACTTTCTCCAATAGATCTTTGCATGCTTCAGAGTAACGGTGGGATTGAACTTCTGCTCCGTTCATTATCGCGCAGTGATATTTGTTGTCGAACTTCTTGAGGTCGACTCCAGCAGTTTCAGAAATCGTCCTGATTAAACGATCGCAAGCATGCCATGCCTGATATCCCATCGCCTGACCCAGAGTGGTAAGTGTATAGGGAAAATTAAGGTTGAAGGCCAGGCCATCAGCGCCGTCGGCTATGCCGTATAATTTTGCCAATTCCCCGTCAGCCTCTGTAACGTTGGCCAACACTTTATAGTCCACCTGAATAGGATTTCTGGGAATGTCGGTCCGCACGAGTTGGTAGGTACGAGCGAGCAAGGCCCTTAGTAATCTGGGGTTAACATTCTTAAGTGCTTCATTCGCGCCAAAGGCAGAGTAAACCCAACTAAAATCATTGGCGACGATGCTTTTGATGATCACACTTCGGTGATCTGAAACCGGAATAAGTCTTTCGCGACGAGGGTATTCCTCCGCGAGATCACGGTTTTCCCACTCAAGAATGTAAATGTTCGGTATGAGCTTGCCTTCCTCCGACAGAATTTCGTCGATGTCCGCAAGAATTGCTTTAATGTTGGGGTCTTCAGCCCTGTAGCCAATGAACACTAGTGGGTGTTCAGCGAAAAACGCGAGAAGCTTTGCGGACAGATATTTCTTGCGTTTTACAAATTCCTCATAGTCAGTTCGCGTTAGTACGATACTTTCGGGGTGCGAGACACAGCCATGGATTTTAAATATCTCTCCGATACTTGAATGATTGGCGTAAAGGATCCGTTGCCCCACGATAGCTTCGTAATCTGGGAAGATTCCCTCCAGCAGCTCATCGTAATTGGTAGTAATCACGGAGTGCGGCCGAATTTTCTGCAGAAGTTCGATTTCATCTTGTAGGCCGGGCTTTTCCGCTGCCAGAAGCTCTTTGAGGATCTTGGCTACGGTGTATTTGATATAGACCTGTGGCGAGGTCGTTTCTTCAAATAGTTCCTGTGGAAACTGGTCTTGGCCAGCACCCCACGCCCAATCGTTGTACCTCTCCGAGAATTCAGTGCCAATGTCCACGAAGTCGGGGTAGCGTTGCTTGTAGTAGGCGAACTGTCGTGTAATTTCTGGACAGCGCGCCGCTAGCTCCTTCAACAGTTCTTCCCAGTTAGGGCCCTTTAGGTAGCGCTTCGTGAAGCCTGACCCCACGAACAATATGGGCTGGCATGCCATATCTCCTATACAGGTTTTGATGTCCTCCGTTACATCTTCGATGTATTTCGCGTAATCCCTAGGCATCTCCCTTTCCTCTCATTGCGGTAATGGCACAATGTCATATCGCATTTCTCTGCCTGTCTTTCAAGGGGTAAGAAAGGGCTTACTAACCCATGTAGAGAGAACGGGATGCGGGTCCATAGCTATTTGGACGGAGCGCGATGGCTCTACGATGTAGGTCAATCGATGACGACCTGCGTCGTATTGAGCGGGCGCTACTCAACCGGCATGTAGTTCTCGTCGATTGGCTGAGTCGAAAGCAGCCGCTCGCGACTGGAAGCCATGCAACCGAAACTGCCTGCTGCGAAGGCTCTGTAGCGGACAGATACGGCGTTGTGAAGCTGTGTGCCGTTCCAGTGGGAGCAGTTTTACCGGCGAAGGATGCGAAGGGGTGCATGGCAGCGGCTTCGCAGGTGAGCCCGCTCCATCAGACATAGCGTCGGCCGTTATATATTGAGCAGGGCAACTGCTCTCAGCATGGAATCCCATTCCGCAGCTAAGGGGCGTATTCTGCCACTACTCATTTAGCATTAAACAGGTCGTTATAGCTCCTGGAACCCAAAAATTCCCGATTCGATTCCACGGAAAGCCATAACTAGCTGATTTGTTTATAGATACCCTATGAGGTACATCAAAAAATCCACCAAATTCCAACCCCGCGAAAACCGGGCCCTCCCGGCCAACAACCGTCTGTCTGTCTCCGCACCAAAATCAAAACCCCGCCACACCATAAACCTAGCTGTCAATCCCCTGGCTGGAATGGCAGCGCATTATGCAGCCCCACGGCAAACGTCACAAAGCTCAGTCCCCCACGACCGCAGGCTAAGACTGGAGAGTCACACGCCACCGCAGGTTTTCTTACAGATCAAGGTCGTGTCCCATACGTTGGGCCTTAGTGTCTGCACAAATCGAGGGCAATATGCAGCCATTTAGATGCCCAGGCCAATACCAACCCCAGAGCCTTGGAAGTATTAACTCCGATAGCTGACAACAGCCCGACATGTAACAGGAAAGTTAACCGAGTTGGCAATGAAACACTCATGGTGAGCATCGTCATGCAAGCGCATTGCAAGATCCCTATCCGATTGGCTACTGATGATGATTTGAGGCCTTAGCTCTGCTTCCTTGAAATGGCCTTTGCGCTCGCCATCGCCTTCGACCATTCGGCCCACCGGATAATCGATGTATTCCAGCACGCACACGTTATTGACGGCGCACAGGTGGAGATACCAGAGCTTGTGGCAGGCGGAGATCGAGGCCAGCAACATGTCTTCAGGGTTCCAGCATTCGGGTTTACCGCGAAAAGCCGGGTCGGCTGAACCAAGGATAGGCGCTTTCCCTGGCGCCTCGACGGTGAAGTCTCTCTGGTAAGCCGTATAGCCGGCAGTACCCTCACCTGTGTTGCCTGTCCAATTGATGGTGACAGCGTAATTGTGTTCTTTCATCGCCACTCCTGTGTTTAAAGATGCTCGGAAGATGGTCCGCTCTTCACGCGTTAGCACTGTGATCTTGCACGTTCAGTGTGGCTCCCAACAGTGTCTGTTGTTTGCATCGGTGCATTCGCGAGTTGTGCGCAAGCAATGAGCCAGCCAGCGAGCTTGATGCCTTGGCTCTGCCGGTCCCTCGGCAACAGGCGATGATCTCGCCCGTCTGGCTGGTCGCGTCGAGCCTGACTGGGCCGGCCATCGTGCATACCGTACTGCGCCCCCTGATACGCAAAAAGCATCGCTAATTCCGTTTTCCTACACCCCCCGTCGAATCTTCCCCCACATCCCAAGGTTGCGCTCACTGCCATGACTGGATAGATTTCCCCTCGTCGCGGCCAATTCCGCGACCGGGTTTGGCGACCCGAACGTAAAAGGCGCATCGGCGCCCCGACCACGATTGCAGGCGCTTTTTTTGTGCCCGCAGTTTCGTGTAATGGCGGCTGTGTGTGGGAGACCTTCGGGTCTGCCGGGTTCCTTTTCCTCGGTTCGCCAACCTGCGCACAGCTGCCACCCTATTCGTTTGGCGACGATGGGTGTGGTGCTTCAATCGAAAAGGACCTCATGCATGCTTATCGTAAATCTGTACAGGATCCCCGCATCCGCTCCCCTCCTGCCATCCCTTGCCGTCCACGCAAGCCAGGAGGCCAACCATGACTGACCTCGAACGCCTGTCCCTCATCCAAAACCAAGTCCGCACCCTTGAGCTACTAGGCGAAGCCCTGGTCCAGCACGACGAGTTCCTGGAGTGCGAACACAACCCGCAACTGAGCTTTCGCAACACCGCTGGCATCCATCAGGCGATCCGCATCATCAGCCGTTTGGCCAGTGAACAGGTAGGCAAGCTGGAGGGGATGCAGGGCAACTGAGCGCGATGCCGCGAGGGCCGTATGGCGGCGGCCCCTCGCTGTGCGGCTCAGCCGGACACTTCAGGCGGCGCGCTGCACGCCTTGTGCGCCGGGTGCTCGTGGACGGTCGGTGGTGTAAACCATACCGGCCACGAACTGCGCTGGCGGTTCTCCACCTGCACGCACGGGATCAAGCGTTCGGCCAGCACGTCGGTGCGGCCTACACCGACTGCCAGCCGGTACTTGGCACTGTGCACGCATTCGCGGTCGCCGAACTCGCAGCGGTCCAGCCGCGTGCCGCCGCACGGGCCGTTGGCCAGGCCCTTGGGGCAGGTTTCCGGGCAGATGTAGAGCGTGTCTTCCAGGCGGCAACTGCCGCAGGTGTCGCAGCCAACCAGCGGGCGTTTGATCCGGCGCTCGAGCGTGTGCAGCCAACTGGCTGCGGCGGGGCCGCGCCACAGGGGGCGGGTCACTGCCCAGCCGAACGCTTTGCTCAGCGTCGTGGTGCGGCTGAACAGTTGATGGTGCAGGGCCGAGAGCAGGTGGTAGCGGGCTTTTTCCCGGCGCGAGGCGTCGATCTGCCGCTGCCCCAGTCGCCACGCATGGCCCGGTGGGTGGAAGGTCACGGGGGCGAGGTTGGGCGCCTGCCAGGCGGCTTGCCACGCTGCTGCCCACTGGTCGAGTTGGCGCAAGTTTGGTTGCAGCTCGCTGATGGCCTGCTCCAGCGCCTCGAACTGCTCGATCTCATGGATGCCCGACAGGTGCACCCCGGCGTAACCCATCAGGCGCAGGCCGATCACTTGCAGCGCCAGGCGCTGGTTGGCGCGTTGTTTGGCGTAGGCCTTCGACACGCTGCTTTCGGCCTTGAGCAGTGCGTGCATCGAGGGCGTGACGGTGACCCCGGCGACGTGGTCGAGCATCGCCGCGCGGCCTTCGGTCAGCGCCATGATGCAGGCGATCAGCGGTTTCGGCTGGGCCTGGCGGCGCATCCAGTCCAGCGCTTCCTGATGCTTGTGCATGTCGAAACCCAGTTGCAGGATCAGCAGGTCGGCGCCGGCGCTGAGTTTCTTTTCGGCCTTGAGGTACTGCGCGCCGCCTTCGGCTTCCTGGTACTTGAACGGGTTCAGCGCGGCGGCCAGCAACCAGTGCGGGCGGGCCTGGCGCACGATCTGCAACGCGGCCACCGATTCGAGGTAGCGCACCGGGCGCTCACCGGGGGTGTGGCCGGGCAGGCGGTCGCCGGTGAGCAGCAGCAACTGGTCCAGCCCGGCGGCGTCCATGCGTTGCAACTGGGCCAGCAGGTCGCGGCGCTCGCGGTCCTTGCCAGAAAAGTGCAGCAGGGCCGGCCGCGGCGTGGACAGGCTGGTGTAGGCGTCCAGCGGCGACAGGTCCAGGGCACTGCCGACCCGGTCGCCAATGGCCACGGTCAGCGGCCAGTCGCCCAGCCGGGTGCGATCCATGAGCGTTTCGAGCGTGGCGAAGCGCGCGGCGGAGGGCTTGGGGACGAACTCCAGGATGCAGGCAAAGGTCCCCTCGTCGAGGGCCTGTTTCAGCAGACTCATGGTCGGGCTACCGGGTTGGGGCAGGGTGGCAGTGTGGCGCGCGTCAGGGGTGTTGCGCATGTCTGATTGCGCGGGGGATTGTGCTGGATAAGACATGGGGCATCACGCCAGGCATTGGCTGGGCACCATCATGAACAAACCTTGAGTTCATCTCAAATTTAATGAGTTTGTCTCACGCAAGGCTACCCCACAAAATGCCCTCATTCATTTTCAGGATCGAGGAATCACCCCATGGCACTGGCACACAACCTGGGCGCGTCGCTTATCGGCCATGAGCATCAGCTCAAGCAAGCCCAGCAGGCGTTCTGCAACGGCGAGTTGGACGAAGCCGGGCTGCGTGCCGTTGGCCGTGCCTTGCGCGCCGCGCACTGGCAGACGCAGCAGGCTGCCGGTATCGAGCTGCTGGCGGTCGGCGACTTCGCCTGGAGCGACCCGCTGCTGAGCCACTCGCTGACCCTCGGCGTGATCCCTGAGCACCTGCGCGGCCTCGACGGCGCCAAGCCAACCCTCCACACGCTGTTCGCCCTGGCCGACAGCTTGAGCGAGGAAACGGCGCCGTGGTTCGACACCCCTCACCGCTACCGGGTGCCTGAGTTCAGCGCCGACCAGTCGTTCAGCTTGAGCTGGGAGCAGTTGTTCGAAGAGGTCGACGAAGCCCAGGCCCTGGGCCACGCGGTCAAGCCGGTGCTGATCGGCCCGCTGACCTACCTGTGGCTGGGCAAGGCCAAGGTCGATGGGTTCGACAAGCTCGACCTGCTCGAGCGCCTGTTGCCGCTCTACGACCAGATCCTCAATCGCCTGGCCAGCCAGGGCGTGGAGTGGGTGCAGATCGACGAGCCGATTCTTGCCCTGGAGCTGCCGCAGGCCTGGAAGAATGCTTACGAGCGGGCCTACAACATCCTCCAGCGTGCGCCGCTGAAAAAGCTGGTGGCCACCTACTTCGGCGGCCTCGACGCCAACCTGGGCCTGGCCGCCAACCTGCCGGTCGATGGCCTGCACATCGACCTGGTCCGCGCCCCGGCGCAGTACCCGACCATTCTTGATCGCCTGCCGGCCTACAAGGTGCTGTCGCTGGGCGTGGTCAACGCCAGTGCTGTGCAGCGCGGCGACCTGGAAGCAAACCTGAACATCCTGCGCCACGCCCATGAGCGCCTGGGCGAGCGCCTGTGGGTGGCGCCTGCGAGCCCGGTCGATGAGGCCTTTACGGAGCAGACTTGCCAGGAAGTGGTGTTGCTGGCCGAGGCACTGAAGCAGGCTGAAATCGTGCAGGAATTGCGCATGGCGGTGTGAGAGTTTGGGGCCGCTGTGCGGCCCTAGATCACCGCTGATAAGCCTTACCAAAATGCCGCTCAAGCCGTGCCTGTACCAACTCCAGCAGAATCGACAGTACCCAGTAGATCACCGCCGCCGTGGTCAGCATCTCCAGGTAGCGATAGCTGGAGCGCCCATAGGACTGGGCCAGGAACATCACTTCCCACACCCCCATCACCGAGATCAGCGACGAGTCTTTGAGCATCGAGATGAACTGGTTGGCGGTCGGCGGGATGATCACGCGCATCGCCTGGGGCAGGGTGATGCTCCAGAAGATCTGCGCAGGCCGCATGCCCAGCGCCAGGGCGGCCTCGCGCTGACCCCGGGCGACGCCCAGAATGCCGGCGCGGAAAATCTCGCTCAGGTACGCACCGTAGTTCAGCGACAGCGCGATGATCCCGGCGCTGATCGCCCCCGGCACCAGCCCCAGTTGCGGCAGGCCCAGGTAAATCAGCAGGATCTGGATCAGCAGCGGTGTGCCGCGAAAGAACGACGTATAGAAGCTGGCGATGCCCACCAGCACCGCGCTGCCCGACAGCCGCGCCAGGGCGGCGGCAAAGCCGAACGCCACCGACACCACCATCGAGCACAGGCACAGGAACAAGGTCAGCGCCGCGCCTTGCAAGAAGCCATTCGGGCCTAGCTTGAAGCCGGCCAGGTTGGGGAACTTCTCCAGGATGATGGCGAACTTCAGGTCAAAGCTCAGGAAGAACGCCACGAACAGCGTGAACATCACCAACCAGGTCAGGTACAGCCGGGTACGAAAGCCTAACAGCCGCGCGCCCGCCGTTGCGGCGGCGGGTTTGTGCGAAGGAGGGAAAGCACTCATTTGCTGATGTCGGCGCCGATCCATTTTTGCGACAGCTTCGCCAGCGTGCCGTCAGCCTTGAGTTCGGCGAACACCTGGCGCACCTTGGCATCCCATTCGGGGTCGCCTTTTTCGATGGCCACCGAGTTAGGCTCTTCGTACAGCGGCGCGCCTACCAGCTTGAAGCGTTTGTCCTGGTCCAGGCGTGGCTGGGCGGTCACCAGGTTGGTGAGGATGGCGTCCAGGCGCTTGCCAGCGCCTAGCCCCAGGTCCTGGAAGGCGACGTTGTCGGTGTCGTACGGGGCGATTTGCACGAAGTCGAACGGGTAGTCGATGCGCGTGTCTTCGGCACCTTCGATCACCAGGTTCTTGTTCAGGTAGCTTTCGTAGCTGGAGGCGGCTGTCAGGCCGACTTTGCGCCCGTCCAGGTCCTTGGCCGAATGGATGCGGTCGTCGGCGGCGTTGACCACGATCACCGCAGGCGAGGCGTAATATTCCACCGGGAAGTCGAACACCTCGGCGCGGGCCTTGCTCGGGGTCATCGAGCAGATGCAGATGTCGTAGCGCCCGCTCCAGCGGCCGGCGGCGATCACATCCCACGAGGGGGTTTCCAGGCGCAGCTTGACGCCGAGTTTTTCCGCGACGGCCTTGGCCACGTCGACGTCGAAGCCGTCGAGCTGGTTCTGCGCGTTGAGGAACGAGAACGGCGGATAGCTTTCCATCAGCACGTTGACCAGCTCCTTGCGCGATTCGACGCGCTCCAGGGTGGCACCGGCAAACGCCTGAGTGGCAGTGGCGAGAACAACCAGACCCGCGCCCAGCAAGGAGGGTAAACGCATTTAAATACCTGAAAAGTTGGCCAACGTAGAATAAGAGTATTTAATAGTTATAACTGTTTTGCAGATAGTAAATATTAGTTATAAGTCCCTTCAGAGTGGTTATATGGAAAAGCAAGCGATGGTAATTCTAGACGGCGGCATGGGGCGCGAGCTGCAACGCAGCGGTGCGCCTTTCCGCCAGCCCGAGTGGTCGGCGCTTGCCCTGAGCGAGGCGCCTGAGGCGGTGGTGGGCGTGCATTCGGCGTTTATCGCAGCCGGTGCCGAGGTCATTACCAGCAACAGTTACGCAGTGGTGCCGTTTCACATTGGCGAAGAGCGCTTTGCCCGCGAAGGGCGGCAACTGGCGGATGTGGCTGGCAAGCTGGCGCGTAAAGCCGCCGATGCTGCCGCGCAGCCGGTACGGGTTGCCGGGTCGTTGCCGCCGCTGTTCGGCTCGTATCGCCCCGATCTATTCGAGCCGGAGCGGGTCACCGAGGTTGTGACGCCGCTGGTGCAGGGCCTGGCGCCAAGCGTCGACCTGTGGCTGGCCGAGACGCAAAGTTCGATTGCCGAGGTGCGTGCGATTCACGCCCATCTGCCGGCGGACGGTAAGCCGTTCTGGGTCTCGTTCACCCTGCAAGACGAAGAAGTCGATGCCACGCCGCGCCTGCGCTCCGGTGAGCCGGTGGCCGAGGCCATCGCTGCGGTGGTCGAGCTGGGTGTTGATGCCGTGCTGTTCAACTGTAGCCAACCGGAGGTGATCGGTGGCGCGGTAGAGGTTGCCCGCGCGGTGATCGAACAGCACTCGGCCGATATCGCCATTGGCGCCTACGCCAACGCTTTCCCGCCGCAGCCCAAGGAAGCCACCGCCAACGATGGCTTGGATGCCCTGCGCGAAGACCTCGACCCACCGGGCTACCTGGCGTGGGCGCGTGACTGGCAGCAGCGTGGTGCGAGTTTGGTTGGCGGTTGCTGCGGCATTGGCCCGGAGCACATCGCCGAACTCAAGCGGCATCTGGGCTAAGCCGCCGCGACCGTGAAAGCGATCCAGCTGACGCTCGTCTGCCATGGCATGACCGAGGCGCAGCGGCTTGGGCGTTTTGCCCTCGACGCTGAGCCGTTGCACGAAGCGGTCATGCCGTTGCCTGGGTTATCCACCAGGGCGCAGGGGCTGTGTGCCCCGGAGCTGCGCACCCAGGCCACGGCCCAGGGCTTGCAGCTCCAGGCGAGTGTCGATGAGCGGCTGCGTGATTGTGACCTGGGGCGTTGGCGAGGGCTGGCGCTCAAGCAGTTGCCGCAGGCGGCGTTGCAGGCCTGGATGAGCGACCCGCATGCCGCGCCCCATGGTGGAGAGTCCGTGGCGGCATTGTGCGTGCGGGTTGCGCATTGGATGGACAGCGCGTTGGCGCCGGGTGAGTGGATTGCGGTGACCCACCCGATGGTCATGCGCGCCGCCATGCTGCATGCCCTCGGCGCAGCGCTGGAGAGCTTTCATCGCATTGATGTCAGGCCGCTGGCGCAGGTGCGTTTCAGCCATTACGGCCAGTGGCGCGTGCAACTCTGCGCCACTGAACCCGCCGAGCAAAGCCCAAATCCAACACCACCCCTGTAGGAGATCACCCAGCCCTTTGGGCTGCGCTGTCGCGCAGAGAACTGATTTCGCAAGCGCTCCGCGTACCCTGTGGGAGCGGCGGTTCGGCGCCCCGACTTGCCCGCGAAGCAGGCGACTCGGTGTATGGCACCGGCTTTGCCGGTGTTCGCGGTGGTCCGGCACTCCGGCAAGCTCGCTCCAACAAATTCCTTCTAAATCAACAAGTTATGTGTAGCTCTATGAGGGCGGGCTTGTCCCGCAAACACCGCGTCGCCTGCTTATGCACCACGCCCCCCCCCAGAGAGCGCAGCGCCTAGCGCCGAATCAACCTCGGCACCGCGCGGATGTAGACCAGCTCGCTCACCAACTCCACCAGCGTCTGGGTAATGACCGCCGCCGCCGCCAGCGCGCGAACCGACTCCGGCAGCGCCAAGGCCAATGGCAGCACCACCAGCGAATTACGCGTGGCAGCGCTGAAGGTCACGGCCCGCGCCTCGCCTGTGGATAACCCGAATAGCCGCGCCGCCAGTAGCCCGAGCCATGGTGCCAGCAACGCGAAGCCCACATACACCGGCAACACCGGCAGCAACGCGTCCAGGCGGCTGGCGACCACGCCGATCTGTGAACCGATCACCAGCATCAGCACCAGCGCCATGGCCGGCACCGGCAGCCAGGCCCAGGCATCGTTCCACCGCGCTACCCATGTCGAGCGCCGTGCCCCGGCGCTGCTGGCGACGGCCAACAGCAGCGGCAGCACGATCAGCAGCACGAAGGCTTCCACGAACGGCGCCACCGAGAGCTCGACCTGGCCAGCGTCACCGAGCATCCATGCCAGGTACAGCGGCAGCAGGGCCAGTTGCATAAGCAGTAACACCGGGGTCGCCGCCAGGGTCAGGTGCGATGCGCCTTTGCCGATATGGGTGAACACCACCACGTAGTCGATGCACGGCGTCAGCAGCACCAGCAGCGCGCCCAGCAGGATCGCCGGGTGCTCCACCAAGACGCGGGTGCCTGCCCAGACCAGCACGGGCACCAGCACGAAGTTGGCCAGCAGCAACGCGCCCATGAAGCGCCGGTTGCCCAGCCCTGCGCGCAGGTCGAGGAAGGGGATCTGCAAGAACATCGCGTACATCAGTACCGCGATTGCCGGTGTCACCAGCCGCTCCAGTGGTTGTGCCACCGCTGGGGCTAGCAGGCCGACGGCGGCGGCCAGGGCCACGGCGGCGAAGTACACGGGGATCTGCTGGTGTTCGAGTTGCGTTCTGTCCACGGCAAGGCCTGATAGTGCAGCTGGCAAGGCCGGGCAGGGTACTACCTTGGACGTTTCACTGCATCGGCCCTGTCGTTGGCGCACGACAGGGCCGCAGTGGTCAGCGCTCGATTGCCAACGCCACTCCTTGACCGCCACCGATGCACAGCGTCGCCAGGCCTTTTTTCGCGTCACGCTGAATCATCTCGTGCAGCAAGGTCACCAGTACCCGGCAGCCCGACGCGCCAATCGGATGCCCCAGGGCAATCGCGCCGCCGTTGACGTTGACCTTGCTCGGATCCCATTGCAGTGCCTTGCCCACGGCCAGGGCCTGGGCGGCGAAGGCTTCGTTGGCTTCGATCAGGTCCAGCTCGTCGAGTTGCCAGCCCGCCTTGGCCAGGCAACGCTGGGTCGCCGAGACCGGGCCGATGCCCATGATCGCCGGGTCCACCCCGGCGCTGGCGTAGGCGGCGATCTTCGCCAGTACCGGCAGGCCCAGGGCCTTGGCCTTGCTGGCGCTCATCAGCAGCACGGCGGCGGCGCCATCGTTGAGGCTGGAAGCGTTGCCAGCGGTGACGCTGCCGTCTTGCTTGAAGGCGGCGCGCAGCTTGCCGAGGGACTCTGTGGTGGTGCCGGGGCGTGGCTGTTCGTCGGTGTCGAACACCAGCGTCTGGCCTTTTTTCTGCGCAATGTGAATCGGGGTGATCTCGGCTTTGAATCGCCCGCCCTCGATGGCCGCCAGCGCCTTGCGTTGCGACTCGGCGGCGAAGGCGTCCTGCTGCTCGCGGGTGAGCTGGTACTGGTCTACCAGGTTTTCGGCGGTGATGCCCATGTGGTAGTCGTTGAACGCGTCCCACAGGCCATCGCTGATCATGCTGTCGACCAACTGGCCGTGGCCCATGCGCTGGCCGCTGCGCGCCGAGGGCATCACGTAGGGGGCCAGGCTCATGTTCTCCTGGCCGCCAGCAATCACCACCTCGGCGTCACCGCAGCGAATCGCCTGGGCCGCCAGGTGCAGGGCCTTGAGGCCCGAACCGCAAACCTTGTTCAGGGTCAGTGCGGGTACTGCGAACGGCAGGCCAGCCTTCACGGCGGCCTGGCGCGCGGGGTTCTGGCCGGCACCGGCGGTCAGCACCTGGCCGAGGATCACCTCGTCAACCTGGGCGGGGTCCAGTTGGGTCTGGGCCAGCAGTTGGCGTATGACCGCAGCGCCCAGGTCTACCGCCGACACGTTGGCCAGGGCCCCTTGAAAGCTGCCGATGGCGGTGCGGGTGGCGGCGACGATGACGACTTCGTGCATGGTTGTTCTCCGGGATACGAGCGTGATCGGCACAGCATCGCTGTGCCGCGCTCATTTGAGAAGTTTGTTTTTCTTTGCGATTGATCGGATTTGCAAATCAATCCCGGCCTGTGGACGGGCCGCGCTCAGCCACGGGTCGGCAGGCGAACCTGCACGCCAAAGCCCCCTTCGCGGCGGTTGAAGCATTCCAGCCCACCGCCCAGTTGCTCCACCACCAGCGCCACGACCGCCAGCCCCAGCCCGGCGCCCTGTGGGTTGTTGGCGCTGTAGAAACGATCGCTCAGGCGCGCCAGGCGTTCGGCTTCGACCCCGGGACCTTGGTCCAGCACCTGCACGTGTAACCACTGCGCGTGGCGGCGCAGCACCACGCTCACCTCGCTGCCGGCCGGGCTGAACTGCAAGGCATTGCCCACCAGGTTTTGCAGCATCACGGTCACGGCTGTGGGGTCGGCATCCAGCGGGCAGGGGCCGGGCGCGTCCAACACCAGCTCGACCTCGCGGCGCAGCGCCAGCGGCGTCAGTTGCGCCAGTTCCTCGCGGGCCAGGGCATCCAGGCATACGCGTTGGCGGGTCAGGGCCTGGGGCTCCAAGCGGGCCATGGTCAGCAACTGGCTGGCCAGACGGGTGGCGCGCGCCACGCCCTGTTCGAGAAACCCCAGCGATTCGTCGCGCTCGGCATCGCTGGCGGCGTGGCGCGCATTGCCGGCGTGGATCGCCAGTACCGCCAGCGGTGTGCGTAGCTCATGCGCGGCATCGGCGATGAAACGCCGCTCGCGTTCCAGCAGGCGGGTCAATTGCAGCAATTGATGGTTCAGGGCCTGGGCCATGGGCGCCAGTTCCGCTGGCAGGTCGCTGCAGGCCAGCGGCTCCAGGCTGTCCACCGGCCGTGCGCGCAGGTGCCGGGCCAGGCGTCGCAGGGGCCGCAGGCCCCATCCCAGCAGCAGCCAGATGGCCAGCGCCAGCAGCGGGATGCCCACCAGCGCTGGGGTCAAGGCCTGCTCGGCGATGCGCTGGATCAGGTCCTGGCGCAGGTCGTCGCGCTCGCCCACCCAAATCAGCAGGCCGCGCTGGCGGTCTTCGAGCAGCACGCCGCACCAGTCCTGGCCCTGGTACATCAAGTCGTGCACACCGGCGGCAGGCGGCGTCTCCAGTGGTGGCGCGTCGGCTGAGCGCATCAGCAACTGGCCGTCGCTGTGCCACACCTGGAATGCCAGGTTGATCTCGTAGGGGTGGCTGAGTAGCTCGCCGCTGGACAGATCCAGGGCCTGCTCCAGCGCCTGGCGCACGGTCTGCCAGTCCTGCGTGGCGGGCAGCTCCCGGAACAGCCCCTGTAGCACACGTGCCGCTTGCACCAATTGGGCGTCGTAGACGTTCTCGATGTCGCGGTGGCTGTCGCGCAGCACGCTCAGCACCAAACCCAGGCTCCCCACCAGCACTAGCAGCAGGGTCGGCAGCAGGATGCGCGTGCGGATGGCGCTCATGGGGTGTCCTCGACCAGATAGCCGACGCCTCGTACGGTGCGAATCAGCCCGCTGTGCAGCTTGCGCCGCAGGTTGTGTACCAGCACCTCGAGGGTGTTGCCGGGGCCGCTCTCGTGCCAGCCGTATAGCATCTCGCCCAGCCGTTCGCGGGTCAGCACCGTGCCGGGGCGTGCCAGCAGTTGGTGCAGCAATTGGAATTCCATGGGCGTCAGGGCCACCGGCTGGCCATGGTGGCGCACTTCGAAACGCGCCGGATCCAGGCTCACCCCGGCATGCTCCAGCAGCGGTTGCGCGCGGCCCTGGCTGCGCCGCAGAAGGGCGCGGATGCGCGCCTTCAACTCGTCCACATCGAAGGGTTTCACCAGGTAATCGTCGGCGCCGGCATCCAGCCCCAGGATACGGTCCTGGGTGGCGTCGCGGGCTGTCAGGACCAGCACTGGCACATCGGGCCTGGGGCTGGCGCGCAGGGTTCGCAACAGGTCGAGGCCGTCGCGCCGGGGCAGGCCGAGGTCAAGCAGTACCAGGTCGAAGTTCTCGTCGTTCAGGGCGCGCTGTGCGTCCAGGCCGTCGACCAGCCAGTCCAGGGTGTAGCCCTCGCCGCGCAGGGCCGTGCGGATACCCTGCGCCAGGGCCTTGTCATCTTCCACCAACAGTACGCGCATGCCTCGGGGCCTCCAGTCGAAGGCGCCATGATGGGGCCAGTTTGCAGCCTGTCGCCAAGGGAAATGTAACCAGGCATGACCTACTAAGCTGCCATTAAGCCTGGCCACGCATCGTGCAGGTCCACCTGTTTGAATCGGAGTTCATCGCTATGCGTACATTCCTCGCTTTGGCCCTGCTGCTGGGCAGCACGGGCGCCTTCGCCGCGACCCAGTGCACCACGGCTGACAAAAGCACCTGGCAAGACTCGCAGGCCTTCCAGGCCAAGCTCAAGGAGCAAGGCTACAAGATCAAAAAGTTCAAGGTCACCCAGGGCAACTGCTACGAGATCTACGGCTTGGACAAGGATGGCCGCAAGGTCGAGATCTACCACGACCCGGTCAGCGGCAAGGCCGTGAAGACTGAGATCGAAGACTGATGCAGCCCGCCACGGTACGCCTGTGGGACCCGCTGGTGCGGGTGTGCCACTGGTCGTTCGCCGGTGTGTTCATCGCCAACTACTTCATCAATGAAGAAGGCGAGGACTGGCACCAGTGGCTGGGTTACTACGCCGTGGGCTGCCTGCTGGTGCGGGTGGTCTGGGGTTTCGTCGGGCCGCGCAGTGCGCGCTGGTCCGACTTCTGGCCCACCCCTGCGCGGCTGGCGGCTCACTGCAAGGCGTTGCTGCATAACCAGCCTTATCATCGGCTAGGCCATTCGCCCCTGGGCGCCCTGGTGATGGTGCTGATGCTCGTCTGCATCGCAGGCCTGGGACTGACCGGCTTTTTGGCTGAAGAAGTCGATGCCCTGTGGGGCGCCGACTGGCCGATGGACCTGCACAGCCTGCTGGCCAATAGCTTGCTGGCGCTGGCCGGCGTGCACCTGCTGGCAGCCGTGGTAGAGAGCCTGCGCCTGCGCGAGAACCTACCGCTGTCGATGATGACTGGCCGGCGCCGCCACCGCGACGACCCCTGACCTGCGAGAAATCCCCATGTTGCTGTCCCTCATCTCGCGCCCGGCCCCTGCGCGCGGCGCGGCCTGGTTGCGCCTGTGCGCGCTGGCCAGCCTGAGCTGCGTGTTGCTGCTGGCCGACGACTTCATCCAGCAACTGTTCGGCGGCAACAACCGCGCCGAGTTGGAGGCCGGTTGGGTCGCCGGGCTGTGGGCATTTTGCCTGGCCCTGTGGCTGTGCAACCTGCGCGGCGTGGTCGTGGCTGTGCTGCTGGGGTTCGCCGGCATGCAGTTGTTGCAGTTGGGCAATATCAGCTTCTTCGGTGAGCCGCTCAGCGCCCTGGATATCCACAGCCTGCTGCGCGAGCCGGGCGAGGTGATGCAGACCGCCCGGCACAGCCTGGGCATGCACTGGCACGCAGCCCTGAGCGTGTTGCTGCCCTACACCGTGCTGATCGGGCTGCACTGGCACTTGCCTGGTCGGGTGGTGCTGCCGGCCAGCCGCTGGGCGTTGGTGCTGATCGCCGTGGTGCTGTTGGCCAAGCCCTACCGCGCCACGTATCGCAATCTGGATTCCTTCACCCCCGGCCCCAGCCGTAGCGGGCTGCACAACAGCCTCAACGCCTTCTCGGCCTGGGCCGTGCGCCTGGCCTGGCGTGCGCCGCCAGCGTTGCCCGCAGCGCCGTTCGCCGCCTACCGGCTCAACTCCATCCCCAGCAGTGCGCGGCATGTCTGGCTGGTGGTGGCCGATTCGCTGCGCAGCGAGCGCATGGGGGTGTATGGCTATGCCCGGCAGACCACGCCACGCCTGTCGCAGTACCTGAGCCGTCACCCCAGCGCCTTGGTGCGCCCTGGCGTGGCGGCCGGTGTGGCGACTGACGTGAGCCTGCCGTACCTGCTGAACCCGATCCGTGAGCCGGGTCAGGACCATCTGTTGCGCGACGGTCACGTCAACCTGTTCCGCTTCGCCCGTCAGGCCGGCCTGCGCACTTACTGGATTTCGTCCCAGGAATCGCGCCTGCTGGCGCACCTGGGCAGCCGCTACCTGGATGTGTCGATTACCCGCGAGGATCATCCGCTGCGCTTTCTCAAGCGCCAGGACCACGCCTTGCTGGATATCCTCGACCAGCAGCGCTTTGCCGCGCGCAATTTCGTGGTGCTCAACCTGCGTACCGCGCACCTGCCCTACGCGCAGAACTACACCCATCAGCCGGGCCAGGCGCCCTGGCCGGACCAAGGCCCTCAAGGGCAGGCCAATGCCTACGACAATTCGATCCACTACCTGGACGGCCTGCTGGAGGAGGTGATCGCACGTTTCGACCGGCTCGAAGGCGAGCGCTACCTGGTGATCACCGGTGACCACGGTCAGCGCCTGGGCGAGGACGGCAAGTGGGGCCACAACGACCTGGTGCCTGAGGTCAGCGACGTGCCGGTGATCGTCCTCAGCCGTGACGCTCCGGGCCAGGCAATGGCGGCGCTGAGCGCCGAGCGCTGGGTCAGCCATTACGAAATTGGCAAGTGGCTGGCGGCGCGCCTGGGCACGCGCATCGACAACCCCAACCTGCGCAAGGATGAGCACTTCGTCCAGGGCAAGCTGTTGTTCAGTGACAACTTCATTCAGCCGGTGTGCGAGACCGCCACGGGCTTGGTGCACCTGGCGCCGGTGCAGTTGAGCGCGTGGCTGGGCGGGGAGAGACCTGCCGGCTGTGGCGGTTGAGTCGGGCGCCTGGGGTGCGCCGCCCGGCAGGCGCATAGCGCAGGGCGGTTTTGCATCGCAGGCCTCACCCCGTAATATGTGTCGGATAACGTCCGGGGGTAGTCTCACCCTCCAGATCAAACGCAAACGCCCCTTATGCGGGCGCTTGCTCAGCCTAAACCTGACGAGGTACAGACATTGGCCATCATTCATCCCAAGGTTCGCGGTTTCATCTGCACCACGACTCACCCGAAGGGCTGCGAGCTCAACGTCCGTGACCAGATCGAAGCCACCCGCAAGCTGGGCGTGCGCGAAGATGGTCCGAAGAAAGTCCTGGTGATCGGTGCTTCCAGCGGCTACGGCCTGGCTGCACGTATCACCGCCGCGTTCGGCTTCAAGGCCGACACCCTGGGCGTGTTCTTCGAAAAGCCGGGCACCGAGACCAAAGCCGGTACCGCCGGCTGGTACAACGCCGCAGCTTTCGACAAGTTCGCCAAGGCTGAAGGCCTGTACAGCAAGTCGATCAACGGCGACGCGTTCTCCGACGAAGCCCGCGCCAAGGTCATCGAGCTGATCAAGAACGAAATGGGCGGCAAGGTCGACCTAGTCATCTACTCGCTGGCCTCGCCGGTGCGCAAGCTGCCGCAGACCGGTGAACTGATCCGTTCCTCGCTCAAGCCGATCGGTCAGCCGTACAAGTCGACCGCCATCGACACCAACAAGGACACCATCATCGAGGCCAGCATCGAGCCGGCCACCGAGCAGGAAATCGCCGACACCGTCACCGTCATGGGTGGTCAGGACTGGCAGCTGTGGATCGATGCCCTGGCCGGCGCCGACGTGCTGGCCGAAGGCGCCCGCACCGTGGCCTTCAGCTACATCGGCACTGAAATCACCTGGCCGATCTACTGGCACGGCGCCCTGGGTCAGGCCAAGCAGGACCTGGACGAGACCGCCCTGCGCCTGGACCGGAAACTGGCCGGCGAAATCAAGGGTGGCGCCAACGTAGCGGTGCTCAAGTCGGTGGTCACCCAGGCCAGCTCGGCCATTCCGGTGATGCCGCTGTACCTGTCGATGGTGTTCAAGATCATGCAGGAGAAGGGTGTCCACGAAGGCACCCAGGACCAGCTCGACCGCATGTTCCGCGACCGCATGTACCGCGCCGACGGCGCCCCGGCCGAAGTCGACGAGAAGGCGCGCCTGCGCCTGGACGACTGGGAACTGCGTGACGACGTGCAGGACGCCTGCAAGGCCATGTGGCCACAGGTGACCACCGAGAACCTGTTCGAGCTGACCGACTACGCCGGTTACAAGAAGCAGTTCCTCAACCTGTTCGGCTTCGAGCGCGCTGACGTCAACTACGACGAAGACGTGGCCACCGACGTGAAGTTCGACTGCATCGAGCTGTAAGCCCGAGGCCTGTACCGGCCCGCTGCCTCAGGCAACGCGGCCGGTGTAGGAGCGGCCTCGTGCCGCGAAAGGGCTGCGCAGCAGGCCCAGGATCTACGCCATGGCAGGGATCTCGGGGCCGCTTCGCAGCCCTTTCGCGGCACAAGGCCGCTCTCATAGAACTACACATAACTTTTTGATTTAGCAGGGGGCGTGGGAGCGGGCTTGCCCGCGAACACCGGCGAAGCCGGTGCCATACACCGAGTCACCTTCTTCGCGGGCAAGTCGGGGCGCCGAACCGCCGCTCCCACAGGGTACGCGGCGCGCTTGCGAAATCAGTTCTCTGCGCGACAGCGCGGCCCAAAGGGCTGGGTAATCTCCTACAGGTACAGCATTGGCCGGTCTGGCCGGTACAGCCAAGAGTAATTTTGCTAGCGTAGGCGCATACCCGCAGGGAGCGCGCCATGAGCAGCCATACCCAGCCTGCCACCCCCTTTCGCCACACCGCAGCCGACGGCTACAGCCTCGCCGGTTTCCGTTGGCGCCATACTGCCCCCGCGCCCCAGCGCCCGCTGGTGATCATCAACGCCGCCACCTCGGTGCGCTGCCGTTACTACGCGCGTTTCGCCGACTACCTGTTCGCCCAAGGCTTCGATGTGCTGACCTACGACTACCGTGGCATTGGCGAGTCGCGTCCGGCGTCGTTGCGCGGTTTCCAGGCGTCCTGGAGCGACTGGGGCCGGTTGGATTTCGAAGCCATGCTGCAACTGGCCGCTGCCCAATACCCAGGCCAGCCCGTGCACGTGGTGGGGCACAGCTTCGGTGGCTGGGCGCTGGGGCTGGCGCCGTCGGCGGCGCGGGTCGAGCATGCGGTGCTGGTGGGGGCGCAGTTCGCTTACTGGCGCGACTACGCGGCGAACCAGCGTTGGCGCCTGGTGGGCAAATGGCACGTGCTGATGCCGTTGCTGACCCGCATGTTCGGGTATTTTCCCGGCAAGCGCCTGGGCTGGCTGGAGGACACGCCTGCGGGCGTTGTGCGCGACTGGAGCACGCCCACGCCGCGCTACGAACACCGGCCCAGCGGGCGGCAGCTTGAGCACTTGCCGTTTTCACAGGTGCGCGCGGCAACCCTGGCGCTTAGCCTGACTGACGATCCCTTCGGTACGGTGGCGGCGACCGAGCGTCTGCTGGCCTATGTGCACGGGGCTCAGCGCAGGCATTTGCGCGTGGCGCCTGTGGATATCTCGGTCGGCGAGATCGGGCACTTCGCGTTTTTCCACGATCGCTTTCGCGACCGTTTGTGGCCGATTGCGCTGGGCTGGTTGCGGGAGGGGAGGTTGGCGGCAGATGTGCCGGGTACGGTGATTAGCTGAAAGGGCCGCAAAGCGGCCCCAGCCGTCTTATGCCAGACGCGTCAATGGCTGCGCGGCGAACTTCACGCCCGCCAGCCCATGCTTGATCAGCGCACGGATGTTGCCGTGGTCGCTACCCTCGGGCGTGGCCAGCACGCTGCGGTAGTGCTCGCCGAACGCCAGCAGGGCTTCCTGGTCGCTCAGGCCTTCCAGCAGGGCCAGGCCCAGGGTCTTGCACGACCCTTCGTTCTGCCCGGCGGCGTTGTGCACTTCGCCGTTGTCGAAGGCCTGGGGTTGGTAGCTGTAGTGCGCGGCCACGAACGCCAGGGTGTCGGCGAAGACGTGTTCGCCACTGGCGAGGCTGCGGCGCAGGGTGTTCAGATCGGTCACTGAGGTTTTCCTTTTTCGAACGCCGCCTGTTGCTCGGCGCTGGCTTCTTTCTGGTATTGGGCTTTCCACTCGGCGTAAGGCATGCCGTACACCGCTTCACGGGCGTCATCCAGGCTCAGTTCAAGCTGGCGCTCGTCGGCGGCAGCCTTGTACCACTTGGACAGGCAGTTGCGGCAGAAGCCGGAGAGGTTCATCAGGTCGATGTTCTGCACGTCGGTGCGCTTTTGCAGGTGGTCGACCAGGCGCCGGAACGCGGCGGCTTCGAGTTCGAGCTGTTGTTGTGGAGTCATGGGGCGTCTCTCAGGTCATGCGGTTCTTCAGGTGGCGGCCACCGTTGATGACCACCTGGCTGCCGGTGCTGTACTGACTGTCGAGCAGGAACAGCACGGCGTCGATCAGGGGGCGGGCGCCGGGTTCGAATTCCAGCAGGGCTTTTTGCAAGGTCTGGCGGCGGTAGTGCTCGTCACCGCCCTCCTTGAGGATCAGCAGGCCAGGCAGGATACCGTTGACCCGGACCTTCGGCGCGTACTTTTCGGCGAACGACAGCACCATGTTCTGTAGCGCCGCCTTGGTCGCGGCGTAGCCGATGTGGCTCTTGCTGCCGCGCGAGGAGGTCTCGTCGCAGATATGGATGATGTCGGCCTTGTCCACGCGGTTCAACAATTCGCCCAGGGCGAGGTTGAGGTGGTAGGGCGCTTCGACGTGCAGGCTGAACATGGTTTGCAGGTTGTCCAAGCCATCGTCGAGCCACAGCGAGGCGTTGTGGATCACCGCGCGTAGGCCGTCGTACTGGCTGTGCAGGTGATCGATCAGGGCCTGGCGGTCGGCGGCGACGGTCAGGTCGGCCCGGAATTGCCGGATGTTCGGGTGCGCCGCGTCGGCGTGAACGTGACGGCTGGCGCTGACCACCGTATGGCCGGCGTTTGCCAGTTCCAGCGCCAGAGCCAGCCCGACACGCTGGCTGGCTCCGGTGATGAGGATTGGGCTATTCATGTTCGGGGCGGTCTGTCGTTTTTGCGGATGCCCCAGCATACCCGAACTAGATAGCCTTGCGGGCCTGCGCCGTGCGTGGCTTGGGTGCGGCGTTCAGCCAGCCGGCCAGCAGCCGCGTCGACAGCGGGATGAACAGGTACACCATGAGCGGCGTCAGCGCCAGCGTACTCAGCAGCACCCGTGGCACTAGTTCGAGGGCACCCAGCCAATGGCCGAACAGCAGGTTGAACAACAGCGAGACCGGGAAGAACGCCAGCCAGATGGCCGTGGCTTGCTTCCAGCGTGGCGGTTTTTGCACCGTAGCGGTGCCGAACCAGTCGTCGATACCGCTGACGCGCTGCGTCTTGGGGCCTTCGAACAGGCCGTCACCGCGCTTGAGCCAAGCCCGGCGCGAGGCTGAGTGCTCCCACGTGTGCATGCTCTGGTCGCTGGTAAAGCGGAAGATGATCTGGAATTCGTCGCTGCCTGCGGGAGGGGCGAGGATGCCCGAGCCGAGGTAGCCGGGGAAGTCGGTGGCCAGCTGCTCGCCTTCGTGCAGCCAGGCCAGCAGGTCCTGGTAGCGGCCATGGGCAGCGCGGCGCGACACCATCAAGGTGACGGGATGGGTAGACATCGTGTATCTCCTGGCGACGGGGCTGGCGGGTAGCCGGCCCCTTTGGCGTGCGGCCCGGGGTGGTGGGCGGCGCAAGCTTGCTTGCAAGAATCGGGCAAGGATTATCGCTGATTCGGCGGCGCTGCAGTAGCTGTTCGTCGGCGTGGGGGGGTCAGACGTTGGCTTGCGCGTGCAGCTCGGGGTGGGCCTGGCGATGGGCCTGGAGGATATAGTCGCGCAGGCGCTCGATCTCTTCGGCCGGGCTGGGGGTCAGGTCGTAGGCGGCCAGGTCTTTGCTGATACGTCGGCGCAGGGTGCCACTCAAGCCAATCGGCGGGATGCCTTCTGGGGCGAAGCGCAGGTCGAAGCGCGAAGGCGCCTGGGACAAACCGCGCAGCTCCAGGCGCACGCCTTTGAACGAAATGTCGCGCACCCACAGCGCGCTAGGCTGGCCATGCGCGTCGAGCAGCGCCGACGGTTGCGCCAGCGACAGGCGCCAGGGCCGCAGCATCGGGCCGTCTTCGTAGATATCGGGCGCGCCCAGTTGCAGGTGCACGGCATGGAATTCATCTTCCACCAATTGCAGTGGGAAGCTGATTTGTTGGTTGTTGAAGTTGGCCTGCAACGTCACGTGTTCGTTGGCCACCAGGCGGGTGAGCAGATCTTTCAGGCGGCGGTCGCCGTTGACCAACAGGCTCGACATTGGGTCGGCCAGGTTCAACTGCGGGGTGTGCTGCATATCCTGGATGAAGTCCAGCTCGTCCTGAGAGAGAAGGGCGTCTGCTTGCATGGTCGAACTCGATGGGCAATCGAAAAGGGCGATGGAGGCACGGCGATGGACCGCGGTGAACGCGATTGGTTCCCGTCATTGGTCGGGTGCGGCGCGCGCCGCTGATGGCAGGCCTTCGGCGCGGGTGCGCTCGAGGAGTGCGGCCTTTTGCCACTGCTGAGTGCTAGTATCCTACGTTTTCACTCAGTTTCGGAACGCTCTCCCGATGAAAGTCGCCATTATTTCCGGTTCGGTGTACGGCACCGCCGAAGAAGTCGCCCGCCATGCCGAATCGCTGCTCAACGCCGCCGGCTTGCACGCCTGGCACGCGGCCCGTGCTACCCAGCAGGACCTGGAAGGTTTCGCCCCGCAAGCGCTGCTGGCGGTAACCTCGACCACTGGCATGGGCGAGCTACCCGACAGCCTGATGCCGCTGTACAGCACGCTACGCGACACCCTGCCTGCCGCCTGGCGCGGCTTGCCGGGGGCGGTGATCGCCCTGGGCGATGCGAGCTACGGCGACACCTACTGCGCGGGCGGCGAGCAACTGCGTGAGCTGTTCGCTGAACTGGGCGTGCGGGAAGTGCTGCCGATGCTGCGTCTGGACGCCAGCGAGACCGTCACCCCGGAAACCGATGCCGAACCCTGGTTGGCCGAGTTCGCCGCAGCCCTCAAGGGCTGATGCCGGTGGCAGGGCAAGGCGCCGCGCCGACTTGCCCTGCGCCATCGCCTCAGCGTGCTTCTTGCAACAGGGCCAACCAGGCCTGCGCCGCCCGTGACAGATACGCCCCACGGCGCCAGATGAAGGCGATGTCCCAACGCAGGTCATCTGGCGCGCGCAACGGCAAGCGCACGACCCCCGGGCGCTCTAGTGCCCGCGCGACGATAGCCGGCAACAGCACCACCCCTTGGCCGGCTGCCACCAGCGCCACGAGAAAGTCCGCCTGGCCGCTGCGGCCGCCTTCCTTGGGCGTGAAGCCCTCGCGCTGACAGGCGCTGAGCAAGCGGTCATTGAGCACGAAGCTGCGCTGATAGAGCAGGAACGGCGTGTCGGCCAACTGTGCCAGTGCCACCTCGGGCAGGCCGGCCAGCGGGTGATCGACCGGCAACAGGGCATCGAGCGGCTCGTTGCAGAACGGTTGGTAGTCGAAGGTCGGGTCGCTGGGCGTCAGGCTGCCGCCCAGTTCCAGCTCGCCACTGTTCACCGCCTGCTCGACCATGCGACTGCCGCCTTCGAGCAACTGGATGGCGATGTTGGGGTAGCGCCGACGGTACTCGGCGAACAGCCCGGCGAACAGCGCATCGCTGCCCAGCAGCGGCAGGCCCAGGCGCAGCTCGCCACGGGCCATCTGGCCCAGGTCGTCAAGCTCGTTCAGCAACTCTTGGCGCTGGCGCAGCATCAGCTCACCGCGTTCCAGCACGATGCGCCCGGCAGCGGTCAGGTGCAGTTGCGAGCCGTGGCGCTCCAGCAGCGGCTGGCCGATGCTGTGTTCGAGCTGGGCAACCTGCTTGCTCACTGCCGATTGGCTGATGTGCAGGGTGCTGGCCGCTTGGGTGAAGCCGCCTCGATGGACCACTTCGATAAAGCTGCGCAGTTGCTTGAAATCCATGGCTTCGATTCCATTGTGGAATGGCTTCAAGTCTAACAATTCGCTTCTGGCGTGGGTGGGCGACTTTTACAATGGCGACGTTGCCGAGGAAGCCCCGCCCATGAACCGTACATTACTGAACAAGACCCTGCGCCTGGTGCTGGAGCTGGCGGTGCTGCTCGCGCTGTTTCTGATCGGCGGCCAGCTCGCCGCTTGGCTCGGCTGGCCAATCCCTGGTGGCGTGATGGGCCTGGCGCTGTTGCTGATGCTGTTCGCCAGCGGCGTGCTCAAGCCTGCGGCCCTGCAATTGGGCGCCGCTTGGCTGATGGCCGAGATGCTGCTGTTTTTCATTCCCGCGCTGATGAGCCTGCTGGACTACGGCACGCTACTGCGCAACGAGGGCGGGCGCATCCTGCTGGTGATCGCCCTGAGCACCCTGCTGGTGATGCTGGTCACCGCGCTCACGGTCGAGGCGGTGTGCCGTTGGAGGCTGCGTCATGAACCTTGAACCGATGTCGCTGTTCTGGCTTGTCTTCACCCTGCTTGCCTACCTGGGGAGCCGTTGGTTGTACCGGCGTACCGGGCGTTACCTGCTGTCGCCGTTGATCCTGGTGCCTGCGCTGTTGCTGGCCGTGGCCGTACCGCTGCATACCGCGTATGCCGAGTACGCGCGCAACACCCATTGGCTGATGGGGGTGCTGGGGCCTGTGACCGTGGCCTTTGCCGTGCCGATCTGGCAACAGCGTGCATTGCTCGCCCGGCACTGGCCTGCGCTGCTGCTGGGCATGCTGGCCGGCAGCGTGGCTTCGATCGGCAGCTCCTGGGCGTTGGCCCATGGGTTGGCACTGGATGAGGCGGTGAGTGTGTCGCTGCTGCCGCGTTCGATCACCACCCCGTTCGCCATGCCGGTAGCCCAGGACCTGGGCGGGGTGCCAGAATTGACGGCGGTCTTCGTGATGGTCACAGGCGTGCTCGGCGCGCTGTTCGGCGGCATCCTGCTGCGCTGGCTACCGTTGCGTACCCCGTTGGCCCGTGGCGCGCTGTTTGGCGTGGGCGCCCACGGTGCCGGGGTGAGCCGCGCTCGGGAAGTCGGGGGTGAAGAAGGCTCGGTGGCCGGCCTGGTCATGGTCCTGACCGGCCTGCTCAATCTGTTCGCCGCGCCCCTGTTGGTGAAGCTGCTGTGACCGTTCGTGCCACCGGCTCGCACGGTCACTAGGCTGGCTGCCAAGGCAACTTAATACCTTTGTATTGCCTTCTAGACTGATCCTCGACATAGAGAGCACACGCATGTGCCGAGGTAACGTGCAATGAACGCAGCCTTGCCCTATTCCGACACTTACACACCGGGACACCGCTGATGCCACTGGCTGAAATTCCACTGTGCGTCTGGCGCACCCGGAGCCAGGGTTTCACCTTCCGGGGCCAGAGCATTCGATACTGGACAGCAGGGCAAGGAGAGCCACTGCTATTGCTTCACGGTTTCCCCACCGCCAGCTGGGATTGGCACTACCTGTGGGGGCCGCTCACCCAACGCTTTCGCGTGGTGGCCTGCGACATGCTCGGCTTTGGCGATTCGGCCAAGCCGGCAGACCACGACTACAGCCTGCTGGAGCAGGCCGACCTGCAGCAGGCGTTGCTGGCGCACCTGAACATCGAGGCGCCGGTGCACCTACTGGCCCATGATTATGGCGCCAGTGTCGCCCAGGAACTGCTCGCGCGGCACCACGAGCAGCGCCTGGAGATCGCCAGCTGCGTGTTCCTCAACAGTGGGCTGTTTCCCGAACTGTGCCGGGTGTTGCTGATCCAGAAACTGCTGCTCAGCCGCGTAGGCTGGCTGGTCGGGCGCTCGTTCAGCCGTGACGATCTGGTGCGCAATGTCAGCCAGGTGTATGGGCCCTGTACCCACCCCAGCGAGAGTGCGCTGGACGACATGTGGAGCCTGATCACCGCCAACCGCGGCTCTCGCATCATGCACAAGCTGATCAACTTCATGCACGAGCGCTTTGCCCTGCGCGAGCGCTGGGTCGGTGCACTGCAACGCGATGGCGTGCCGCTGCGCCTGATCAATGGCGTGGTCGATCCGCTGTCAGGGGCGCACATGCTCGAACATTACCAACAGGCGGTGCCGGGCGCGGATACGGTGGCGTTGCAGGGTATCGGCCACTACCCGCACACCGAGGCGCCGGTGCAGGTGCTGCGCCACTACCTGGCATTTCGCGAGCAGCCGTTGGCCTACATCCCGCAGAAAATCGCCTGGTCCTGACCCGGCGATCATCGCGCTGCGTTATCACCCGGCATTCGCCAGGGTGGCGCTTGATTGTCCGCTTGTGGTCGCTGGCGGACACTGCCAGGCATCCTTTCCTTGCCTGGAGCACAGTCGATGAGCGAACCGGTACGTCTTGAAGATCGAGTGGTGGTGGTCACCGGTGCCGGTGGTGGCCTGGGGCGGGCCCATGCGCTGCTGTTCGCCGCGCACGGCGCGCAGGTGGTGGTCAACGACCTGGGTGGCTCGACCTTTGGCGAGGGCGCCAGCGTATCGGCCGCCGACCGGGTGGTACAAGAGATCCGCGCGGCCGGTGGCACCGCCGTGGCCAACCACGACTCGGTCACCGATGGCGCGCGTATCGTCGAGCAGGCGCTGGACAGCTTTGGGCGTGTCGATGTGCTGGTGAACAACGCTGGCATCCTGCGCGACAAGACCTTCCACAAGATGGACGACAGCGACTGGGAGCAGGTCTACCAGGTGCATGTCGAAGGCGCCTACAAAGTCACCCATGCCGCTTGGCCACACCTGCGTGCGCAGAACTGGGGGCGGGTGATTTTCACCGCCTCGACCTCGGGTATCTACGGCAACTTCGGCCAAGCCAACTACAGCATGGCCAAGCTCGGCCTCTATGGGCTGACCCGCACCTTGGCCATCGAAGGTCGCCGGCACGGCATTTTGGTCAACGCCATTGCCCCGACTGGCGGTACGCGCATGACCGAGGGCTTGATTCCTGCACAGGTGTTCGAGCGGCTTAAGCCCGAATTGGTCAGCCCGCTGGTGGTCTACCTGGGCAGCGAGCAGTGCCAGGACAGCGGCGCGTTGTTCGAGGTCGGCGGCGGCTGGGTGGGCAAGGTGCGCTGGGAGCGCAGCCTGGGGGTCGGGTTCGATCCGCGTGAAGGCTTCACGCCGGAGCAGGTGGCGCAGAACTGGGCGCGTATCGGTGATTTCGACGGCGCCGTGCACCCCGATGACAGCGTGCAGGCATTGCAGCAGATGATGGAGAACCTACAGCGCCATGCGTAGGTGTGCCGACAGGCATAAAAAAGGCCGCTGCAAACGCAGCGGCCAATCGAGACGTTAGATCAAGGAGCTTCAAAATCAACGTCGGTGAACCTGGGCGGGCGTGAAGGGCGAGGGGGAGATGCCCTTCGTGCCGGCCAGTGAGATCAGAATAAGCGCTTGATCCTGTAGGAAAAATACCTACTCATGACATTCACCTTTACGTTTCGGGTAAAAGTGCGGCGGCGACTATAGCCATTCCAGCTGCGCAACAGGCGTAATGCTTTGTAAGGGTTTCTAAGGGGTGCCGCTAAATCCCATCCGCCAACTGACCGCCTGGGCGGCGGCCAGCAGGCGCTCGGCTGCCGGGCCGTGTGCGTCGGCATGGAAGATCGAGGTTGGCCCGACCACGGTCATCACCGCGGCAATCTGCCCCATGGCATTGAATACCGGCGCCGACAGGGCATCGACCCCTGGCATCAGCAAGCCATGTACATGGTGCAGGCCGCGTGCGCGGATCTCGGCCAGCAGCGGTGCATAGTGCTCGGCACGCTGAGCCATGGCCGCCAACTCGCGCGCTTTCAGCTCGGCGGTTTCGCGCTCCGGCAGGTGCGCTGCGAACACCAGGCCGGTGGACGAACTCAGCAGTGGCAGTACCGAGCCAATCTGCGTCACCACCGTCACCGCGCGCACCGCAGGCTCGATGCTCACCACGGTTGCGCCCTGGTTACCCCACACGGCGATGAAGCAGCTTTCGTTGAGGGCGTCGCGCAACGCCGACAGCGGCAGCGCGGCGACTTTCAGCACATCGATGCTGCCCAGCGCCGCCATGCCCACGCGCAGCGCCTCTCGGCCCAGGCCGTAATGGTTGGTGGCCGGGTCCTGTTCAGCGAAGCCGCTGGCGATCAACGCTTGCAGGTAGCGGTGCACCTTGCTGGCCGGCATGTCGACGTGCTCGGCCAGACGCGACAGCGAAGTGGACGGCGAGAGTTCGGCCAGGGCCTTGAGGATGTCGGTGCCGACTTCCGCCGAGCGGACCTTCTGTTTGCCGTTGTCGGCGCTGCTGCTGGCTTTGCTCATGGTGAACTTCTGTGTGGGATGTTTCGGGTTGGCGCCTTTATAGCTTGACGCCCACGTGGGAGCAAATTACGTTATTCGTAATCTGATTACGATAAAAACAATGCAGACGCGCTGCCAGCCTGGGCCCATTCGGGGTTGTACAGGGTTGGGCTTTGCAGCCAGCTGCCCGCAGAGGCTCCCCGCAGCCCGGAGGCACCGATGACCCGCAGTACCCCTTGTGAACTCGCCTACCTGAGCGGCTTTGGCAACGAATTTGCCAGCGAAGCCCTGCCCGGCGCCCTGCCGGTGGGGCAGAACTCGCCACAAAAGGCGCCCTACGGCCTATACGCCGAACTGCTCTCGGGCACCGCATTCACCATCGCCCGCAGCGAATTGCGACGCACCTGGCTGTACCGCATTCGCCCCTCGGCGCTGCACCCGCGTTTCGAGCGCCTGGCCCATCAGCCCCTGAGCGGCGCCCTGGGGCCTGCCAACCCCAATCGCCTGCGCTGGAATCCGCAACCCATGCCGGCCGAACCCACCGACTTCATCGAAGGCTGGGTGCCGATGGTGGCCAACGCCCCGGCGGACAAGCCGGCTGGCGTAAGCGTGTACATCTACCGGGCCAATCGTTCGATGCAGCGGGTGTTCTTCAACGCCGATGGCGAGTTGCTGCTGGTGCCGGAGCACGGTCGCCTGCGCATCGCGACCGAACTGGGGGTGCTGCAGGTCGAGCCGCTGGAGATTGCGGTAATCCCTCGGGGCATGAAGTTTCGTGTGGAGTTGCTCGACAGCCAGGCGCGTGGCTACCTCGCCGAGAACCATGGCGCGCCGCTGCGCCTGCCAGACCTGGGCCCGATCGGCAGCAACGGCCTGGCCAACCCGCGCGATTTCCTCACCCCTGTCGCCCACTACGAAGAGGCCAGCGGCCCTGTGCAACTGGTGCAGAAGTTTTTGGGCGAGCACTGGGCTTGCGAGTTGTCGCACTCGCCCTTGGACGTGGTCGCCTGGCATGGCAGCAACGTGCCGTACAAGTACGACCTGCGCCGTTTCAACACCCTTGGCACGGTCAGCTTCGACCATCCCGATCCGTCGATTTTCACCGTGTTGACCTCACCCAGCAGTGTGCATGGCCTGGCCAACATGGATTTCGTGATCTTCCCGCCGCGCTGGATGGTGGCCGAGAACACGTTCCGGCCACCGTGGTTCCACCGCAACCTGATGAACGAGTTCATGGGCCTGATCCAGGGCGCCTACGATGCCAAGGCCGAAGGTTTCCTGCCGGGCGGCGCCTCGTTGCATGGCGTGATGAGTGCCCACGGCCCGGACGCCGAAACGTGCGACAAGGCCATCGCCGCCGACCTCGCACCGCACAAGATCGACAACACCATGGCCTTCATGTTCGAGACCAGCCAGGTGTTGCGTGCGAGTCAGCAGGCTTTGGACAGCCCACAGTTGCAAGCCGATTACGACAGTTGCTGGGCGAGCCTGCCGAGCACCTTCAACCCGAACTGGAGATGACCGATGACCCCCACACCCCTTGCCCTTAGCTGGGTTACGCACGCCAACGGGCACCGCGACTTTCCGCTGCAGAACCTGCCGCTCGGCATCTTCAGCCGTCCGGGGCAGGCACCGCGTTGTGGCGTGGCCATTGGTGAGGCCATCCTGGATATCGAGGCCGTGCTGGCCGCTGGCCTGTTCGACGGTGCCGCCAAGGCCGCCGCCGAAGCCACCCGAGGCGGTGCGCTGAATGCCTTCTTCGCGCTCGGCCGTCCGGCCCGCGTCGCGTTGCGCGAACGTCTGCTGGCGTTGCTTGGCGAGGACAGCGAGCACCAGCAGGTGCTGGCGCCGCTGTTGTACCTGGCCAGCGAATGCCACATGCACCTGCCGGCCAAGGTCGGCGACTACACCGATTTCTACGTGGGCATCCAGCACGCGACCAACGTCGGCAAGCTGTTCCGCCCGGACAACCCCTTGTTGCCCAACTACAAGTACGTGCCCATCGGCTACCATGGCCGCGCTTCCACCTTGCGTCCGTCAGGCACCGACGTACGCCGTCCCAAGGGCCAGACCTTGCCTGCCGGGCAGAGCGAGCCAAGCTTCGGCCCGTGCGCGCGGCTGGACTATGAACTGGAACTGGGGATCTGGATTGGCCAGGGCAATGAGATGGGTCAGGCCATCCCGATTGGCGAGGCTGACACGCACCTGGCTGGCCTGTGCCTGCTCAACGATTGGTCGGCGCGGGATATCCAGGCGTGGGAATACCAGCCGCTCGGCCCGTTTCTGTCTAAGAGCTTCATCACTAGCCTGTCCCCCTGGGTGGTGACTGCCGAGGCGCTGGCGCCGTTCCGTTGCGCCCAGCCACCGCGTCCCGACGGGGACCCGCAGCCGTTGCCCTACCTGCTCGATGCCCGTGATCAGGCCAACGGCGCCTTCGACATCGAGTTGGAGGTGCTGCTGCTGACCGCGCGCATGCGCGAGCAGCAACTGCCCGCGCACCGCCTGGGATTGAGCAATACCTTGAACATGTACTGGACCGTGGCGCAGTTGATCGCCCACCACAGTGTCAATGGCTGCGCGTTGCAGCCGGGCGACTTGTTCGGTTCCGGCACCTTGTCCGGTGCCAGCGCCGATTCGTTCGGCAGCCTGCTGGAGATCACCGAAGGCGGCAAGCATCCGGTCGAGCTGGCCAGTGGCGAGGTACGCAGGTTCCTCGAAGACGGCGACGAGATCATCCTGCGCGCCCGTTGCGTGCGTGAAGGGGTGGCCAGCATCGGCTTTGGCGAGTGTCGCGGCACGGTCGTCGCGGCGAACTGAGGAGGGCAGGGCGATGGAGCTGTTCGGCTATTACCGTTCCACCTCATCGTACCGGGTGCGCATCGCCCTGGCGCTCAAAGGCCTGGATTACCAGGCAGTGCCGGTGAATCTGCTCAAAGGCGAGCAGCACGCGGCCGACTACGTGGCGTTCAACCCCCAGGGGCGCGTGCCGGCGTTGCGTCTGGACAGCGGTGAGCGGCTGCTGCAATCGCCGGCGATCATCGAGTACCTCGAAGAGGTGTATCCCCAGCCTGCGCTGCTGCCAAGCCGCAGCGAGGCACGGGCCAAGGTACGCGGTGTGGCGGCGATCATCGGTTGCGACGTGCACCCACTGCACAACGTCAGCGTGCTCAACCAACTGCGTCAGTGGGGGCATGCTGAGGGGCAGGTCAACCAGTGGATCAGCCACTGGATTGGCCTGGGACTGGCGGCGGTGGAGCAGTTGATCGGTGACCAGGGCTTCTGCTTTGGCGACGCGCCGGGGCTGGCGGATGTCTATCTGATTCCGCAGGTGTATGCGGCTCAGCGCTTCAACGTCGACATGAGCGACTATCCGCGTATTCGCCGGGTCGTGGCCCTGGCCGAGGTGCATCCGGCCTTCGCCCAAGCGCATCCTGCACGCCAGGCGGATGCACCGGTTCAGTGAAGCGAGCGCTTGTCCGACGGCAGTTGTCCGAGGCGCTCGCTCAGTTTCACCCGCTGCGCTGGGTCGTCAGTGAGCAGTAACGCATGCTCCAGGTCGAAACGTTCGGCCTGGGGGCATTCGAGCTGCTGGTACAGGGTGGCGCGGGCCAGGTAGTCGCTGACCTGCACCGGCCCCAACTGCATGACCCGCTCGGCGTCCACCAGCGCGGCCAGGGCGTTGTCGTTACTGCTGTGCAACTGGCGCAGGTTACGTGACAGGCGTTGGAGCATCTGCCGCGCGCTGGCGCTGCGCATGTGCTCGGCGCTCAACTGCATCTTTGCGCCGTACTGGCGGGCCAGCAGTTCACGGCAGTCGGCAGGGTATAGGCGGCGCCCGCCACAGGGATCGAGCAAGTGATCGGCGCCGGGCACGCGCAGCAGGAAGTGTCCGGGGAAGTTGACCCCTTCCAGTGGAATCGACAGGCGTTGCGCCAACTCCATCGCCAGGATGGCCAGCACCAGCGGTTGGCCACGGCGGCGTTGCAGCACTTTGTCCATCAATGCCGCTTGCGGGCGCAGTGGCAGGTACTCGTCCTGCTGGAAGCCCAAGGCATTGAGCTGGCGCAGCAATGGTTGGGCCAGCTCGCTCAGGGGCAGCATGGGCAGGCGGGTACTGATCTCGCGTTGCAAGGCGTGCACTTGGTTGAGGCAGGCGCTGAGGTCGACGCTGCGGTCATGCTCGGTGGCGATGCACAGCGCCGCTTCCAGCAGGGCGACCGGCTCGCGATCCAGGCAGGCCAGGCAGGCTTGGCGTGGGTTCATGGGGACTCTCCGTCACGCTTGTACTTTTAGCCCCAGTGCAGGTTTTCGTCCAGTGGTCTGCCCAGTCCGCGCTCGACCGGCGCGTGCCTATACTGGATGCAGCACCTTCCGGGGAGCACGTCGATGTTCGCGCTCATGCAAAGTACCCGCACCCAGTCGCTGCATCTGTTCATCGACCCGCCGACCGGGTTGAAGGCCGTAGTGGCGATCCACAGTGACCAGCTGGGACCTGCGCTGGGTGGTTGCCGCTACCTGCCGTATGCCGATGATGAAAGCGCGGTAAACGATGCCATCCATCTCGCCCAGGGCATGAGCTACAAGGCCGCGTTGGCCGGGTTGGCGCTGGGCGGTGGCAAGGCGGTGATCATGCGCAATGCGCATGTCGAGAACCGCGCCGCGTTGTTCGAAGCCTTCGGGCGTTTTGTCGACAGCTTGCAAGGGCGTTTCATCACGGCAGTGGACAGCGGCACCTCGACGCAGGACATGGACTGCATCGCCCAATCGACTCCGCATGTCACCAGCACCACGGCCTCGGGCGATCCTTCACCGCATGCGGCAATGGGCGTGTTCGCCGGCATACGCGCAACCTCGATGGCCCGCCTGGGCAGCGACAATCTCGAAGGTTTGCGGGTCGCGGTCCAGGGCTTGGGCAATGTGGGATATGCCCTGGCCGAACAGCTGCATGCGGCGGGGGCCGAGCTGCTGGTGAGTGATCTGGACGCTGGCAAGGTGCGCCTTGCCGTGGAGCAATTTGGCGCTCAACCGGTGGCCAATGAGGCGCTGACCAGTACCCCATGCGATATTTTCGCGCCTTGCGGCGTGGGACCGGTACTCAATGGCCAGAGCGTGATGCAGCTACGTTGTGCGGCGGTAGCCGGTGCGGCGAATCATCAATTGACTCAGTTGCAGGTGGCTGATCAGTTGGAGAAGCGCGGCATCTTGTATGCGCCGGACTATGTGATCAATGCCGGTGGGTTGATTTATGTGGCGCTGACCCACCGTGGCGCGGACCTTGGCACCATAACCGCCCACCTCGCGCGTATCCCCAGCCGTTTGACCGAAGTGTTCGCGCATGCGCAGGCTGAAAAGCGTTCACCGGCACGGGTGGCGCAAATGCTGGCCGAGCGCTTGCTGTACGGGTGAGCGGCCTGCTGCCTTGATGGCAGGCCTGGCCTGCCCAGGGTAATCACTGTGCCGCGTCACCTTCGAGCAGTTCTGCCAGTGCATCCGGCTGGCTCTTGAACGCCCGCGCGAACACATCGCGGTTCTTGGCCATGTAGATCCCCGCTTCCTCGACCTGTTGCTCGCTCAACGACGGCACGGCCTTATGCAGCACTTCGGCCAGGCGTTCGGCCAGTTCGAGCATCTTGTCGTGACGGTCTGCTTCGGCCTTATCCATGAACAAGCGCTCCGGGTCGCGGCTGCTGCGGTACACCACTTCGACGGCCATTCATCACCTCTGTGCCTTTTTGCTGGTTGGGGTCTTTGACTGTGTTTTTATACAGTACATGGGCAAGCCATCGCAGTGCAACCACCATGATGGCCATCTGTGCAGAAAAACAGCCTGGCACACAGGTGTCCTGCGGCAATCGGCCATCTTCCAAGGCAGGGGGCTTGGCCCTTTAACTGCATGGCACAAGCGTCATGTACGCCATTCATCATCCTTCTGTCGTATCGGGGAATCGAACATCGTGAACACAAAATGGGCAGACAAACTGCGCAAGGGCCTGCACGGCTCGGCCGACTCGCTGGGTAATCTGTGCGTGGAGGCCTTCCACTACCTGGCGTTGTTCGGGATTGGCGCGATCACTGCCTATGCGGCCGTGGCGACCTTCATCGACATGCTGAGCAAGGGCGGGATCAGTGTCGATGACATCCTGCTGCTGTTCATCTACCTGGAGCTTGGGGCGATGGTGGGGATCTACTTCAAGACCAACCATATGCCGATCCGCTTTCTGCTGTATGTGGCCATCACCGCGCTGACCCGCCTGCTGATCGGCGATGTCTCGCACCACAAGGCCCCTGACGTGGGCCTTCTGTACGTGTGTGGCGGTATTCTGTTGCTGGCGTTCGCCATCTTGGTGGTGCGCTATGCCTCGTACCGCTACCCCTCGACCAAGGTGCTGGACGCCAACGGCAAGCAAGTCGATGAGAGCAAGTGAGGTGGTGAATAGGTAGTGCACTTGCAGGCGAGCGTGGCTGTTCAATGGCCGCTGGCAGCGGGGTTTCATCGCGACAGGTGTCGTGAGCCCTGCTGCGGCCAGGAGACACTATGTATCCCCATCCCGAAATGGTCCTCGCGCATCTGAACGAAACCTTCCAGCCGCTGGGTATCGACCCCGAGGCGGTATACATCAATCAAATCGACAATGTGATCGACGAAGCGGTGGTGATGTCTCGCTCGCTGCTCGATGAGGCGCTGCATCACCTCGATCAGGGTGTGGAGCCTACCTATGATCAAGGCCTGTACGGCGTGTTCCACGAACCCGGAACGTTCGACCCGGCCTTGCGGGTAGGCGGTCTACGCTTGCCCGATGTCGAGCGTTTTGTGGGGCAGATGTTGCGGGCGCGCCGCTGAGCGCTGCGCCGGTTTGCCGTTAGACCGCCAAGCGTGGGCTGTGCTGCGGGTCGCGTGTCAGCGCGGCAAGCACTTGCAGCGGGTTCTGGCCTAGCTCGATGGCCAGGCCCAGGCGGATACTGTCGATGACCCGTTGCAGGCGCACCGGATCGTTGCGCTGGGCCTGACTGATCAGACGCTTGGCCACCACGCCACTGTCATCGGATAGGGTCAGCATGATGCTGCCATCCAGGCGCTCGATGCTCAGGTTGACCCGGTATTCGGGCGCGAAGGCTTCGCTGATGCGGTCGAAAGGGTTGTTCATACGCAAGCTCTGCAATGAATGACTGCAGCGATTGACCGGGGGCAGGCCGGGTTGGTTCAGCCCCGTTGATCGGTGAAAACGAAAACGCCCGGCACAAGGCCGGGCGTTGGGCGGGTTGGCGAAGCTCAGGCCTCGGGGTCGCTAAGCTCCAGTGCACCGCGCTTGCTACGCAGTTTGCCGTAGAAATGTTCCAGCGCATGGTTGAGCTTGCTGGCGGCACCGTCCACTGCCTGATCCAGCGACGTGGCGGTGTGGGTCACGGAAATCGGCTGGTGGCCTTTGGGGCGAGCCTCCATCTGGCAGCGTTTGTCGTGCGGGCCGGGTTTGGCGCCGTTGTCGTCGCGCAAGTGGACTTCGATGCGGGTAAGGTCGTCCTCGTAGCGTTCGAGGTTGCTGTGCAGGATGCTGCTGACCCACTCGTTCAAGCGGACGTTGCCCTGGATCTGGTTGCTGCTGTTGACCTGGATTTGCATGACTTCAATCCTTATTCAGCTTGCTCGCAGGAGACGCTTCCAAGCCACTGAGGGCGTTGGTCTTTCTGCGCCTCTTGACTCTAAGGTCAGGCAACTGGAGACGGATTTCAAGTCCAATTTGAAAATAAATATGTAATGGGCAGTGGGGCTGCCAGGCAGCCCCACGATCGGTCAGAACGCCACCGAGGTCTGCACGTAGAGCGTACGTGGCTCACCCACGTACTTGCCCTTGTTGTTGTCGTCGAACGAGCGGGTGTAGTACTCGCGGTTGAACAGGTTCTTCACCCCCACCGCAACCTTCAGGTTGGAAAGCTCTGGGCCGAAGTCGTAGCCGGCGCGGGTGCTGACCAGCAGGTAGCCGGGGATGCGCCCGGTGCTGCCGTCGGCGCTTTCGGCTGCGGTGTTGGCGTTGTCGGCGTACTGGCTGCTTTGGAAGCTGGTGTCCAGGTTCAACTGCCACGGGCCCTCGGTGTAGCCGACCCCCAGTGTGCCCTTGTGGCGCGAGGAGAATGGCACCTGATTGCCTTTGTTCGGCCCGTCCTCGCGGATGCTGGCGTCGACGAAGGCGTAGCTGGCGTGCACATCGAAACCTGTCAGCGCCGGGCTCAAACCGTCGAGTGCGTAGCGCACGCTGGTCTCGATACCCTGATGACGGGTTTCGCCGCGCGCGATCACCGAATCATTGGTTTGGTTGCTTTCGTACTGGTTATCGAAATTAATGAGAAACGCGCCGATCTCCGCCTGCAAGTCGCCATTGTCATAGCGCGTGCCGATTTCCCAGGTGCGCGCTTTTTCTGGTTTCACCTCGCCACTGCTGACCCGATTGGGCATCTGGCTGTACTGCACGCTGCCGAACGAGCCTTCGGTGTTGGCATACAGGTTCCAGGTGTCGGTCAGGTGGTACATCACGTTCAGTGCCGGCAGCGCGGTGTTGTAGCTGCCTTGGTAGCGCTGGCCGTTGAGGGCGTTGTTCTGCGCGGTGTCGATCATCTCGTAGCGAATACCTGGGGTGATCGTCCAGCGGCCGATATCGATGCGGTCGTCCAGGTAGATCGCATGGGCCTCGGTGCTGCCGCGGGTGTCGCGGTCGTTGCGACTGTCGGTGGTGGGCAGTTGGTTGGCGGTAGTGGGTTCGCGGTAGCGCAGTTCGTGGCCGGCCTCGTTGACGTAGCGGTAGCCCACCCCCAACTCGTGCCAGCTCTCGCCCAGGGCCAGGCCTTGCGAGAAGCGGGTTTCGATACCGCGTACCCAGTATTCGCGCGGCGACAGCGAGACGAAACTGCCTTGGTCGAGGTAGCCGCTGCGCAGGGTTTTGGTGAAGAAGCTGTTGACGCTGAACTGGCGGTCATCCTGTTTGTAGTCGTAGCCGAAGTTGAACAGCGTGCGGCGGCCCCAGAACTTGTCCTTGAGACGGGTCGACTGGTACGGGTCGGCGTCGAAGTCGGCGCGGCTCAGGCCACCAGGCATTTCGGCCTCGCCCTCGTAGTACTGGGCCATGGCGTGCAGGCTGTTGGCCTCGTCGAGTTGCAGCTTGCCCTTGAGAATCAAGTCGTCGATCTGCGTGTCGCTGTGTTCGCGCCAGTCACCGCCACGGGTGCCGGAGTACAGCAGCGCGCCGCCCAGGCCGTTATCGTTGGTGCCGCCCACCAGCAGGTTGGCGCTGTTCTTGAAGCCGTCGTGGCTGGACGAGGGGCTGATCTGGTTCTGCATCGCCGCCCTGAGCGTCGCCTCCTCGGGGATGGCGCGAGTCACGAAGTTGACGATACCGCCGACGTTCTGCGGGCCGTAGCGTACCGCGCCGCCGCCACGCACCACATCCACCGCATCCATGTTGCCCAGGCTGATCGGCGCTAGCGATAGCTGCGGCTGACCATACGGGGCGAAGGGCACCGGGATGCCGTCCATCAGCACCGTGGAGCGCGAGGCCAGGCGTGGGTTGAGACCGCGGATGCCAAAGTTCAGCGCCAAGTCGTGGCTGCCGGTGCCATTGTTTTCCGGGGCGTTTACCCCAGGGATGCGGTTGAGCACCTCGCGCGCCGAGCTTGCGCCGCTGCGCTCGAACTCCTCCCGGCGTACCACATCGCGTGCGCCGGGGTGCTCGAAAACGTTGTCCTGGCGTGCTTCGGCCAGCCAGTCGCCGACCACGCTGGATGCGCCCAGCTCTACGGCAGCACCTGGCGCCGACGCCTGCATCGGTTGCAGGCTGTAGGCGTTATCGGCTTCCTGGCGAGCTTGCAGGCCGCTGCCGCGCAGCAGTGCCTCAAGGCCTTGGGCAGTGTCGTACTGGCCTTCGATGCCTGGGCTGTTCAGGCCCTGGGTCACGGCCGAGCCGAAGGAAATCAATGCGCCACTCTCGCGGCCGAACTGGTTGAGGGCCTGTTCCAGGTTGCCAGGGGCGATGTGGTAGTCGCGGGCTTCGCCCGCTAGGGCGAAGGGGGCGACGAACAGCAGGGCGCAGGCGAGGCTGCTGGGGCGCAGAGGCATGTGACGAAGGTCCTGTGAGAAGGGGTTCTGCCTTCTCTGTCACGCGAGGTTTGGAAAATGGCTCAGGCTTTTGAAAAAATAATTCCGGCCCTGGCCCAAGGTCACCCGGTAGCCGAGTCGACCGATACCCAGTAACGCGTGAAGCGGCGCACTTTGACCGGTAGCGCCACTTCGAGCATCGCCAGGATGCGTTCGCTGTCGTCCAGGGGGTAGGAGCCGGAAATCCGCAGGTCGGCAACGCGCTCGCTGCATCCCAATTGGCCCAGGCGATAGCGCGACAGCTCGGCGATGAAGTCGCCCAGGCGCATCTGCGAGACCACCAGCATGCCATCCACCCACGCCGCGCGGTTCGGGTCCAGGGGGGCGATAGCCTGCCAACTGCCGCGGGCGAAGCGCGCCTGGTGGCCGGCCAACAGCGATTGCCCGGCCACGCTGACACTGCCACTGAACACCGAGACCAGGCTGAAACCGTCGAACTGGCGCACGTTGACCCGCCCGTTGCCCAGACGCAGTTCGCCTTCGGCCGTGCGCAGGTGCAGTGGACGCGTATCGTTGAGCGCATCCAACAGCAGTTCGCCTTCCTCCAGCCGCACTAGGCGCTGGCTAGCATCGAAGCGCACGTCAGCAGCGCTACGGGTATTCAGATACAACTGGCTGCCGTCTTCCAGGCTCAGGCGACGGCGCTGGCCGACCGCGCTGCGGTAGTCGGCCATCAGCCCCGGCAGCGGGTTGTGCGGTTGCAGGCCAAGCCCGGTGGCGCTGGCGATGCCCACCAATAGCAGCGCTTTGAGCGCCTGGCGTCGAGCCGGGGAGGGCGGGGCCTGCAAGGCGGCATGCAGCACTGGCGCGGCGACGCTGTGCAGGCGTTGGTTGACGTGCTGGATGTGGGCCCAGGCGCGTTGATGTTCGCTGTCGGCTTGTAGCCAATGCTCCAGAGCTTGGCGTTGCTGCTGGTCGAAGTCATCGCCTTGCGATTCGATCAGCCAGTGCACGGCTTGTTGGGCGATCTGAGGGGAAAAGGTGGTGTTCATAGGGCGAAGTAGCAGCGTAGAGCCGCTTTGTGCAGATAGCGCTTGACCGTGGCCAGCGAGATGCCCAGTTCCCGCGCGATCTCGGTATGGCCCAGACCGTCGATCTGGGCCAGCAGGAAGGCGCGCTTGACCCGTGGCGCCAGGCCATCGAGCAGGCGATCCAGTTCGAACAGGGTTTCGAGAATCAGGGCCTTGTCTTCTTCGCTCGGGGCCAGGTGCTCCGGGACTTGGGCCAGGGCCTCGAGGTAGGCGCGTTCGAGCGCCTGGCGGCGAAAGTGATTGCACAGCACCCGCTTGGCCACCGTGGTGAGGAACGCGCGGGGTTCGACCAGTTGCGGTGCCTCGCGGGCCTGGAGCAGGCGCACGTAAGTGTCCTGGGCCAGATCGGCGGCGCTCTGCGGGCAGTCCAGGCGCCGCCGCAGCCAGCCGGTGAGCCAGGTGTGATGGGCCAGATAGAGGCCTTCGACAGTGGAAGAAAGGGCGCTTGACACCGATGCCACTCCAGCGCCGCCTGGCGCAACTGGAATTAAGAATTGTTCGCATTATATTCAGGCGCTCGACCTCCGGCAATCGACCTTTCGCATGCCGGGCCCCACGGGTGCAGCCCCTGGTCGTCAAGTGCCGGAGGCGCTCCACGCTTCGATACCGCTCCCGCACATCCGCCAAACTTTGCTTATGAGAATCCAAATCATTATTATTGCAACCCCTTTCCCCGGACCTGCGCCATGACCCGCAACGCCGCCGGACTTTCCCTGAGCTATCGCCTGGCGGTGGCTTCGCGCTGCCTGGCTGCCTCGCTGGGCGGCTACCTGTTGGCTGCGTTGGTCAGCGTGGCCGGCGCGCTGCTGTTACCCATGGCCCAGGTCGATGCCGCGCTGACCGGCATGCTGCTGTCGTTCGTGTTCTGGGTGTTGGCCTTCCTCTGGTGCTTCGCCTGCCGCAGCGCCTGGCGGGCTTGGCTGGGAGTGCTGCTGCCGAGTGTGGTGCTGGGGGCGATCAACGCCGTGGCCTACTGGATGAACAACGGATGAAAGAAGGCTTCCGCCAGGCCATGGCCTGGCTGCACACCTGGACCGGCCTGCTCTTCGGCTGGCTGCTGTTCGCCATCTTCCTGACCGGGACGCTGACCTACTTCAAGGAAGAGATCAGCCATTGGAGCCAGCCGGAAATCCAGGCCCATCCGCTCGATCCCGTGGCCAGCCTGGGCCTGGCCCAGCGCTACCTGCAAGACAACGCCGGGCATTCGCGCAACTGGTTCATCCGCCTGCCCAACGAACGCGAGGTGGCCCTGCGTGTCGGCTGGCGCGACCCGAATGCCGGTGGCCGGCGCGGGTTCGTCAACAAGCAGCTGGATGCCGCCAGCGGCCAGGAAGTGGTGGCCCGCGACAGCCGTGGCGGCGAGTTCTTCTATCGCTTTCACTTCGAACTGCAAATGCCCTATCCCTGGGGCCGCTGGCTGGCGACACTGTGCGCCTTCGTCATGCTGCTGGGCTTGGTTACCGGGATCATCACCCACAAGAAGATCTTCAAGGAGTTCTTCACTTTCCGCCCAGGCAAGGGCCAGCGCTCCTGGCTCGACGGCCACAACGCCATTGGCGTTCTGGTGCTGCCGTTTCACCTGATGATCAGCTACAGCAGCCTGGTGCTGTTCATGTACCTGGTGATGCCGGCCGGCATCCTGGCCAGCTACGGCGACAATGAGCGTTACTTCAGCGATCTGTTCGGGCGTGACCAAGCCCCCGCGATGGCCGGTGTGGCGGCGCCGCTGGTGCCACTGCCTGAGCTTTACGCCAAGGTGCAGGCCATGGCGCCGGGGGCGCGGATTGGCTCGATCCAGGTGCACAATCCCGGCGACAGCAACGCCCGGGTCACGCTGGTGCGCGCCAGCGCCGACGATGTCGCCTACCGGCGCAGCGCCAACTGGACCTTCGACGGCCGCACGGGGGCGCTGTTGCAGCAGGGCGCGCCAGAGAGCGCGGCGATGATGACCTCGTTCACCTTTGCCGGCTTGCACATGGGCAACTTCGCCGGCCCCTGGCTCCGCTGGCTGTACTTCGCCTTTGGCATTGCCGGTACTGCGCTGATCGGCACGGGCCTGGTGATGTGGCTGGGCAAGCGCCAGCTCAAGCACGCCAAGAGCGGGCACATGCCCGGCGAACTGCGCCTGGTCGAGGTGCTCAACATCGCCAGCATGAGCGGCCTGCTGCTGGGCGTGGCGGCGTTCTTCTGGGCCAACCGACTGTTGCCGGTGACGCTGGAGGGCCGCGCTGACTGGGAAATCAACAGCTTCTTCTGCGTTTGGGCGCTGGCATTGCTGCACGCGATGTTGCGCCCGGGGCGGCGGGCCTGGGGCGAGCAGTTGGCGCTGGGCGCGCTGGCGTTCGGCGGGTTGCCGTTGCTCAACGCGGTCACCACCGCACATGGCCTGAATCACGCCATCGCCCTGGGCGACTGGGTGATGGCCGGTTTCGACCTGACTGCATTGGGCGTCGGTCTATTGCTGGCCTGGGCGGCCAGCAAGATGCTGCGCGCCGCGAAGGTTGTGGCCAAATGCGCACCTCGGACGACCAAGGCTGGCGCTGATTGCGTGGAGGTGCACTGATGTTGGGGGTCGCCCTGATGGGGTATGCCGGTTTCGTCGGCCTGTGCCTGGCCATGGAAAAGCACTTCAGCGCGTTGCTCGCACGCAAGCCCACGGCTGTTCAACGGCATGGGCTGCGCCTGGCCGGTTGGGCGTTGCTGGTGTTGTCGCTGGTGCTGGCGGTGCAGGTGCGTGGCTGGGCATCGGGATTGGTGGAATGGACCGCCGTGCTGATGGCCGGCGTCATCCTGTGGGTGTTCGGCCTGCCTTATCAGCCGCGCCTGTTGCTCAGGCTGGCCGCTGTCAGCTTGCTGCTCGGGCCGTTGCTGGCGGTGTGGGGGTAGGCGGTGAGCGAGCCGGGGGATGTGAGCGACAGCGACGCCGGGCGGGCGCGTTTCGTACAGGTGTTCCTGGCCCAGCGGGCGCGCATGGAAGCGCTGGTCAGCCGGCGCATCGGCTGTCGCGCCACGGCCTCGGACCTGGTGCAGGACCTGTTCCTGCGTTTTTGGCGCAGACCCGAGGTCAAGGTCGAAGCCCTCGACACCTACCTGCTGCGCAGTGCCAGCAACCTAGCCATCGATTACTTGCGCAGCGAAGGCAGCCGCGATCGGGTTGCCGAAGGCCTGCACAACACCGATGAGGCGCCTACGGGACAGGCACCCGAACAGGCCCTGGAGGTGGACCACGACCTGCTACGCATCGAAGCCGCGCTGCGTGCCCTGCCCGAACGCACCCGGCAGATCTTCCTGCTCAGCCGCATCCACGGCTGCACCTACGCCGAGATCGCCAAGGCCATGCAGGTGTCCCAGAGTGCCGTGGAAAAGCATATGATGCGCGCCCTCGAAGCGTGCAAGGCGAGCGTCGCCGAGCCCGCCTCTGCATCGCGCCAGTCAGGGAGTACCCGCCGATGAGCCATGAGCCTGCGATCACTGCCGAACAGTCCCGGGCCGCCCTGCGCTGGCTAAGCCTGAACCAGCAACAGGTCGGCCAGGCCGAGCCGGCGGCCTTCAAGCGCTGGCTGTTGCAGGACTCGGCGCATCGACGCGCGTATGCCGAGGCTCAAGCCTTGTGGCAGTTGAGCGAAGCCCCCGCCGCGCGCCTAGCCGCCGAAGAACAGGCCAGCCTGCAGCGCTACCTCGATGCGCTCCAGCGTCCGGCCCGCCCGGCGCACTGGCGGCGCTTCGCGGTGGCCGCGTGTCTAGTGCTGGCCTTGGGCACGGCGGCAGGTTGGCAGCCGCAGTTCTGGTTGCAGGACTTGCGCGCCGACTACACCAGCAGTGAGCAGCCGCGCCGGGTGACCCTGGCCGATCAATCGCAGTTGACCCTGGATGCGGGTACGGCGATTGCCGTGGATTTCGAGCATGGCCAGCGCCGCGTGCGCCTGTTACGCGGCGCGGTGTTTTTCGAGGTGACGCATACCGGCGAGCCGTTCGTGGTCCAGGCCAACGATGGCGAGGTACGCGTGCTTGGCACCCAGTTCGAGGTGCGCGAACAAGGCCCCAGCACCCAGGTTACCGTGCGCAGCGGGCGTGTGGCGGTCACGCCGGTGAAAGGCGCTGCGCCGTGCGAACTCACCGCCGACCAGCAGGTGCTGTACGCCGATGGCGTGGCGAGTGGCATCGGCAAGGTCGACAGCGAAAGCCGTCTGGCCTGGCGCCAGGGGTGGTTGAACTACTACCAGGTGCCGTTGGCTCAGGTGGTCGAGGATCTGCGTCGTTACTACCCAGGACGCATCGTGCTGCTTGACGCCGCCCTGGCGCAGCGCACGGTCAGCGGCAGCTTCCCGGTGGACGAGCCCCTGGCGGCGCTGGACTCGCTGGGCCAGGTGCTGGGCTTCGAGCGCCAGACGCTGCTGGGGCGGCTGACGGTATTGCGCTGACGTATGGATCGGCAGGGCTGCAAAAAAAATTTCAAAAAACAGTGAGGTACTTTTGCGCGGCATCCGTGTAGTGAGTGAAAGTGCGATTCATTCGCAAATATCGGTCTCTCTCACAGGTCAGCGTCCATGAACTTCACCCCGCGTTGCGTCCCGCTCTGGTTCGGCCTCAGCACCCTGTCTGTCTTGCCCATGGCCCCCCAGGCGGTCGCCGCGCAGCAGAGCCAGGCCTATGCGTTCGCCCAGCCGAGCCAGCCGCTGGCCCAGGCGCTCAACGCCTTCAGCCGCAGCACCGGGCAAAGTGTGGTCTACACCCTGGCGCTGCCAGACCTGCAAGCCCCGGCGCTCAATGGCACCTTCAGCGCCGAGCAGGCACTGCAACAGCTGCTGGGCGGTTCCGGTTTGCTCTGGCGCCGCCTCGACGCCCGCACCCTGACCCTGGAGCAGGCCGACAGCCAAGGCGCCCTGAGCCTGCAAGCCATTACCGTCACCTCGCAGCTCGATGACTACAGCTACCAGCCCCCGGCCAGTGCCTCGATCATGCGCGGCCAAGGCCCGACCCTGGAAATTCCCCATGCGATCAACGTGGTGCCGGCCCAGGTCATCCGCGACCAAGCCCCGCGTCACCTGGACGATGCGCTGTACAACGTCAGTGGCATCACCCAGGGCAACAACTTCGGTGGCACCGCCGATACCGTGATGAAGCGCGGCTTTGGCGATAACCGCGACGGCTCGATCATGCGCGATGGCATGCCTATCGTGCAGGGGCGCGCGCTGAACGCCAGTACCGAGCGCGTGGAGGTGCTCAAGGGCCCGGCTTCGCTGCTGTATGGCATCCAGGACCCGGGCGGGGTGATCAACGTGGTCAGCAAGCGCCCGCAACTGGAGCAATACAACGCCCTGACCGTGCGCGGCTCGACCTACGGCAGCGGCAAGAACGGCAGCGGCGGTGGCCTGGACAGTACCGGCGCGCTGGGTGACAGCAACTTGGCTTATCGCCTGATTGTCGATCACGAAGACGAAGACTACTGGCGTAACTTCGGCACCCAGCGTGAATCGCTGGTGGCGCCGTCGCTGGCCTGGCTCGGCGAGGACACCCAGGTGGTGCTGGCCTACGAGCACCGAGAGTTCCTCTCTCCGTTCGACCGGGGTACCGCTTTTGGTGCCACCGGCCATCCACTGCATATCCCGGCCACCCGGCGCCTGGATGAGCCGTTCAATAACATGGAAGGGCGCTCGGACCTGTACCGCCTGGAAGTCGACCACACACTGAGCAACGACTGGAAAGCGCACTTCGGCTACAGCTTCAACCGCGAAACCTATGACGCCAGCCAGGTGCGGATCACAGGCGTGAACGAGGTGGCCGGCACCCTCAGCCGGAGCATGGACGGCACCCACAATGCCATGAGCCGCGACCAGTTCGCCACCTTCAGCCTGGCCGGCAACGTGGAACTGGCCGGCATGCGCCATGAGCTATTGATGGGTGTCGATCACGAGGACCGCAAGGTGTTTCGGGGCGACCTGATCCGCCAGACTGCACGCTCGATCTTCAGCTACGAGAACCCGGTGTACGGCCAGGAAGTCGAAGGCACCAATGTGCGTGCCAGTGACAGCGACCAGACCGACAAGCTACGGACCGACTCGTTGTTCCTGCAAGACGCCTGGCACCTGGATGACCACTGGATCCTGGTCGCCGGTGCGCGCTTGCAGAAGTACGACCAGTACGCCGGGCGCGACCGGCCGTTCAAGGCCAACACCGATACCAGCGATCAGGCCTGGGTGCCGCATGCGGGCCTGGTGTACAAGGTGGACGAGCAGTTGTCGTTCTATGGCAGCTACAGCGAGTCGTTCAAGCCCAACTCGACCATCGCGCCGATCAGCATCGGCATGAACCAGACCCTCACCCTCGACTCGGCCATCGCCCCGGAACAAGGCAAGGCCTGGGAGGTGGGCGCCAAGCTCGACGTGCCAGGCGCGATCACCGGCACCTTGGCATTGTTCGATATCGAGAAGCGCAATGTGCTGGTGGCCGACGGCGACAACTCGGCGGGCACCATCATCTACAGTGCTGCCGGCAAGGTGCGTTCGCGGGGGCTGGAGCTGGACCTGAGCGGCCAGCTCAGCGAACGCTGGAGCCTGATCGGCGCCTATGCCTACACCGACGCCCACGTGACCGAAGACCCCACATACCAAGGCAATCGTCTGCAGAACGTGGCCAAGCACAGCGCCTCGCTGTCGGCGGTCTACGACTACGGCAGCCTGTTCGGTGGCGACAACCTGCGCCTGGGCGCCGGAGCCCGCTATGCAGGCACGCGCGCGGGCAACGCCACGAACGATTTCGACCTGCCGGGGTACACCGTGGCCGATGCGTTCGCCAGCTATGAAACCAAGTTCGACGCGCACAAGGTACGCTTTCAGTTGAACGTAAAGAACCTGTTCGACAAGGTGTATTACACCTCGGCGGTGAACCGCTACTTCGTGGCGGTGGGCGATGCGCGGCAGGTGAGCCTGTCGAGCACCGTCGAGTTCTAACGCTACCTGTGTAGGCGCGGCCTTGTGCCGCGAAAGGGCTGCACAGCAGCCCCAACGGTATGTGCCGTGGCTGAAATCCTGGGGCCGCTGCGCGGCGCTTTCGCGGCACGAGGCTGCTCCAGGTGGCGCGTGTTCAGCTGTCGACGAAGGCGGCGCGGTATTCCCCAGGCGTCGCCCCCATCGCCTGGCGGAAACGGTTGCTGAAATGGCTGGCACTGGCGAACCCGCACAGCAGTGCCACCTGCCCCAGCGGTAGCTGGCCCAGGCGCAACAGCTGGCAGGCCCTATGCAGACGACGCGCCAGCAGGTATTGGTGCGGCGGCAGGCCGAAGCTGGTGCGGAACATCCGCGCAAAGTGGTACTCGGACAGGTTGCAGCGCAGCGCCAGCTCGCCGAGGGTCAGCGGTTGGTCGAGGTTGGCTTCGAGGTAATCCACCAGTTGCCGGCGCTGGTGTGGCGCCAGCCCGCCCTTGAGCTTGAGCCCCTGACGCAGTCCGGCCTGGTGCAGCACGGCATGATCGATGATCGCGTGGGCCAGGCTGCTGGCCAGCAGGCGTTCGCCGGGCTCGGCCCAATCCAGGGCGATCAACTGGCGAAAGCGCACGGCCTGGCGCGGGTCGTCGATGAAGGTCGCCTCGTGCAACTGCATCTCGCGTGGTTCGCGATCCAGCAGGCGCGTGCAACCCAAGGCGAACTGCGCCTCGCCCACGTATAGGTGGGCGAGGCGGATCGACCCGTTGATCACCCAATTCGATTCATGGCCCGCGGGCATGATGCACAACTTGTCCGGGGCGCCCTTGTCCGCAGGTTTCTGGCGGCGGAAGGTGCCGGTGCCATCGGCGATATAACACGACAAGGTGTGGTGGCTGGGCGCCTGGTAGTCGCGCGCATCGTCGCGGTTGTTCCACAACGCCGCCGCCAGCCCGTCGCCCAGGTGCGCGCTCAGCTCCAGCCGGGCGTTGGGTGAGGCGTGCATGGCATTGAAAACGTGCAGGTGGTCGAGTGCGGGCATGGGCAGGTCCTCTGGTGCCTATCCTACTGCGCCGTTGCCCGGGTGACAGCTGCCGGGTGCGCAAAAGCGCAAGTTTGTGCAAGCGCGTGACCGTCGCCAGGAAGAACAATGCAGGCCCTGGCGAGTGCTGCCCCCTGTGGGAGCGGGTTTACCCGCGAAGCGCCGGGCACCGAATCTGAACGTCCCGAGGAGCCCCCCCATGAACCTGTCGCTCTACCTGCTCACCGTACTTATCTGGGGCACCACCTGGATCGCCCTCAAGCTGCAACTGGGCGTGGTCGCCATCCCTGTGTCGATCGCCTACCGCTTTGCCCTGGCGGCGCTGATCCTGTTCGCCATCCTGCTGCTCACCCGGCGCTTGCAGCCGATGAGCCGGCGTGGCCATCTGGTATGCCTGGCCCAGGGGTTGTGCCTGTTCTGCGTGAATTTCATGTGTTTTCTGACTGCCAGCCAGTGGGTCGCCACCGGCCTGATCGCCGTGGTGTTCTCCACCGCAACCCTGTGGAACGCGCTGAACGCACGGATTTTCTTCGGCCAGAAGATTGCTGCCAACGTACTCGGCGGCGGCGCCATGGGCCTGCTTGGGCTGGGGCTGCTGTTCTGGCCCGAACTCAGCCACCACGCCGCCAGCCGCGAAACCCTCTACGGCCTGGGGCTGGCGCTGCTCGGGACGTTGTGTTTCTCGGCCGGTAACATGCTCTCCAGCGTGCAGCAAAAGGCCGGGCTCAAGCCGATGACCACCAACGCCTGGGGCATGGCCTACGGCGCCGCGATGCTGGCGTTGTACTGCCTGCTCAGCGGGATTCCGTTCGCCATGGAGTGGAACACCCGCTACATCGGCTCGCTGCTGTACCTGGTGATCCCAGGCTCGGTGATCGGCTTCACCGCGTACCTGACCCTGGTCGGGCGCATGGGCCCGGAGCGGGCTGCCTATTGCACGGTACTGTTCCCGCTGGTTGCGCTGAACGTCTCGGCGTTTGCCGAAGGCTATCAGTGGACGGCACCGGCCCTGCTCGGTCTGGTGGCCGTGATGGCGGGCAATGTGCTGGTGTTTCGCAAACCCAAGGCGGCTGTCTTGGGCCGGCCTGCGCTCACCCGCTGACGGCGTTGCGTCACCTGGCACTGGTAAAAGTGAGAGGTGACGATGCCGCGCGGCTGACTAGACTTGGCCAGGTGTTGGGCCTGCCAGGTTGATCTCATGCTGCGTTGGTATCGTTGCAACAAACCCCTTGCGCCACGCCAGACTTGGTGTGTCTGCCTGCTGGTGATGGGGATTTACGTCCTGCCGTTGATCCTGGCCGATTATCCGTACATGGATGACCTGTGGCGCGCCGAGCAGGCCGGTAGTGCCTGGTCGGCGCAAGGCCGGGTGCTGACGGACTGGCTGTATTCGGGGCTTGGCTTCAGCGCTGGCGCCGTCAATCTGTTCCCATTGCCCTTGCTGTTGGCCACGCTGCTGGCGGCGCGCGCCCTGGCAGACCTTGCCAAGCATTATTTCGAGCGCCCCACACTGGCGGGCGTTCTGGTGGTCTTGCCGCTGTGGCTCAACCCTTTCTTCTTGCAGAACCTGTCCTACCAATATGATGGCGCCGCCATGGCGCTTGCGCTGGCTTGCAGCATCTGGGCCGTCACCCAGCGGGTCGGAAGCGTGCGGCAATTGCTGGTTGGCGCGGTGTGGGTGGCAGTCGCCGCGGGCTTCTACCAACTGAGCATCAACGTCTTCGCAGGGTTGTGCTGCGTCGAGGTGATCCGTGCGATCCAGGGCGGGGCGAGCCTTGGGCAGAGCTTGCGGCTACTGGGCTGGCGGCTGGCGCAGTTGCTCGCGGGGGCGCTGCTCTACCGCCTCACGGCCTATCCGTTGATCAGTGTGCCGCGCACGGACTTGCTGGCGTTCGATAGCCACTGGCTGCCAGAGATGCTGCATCGGCTGGAGGTGATCGCCGGCCATGTGCAACTGCTGGCGACTCCCGGCACCCTTTGGGTTTTCCTGCCGCTGTTGGGCCTGGCGGCGCTGGCCCTTGGTAGGGACGTGCATTGGCTTGCCTGCAGAGCGCTGCCAGGGTGGCACAGGGTTGGGCTGATCAGCGTGCTGTTGCTGGCGGTGGTGGGGGGCGGGCTGCTGGTGTACGGCTTGATGTTCCTGTTCGCCTTGTTCGATGACGGCGCCCGTATGTTGATGGGGTTCGGGCCCTTCGCGGTCATGATCGGCTTGCTGGCGCACCGGGCGCTGGTGCAGCTGCCCGCGCGCCCAACCTGGCTGTTGGCGCTGCCATGCCTGTTCCTGCTGTCGTTTGCCTTCGCTTATGGGCGGGTACTGGTCTTGCAGAAAGAACTGCACCAGTCGCTTGCGGCTTCTGTCGCTGAACAGTTCATGCGCGTGCCGGCATTGGCCAGCGCGCAGGCCATTTATGTGGTCGGGAGCAAAGCCCGCTCGCGCGACCAGTGGCTGCCGGCCGCCGAGGGCGCGTTTCGTGCCATGCCGGCGTTGCGTTATGTGCTCAACATCAATTACCTGATGCAGCCTGAATTGCTCGCCCGGTTTGGCGTGGTGCACGCGCATGACTTCGCGTTCGAGCAGTGGCAGGCGCTGGGAGTGAAGGATGAACCGGTGGTTTCGAGCCGGTTCTTCTCGATCTACCAGGCGCATGGCAACGCCTACGTGCTGATGAAGGTGCCGCAGGCTGGGGTTGATGTCGGATGGTGAGTTTCAAGCGGTTTACCCGGTTCGCGACGGTCGGTATCGCCAACACCCTGGTCCACTGGCTGGCGTTCCTGGCGGCGCACCTGGAGCTGGGCCTGAACCAGGCGCCGAGCAACTTGCTGGCGTTCATGCTGGCGGCCAGCCTGTCTTACTACCTGAATGCGCGCTACACCTTCCTCGTGCCCCCCAACCGCTGGCGTTACCTGGCGTTCGTGCTCGGCATGGGGGCCTTGAGCCTGGGCGTCGGCGCAGTGGCCGACCGTACCGGGCTGTCGCCCTGGCTGACCTTGCTGAGCTTCTCGGGGTTGAGCCTGGTGTTGGGCTACGCCTACTCACACACTGTCGTGTTCAAACGGAGGCTGCCATGAACATTACCCTGATCGTGCCGCTGTTCAACGAACAGGCCACCGTCGAGGCGTTCTATCGCGCGGTGCGCGAGGAGCCCAGCTTACAAGGCATGACCGTGGAGATCCTGTTCGTCAACGATGGCAGCGATGATGAAAGCGAGGCCATTTGCGCTTCACTGGCGCAGCGTGACGAGTGGGTCACGGTGATCAACTTTTCGCGCAATTTTGGCAAGGAGTCGGCGCTGTTCGCCGGGCTCGAATACGCCGACGGCGATGCCGTGGTGCCCATCGATGTGGACCTGCAAGACCCCATCGAACTCATCGCGCAGATGGTCGAGCGCTGGCAGGACGGTGCCGACGTAGTGCTGGCCAAGCGCCGCAGCCGCGCCACCGACACCCCGTTCAAGCGCTTCACTGCGCGCTTGTACTACCGCCTGCACAACCGCATCGCCTCCACCCATATTGAGGAGAACGTCGGTGACTTCCGTTTGCTCGACCGCAAGGTGGTCGCGGCGATCCGCCAGTTGCCTGAGCAGCAGCTGTTCATGAAGGGGGTACTGTCGTGGGTGGGTTTTCGTACCGAGATCATCGAGTACGACCGCCCGCCACGCACGGCTGGCAACAGCAAGTTCGGCTTCTGGCGGTTGTGGAACCTGGCACTGGACGGCATCACTTCGTTCAGTACCGTGCCGCTGCGCTTATGGACCTATATCGGCACAGGCGTGTCGTTGCTAGCGCTGCTGTATGCGGCGTTTTTGGTGATCGACAAGCTGGCGTTCGGCAACGACTTGCCAGGGTATCCGTCGCTGATGGCCGCGATCCTGTTCCTGGGCGGCGTGCAACTGATCGGCATTGGCATCCTGGGCGAGTACGTCGGGCGCATCTACCAGGAGACCAAGCACCGACCTCGCTATGTGGTGCGCAAGGTGCTGGGCCGGCGACGCCAGCCCAGGTAGTGCGCTGGCCAGTGGCGGCCTTCAGTGTTTCCACACCTGTGGGTTGACCAAGTCACGCGGGCGCTCGCCGAGCAGCGCCGCGCGTAGGTTTTCCAGGGCCCGGTTGGCCATGGCCTCGCGGGTTTCGGCAGTGGCCGAGCCGATGTGCGGCAGGGTCAGGGCGTTGGGCAGCTTGAACAGTGGCGAGTCGCTCAGCGGCTCTTTCTCGTACACATCCAGGCCTGCGCCGCGAATGGTGCCGGCTTGCAGTGCTTCGACCAGCGCGGCCTCGTCCACCACCGGGCCACGGGCGATGTTGATCAGGAATGCGCTGGGTTTCATCAGCTTCAGTTCGCGGGCGCCGATCAGCTTGCGCGTGGCGTCCGACAGTGGGACCACGATGCAGACGAAATCGGACTCGGCCAGCAACTGCTCAAGGCTGCGGTACTGCGCCCCCAGTTCCTGCTCGAGCGAGGCCTTGCGGCTGTTGCCGGCATACAGAATGTTCATGTTGAAACCCAGGCGCCCACGGCGGGCCACGGCCGCGCCGATGTTGCCCAGGCCGACGATGCCCAGGGTCTTGCCGTGCACGTCGCTGCCGAAGTGCGCCGGGCCCACGGTGGCTTGCCACTGGCCGGCCTTGGTCCAGGCGTCCAGCTCGGCGGTGCGTCGGGCACAGCCCATGATCAGCGAGAAGCCCAGGTCGGCGGTGCTTTCGGTGAGCACGTCGGGAGTGTTGGTCAGGGCGATGCCGCGCTCGTTGAAGTAGTCCAGGTCGTAGTTGTCGTAGCCGACCGAGACGCTGGACACCACCTCGAGCTTGCCTGCGCCTTCGAGTTGCGCACGGCCAAGCTTGCGGCCCACGCCGATCAGGCCATGGGCCTCGGGCAGGGCTTCGTTGAACTGGGCGTTGATGTCGCCGAGTTTGGGGTTGGGCAGGATCACGTTGAAGTCGTGCTGCAGGCGTTCGGCCATGGCCGGAGTGATGCGGCTGAAGGCCAGGACGGTCTTTTTCATCGGGCTACTCCTTGGAAGAAGCTACAAGCTACAAGCTACAAGCCACAAGAAAAAGCAGGGCGTGCGCCGGTTTGCTCCCTCTTGCTGGTTAATTGCACTGATTTGACCACCTGTTTGCATTCGACTTGACCAGCTATTTGCATCGGATGTGACCAGCGCACGGTTACGTCTTGACCGGCAGGAGTCGACCCATAGCAGTCCTTGGCGCAGGCCGGTTAACGATACATGGCTGACTTGTAAAGGTGCAGCAAACGGCGAGTAGACTGCCAGCAGCCAATCGATCTGCACGTTACTCTCCAATCAGGTCTAGTCACTGAACTCCCACTTAAGTATTGGGAGATGCCGGCGCTCGCCACATACTGGACGCGGTACATCGCGCACATGCTGTGCACCGAGCAGCTCGTAGAAGCCCCGTGCCGATGGGTCCGATTCCACCGCTAGCGTATTCACGCCCAGTCCACGCGCCACAGCCAGAGCATGCCCCACCAGGCGCCGTCCGTAACCGCTTCCCATCGACTGTGGGTCGACCCAGCAATGCTCCAACTGCCAGCCATCCTCGCCGCTCTCAAGCCCATAAAAGCCCAGTAGTTGGCCACCCGCTGCGACCAGCACTGCGTAGTGGAAGGTCATTTGCTCGGGGCGGAAAGTCAGCGCTGCCTGCCATGCCTTCATCCAAGTCTCGGGGTATCCCCAATGGGCCTTGCTGCGCTGAGCCAAAGCACTGAGTGCCTGCGCATCAGAACCGCGGGATGGGCGAAGGATCGGTGTGTCGTCCTCCAGCAGAGCTCGCCCCGCCGGGTCAGAGGCCAGCAGGCTGTACTGGTGCAGGCTGAGGAAGCGCCCGTTCTTGTATTCCACATCCCGCAGGGTTCCCTCAAACACGAAGCCGACCCGCTCCAGCAAACGAATGCTGGCGGGGTTCTCCGGCTCAACATCTGCGTGAATGCGATGTACGCCGAGGGTGCCCAGGGCGAAGCGGAGGATGGTGGGCAGGCAGTCTTGCATCAGCCCTCGGCCCCAGTGTTCCGGCATCAGCCAATAGCCGATATCCAAGCTACGATCGGAGTGTGACCAATCGTTGAAACCACAAGCGCCTATCAGTTCGTCTCGTCCCGGGAAGGTAATGCCCCACCAAATGCCCCGGTGCTCTTCCAGCAGAGCGTCATACCAGCGCATCTGCTCGTCCGTCGCTTCGAGGCTGTCGTAAGACACGCCGTAGTGGGCAACAACCTGCGGGTTAGAAAGCCCGGCAAAAATCGCCTCGGCGTCATTGCGATTAATCCGCCGCAGCGTGCAACTGGGCAGGAAGAACTCGGGAAACCCGATAGCAAGGTCCATCATAAAAAATCCGCAGGGCTGGGTCAGTGCAAAAATGGTCGCAGCAAAGGGCGCGGGAGTAAAAGGACAGTCAGGAAGCTATTAGGCGGAACAGTCCAATAAAGAGTAATTGAGTGATTACTGGCAGGGGGGGTAGCCAGTTGGTGCTATTGGTCACCGGCGGCTATGGGTCGATTCCTGTCGGTCAAAACGTACCCGTGCGCCGGTCACATCCTATGCAAATGGCTGGTCAACTGGGATACAAACGCTTGGTCAAGTCAGGTGCAATTTCCCATTCTTGCCGCTTGCCGTCAGTTGGCGATGTGCAACTCGTGGGTCTTGAGGTCCGCCTCGTGCGCGGCAAGAATCTCCGGCAGCGAGTTGCGCAGGTACTCGACCCAGGTCTTGATCTTGGCGTCCAGGTACTGGCGGGAGGGGTAGATCGCGTACAGGTTCAGCTCCTGCAAGCGATACTCCGGCAGTATCCGCACCAGGCTGCCATCGCGCAGCCCGTCGATGGCCGAGTAGATCGGCAGCACACCCACGCCCATGCCGGCGCGAATCGCCGTCTTCATCGCATCGGCCGAGTTCACCTGGAAGGGCGAGCTGGTGATGTTGACCATCTCCTGGCCCTCCGGCCCGTCGAACAGCCACTTCTCCAATGGAATCACCGGGCTGACCATGCGCAGGCAGGCGTGCTTGAGCAAATCCGCCGGCTTGTACGCGAAGCCCTGGCGCGCCACATAAGCAGGCGAGGCGCACACGATGCTGTAGGTGATGCCCAGGCGCTGCGAAACGAAGCCCGAGTCCGGCAGCTCGGTGGCCAGCACGATGGACACGTCGTAACCCTCTTCGAGCAGGTCGGGCACGCGGTTGGCCATGGTCAGGTCGAACGTCACGTCCGGGTGCGATTCACGGTAGCGGGTGATCGCATCGACCACGAAATGCTGGCCCACCCCGGTCATCGAATGCACCTTCAACTGCCCGGCAGGGCGGGCGTGGGCATCGCTGGCCTCGGCTTCGGCTTCTTCGACGAAGGTCAGGATCTGTTCGCAGCGCATCAGGTAGCGCTTGCCTGCCTCGGTCAGCGCAATGCGCCGGGTGGTGCGGTTGAGCAGGCGGGTTTGCAGATGGGCTTCCAGGTTGGAGACCGCCCGCGACACGTTCGCGGTGGTCGTGTCCAGTTGCGCGGCGGCAGCGGTGAAGCTGCCGAGCTGGGCGACGCAACTGAAAGCACGCATGTTTTGCAGGGTGTCCATGGGTCACTCTCGGTTTAGAGGACAAAATTGTGACATGAAGTGACGAAAAATCACGTCCGACTAAAGCCGGATTATCGCTGTTTTGGTAACAAAGATTCGCAGGAATCCACGCTTATCGCCAATCGAACCCGACCCTAGAATGGCCGTGCCCCTCCACCTCTTCCTCGGGAAATCGCAGCTGTGCCGCGTCGCAACATCGGAGCGCTTCGAGCGCTCAGTGCCTGTGCCCTTAGCTTTACCTTGAGCGGCTGTATCGGAACCTGGGGCATTGTCCCGCAAACCAAGACCCTTGAGGCCAACCAATTGGCCACAGGCGATGCCATCGACGAGGCCGCGCGGGATGCCCATTGGCCTGCCCAGCAGTGGTGGCGTGCCTATGCCGATCCGCAGTTGGATGCCTGGATGGCCCAGGCCCTGGCGGGCAGCCCGAGCCTGGCCATGGCGGCGGCGCGCGTACGCCAAGCCAAGGCCCTGGCCGGGGTGGTGGAGTCGGCGGAGCAACTCCAGGCCAACGCCAGCGCCTCCCTCAAACGCCACAATTGGCCCGAGGATCAGTTCTATGGCCCCGGCGCGCTTTCCGGTGCCAATACCTGGGACAACAACGCGGCCATCGGCTTCAGTTATGCGCTCGATTTGTGGGGCCGCGAGCGCAATGCCAGCGAGCAGGCCCTGGATCAGGCGCACATGCGCGTCGCCGAGGCGCGCCAGGCGCAACTGGAGCTTGAGAACAACGTGGTGCGCAGCTACATCCAGCTGAGCCTGCACTATGCCCAGCGCGATATCGTCCAGGCCGAGCTTGCCCAACAGGAGCAGATTCTCGCCCTCGCCAAGCGTCGCTTGGACGGCGGCATCGGCACGCATCTGGAAGTGAGCCAAGCCGAAGCGCCGTTGCCCGAGACCCATCGCCAGATCGACAGCCTCAACGAGGCCATCGCCTTGACGCGTAACCAGTTGGCCGCACTCGCCGGCAAGGGGCCGGGGGAGGGCGCGAAACTGCAACGCCCAAGCCTGCGTCTGGGCGCGCCCCTGGCCTTGCCGTCGAACCTGCCGGCCGAGCTGGTCGGCCAGCGCCCGGACGTGGTCGCCAGCCGCTGGCAGGTGGCGGCCCAGGCGCGCGGCATTGATGTCGCCCACGCCGGTTTCTTCCCCAACGTCGACCTGGTGGGCAGCCTCGGCTTCATGGCGACCGGTGGCGGCCCGCTCGAGTTCCTGACCGGGCGCAAGTTCAACTACAACGTCGGCCCTGCGATCAGCTTGCCGATCTTCGACGGCGGCCGCCTGCGCTCTCAACTGGGCGCGGCCTCGGCCGGCTATGACATGGCCGTGGCGCGCTACAACCAGACGGTGATCGATGCCTTGAAGCACATCGGCGACCAACTGATCCGCCGCGCGTCGATGAACCAGCAGGCGCACTTGGCGGCCGAGTCGGTGCAGGCTGCGCAAAAGACCTACGACATCGCCAGCGTGGCCTTCCAGCGCGGCCTGACCGATTACCTCAACGTGCTCAACGCCCAGACCCTGCTACTGCGTCAGCAGCAGGTCCAGCAGCAGGTCCAGGCCGCCCGCCTGATGGCCCATGCCGAGCTGGTCACCGCCCTCGGCGGCGGCCTGGACGCTGGCCAGGACGTGCCCGACGCGCAGCGCCAGGCCGCGCCGAAAACCCCGCCGGCCCTGGCCATCTTCGACACACCGGGCCACGCCAAATGAGTGCATCGAGCTTGCCCCTGCGCTGGCTGCAGGGTCTTGAGTGGCGCCGGGGGTTCTTTGCCTGGGCACGTACCGATGGCGTGACCTGGGTGTACATCTTCAAGGTACTGGCCGCCGCGTTCATCACCCTTTGGTTGGCCATGCGCCTTGAGCTGCCACAGCCGCGCACGGCGATGATCACCGTGTTCATCGTCATGCAGCCGCAAAGCGGCCATGTGTTCGCCAAGAGCTTCTACCGGGTGCTCGGCACCCTGGCCGGCTCGGCGATGATGGTGGCGCTGATCGCGCTGTTCCCGCAGAACACCGAGCTGTTCCTGCCCAGCCTGGCGGTGTGGGTGGGCCTGTGCTCGGCCGGTGCCATGCGCTACCGGACCTTCCGCGCCTATGGCTTCGTGCTGGCCGGCTACACCGCGGCGATGATCGGCTTGCCGGTACTGCAACACCCTGAGCAGGCGTTCATGGCGGCAGTGTGGCGGGTGCTGGAGATCGGCCTGGGGATTCTGGTCTCGACCTTCGTCAGTGCAGCGATTTTGCCGCAGTCGGCCAGTGCGGCCATGCGTAATGCCCTGTACCTGCGCTTCGGCACCTTCGCCGGCGTGGTGGTCGAAGCCCTGCGCGGCGACAGCCAGCGTGATCGCTACGAGAGCAGCAACGTGCGCTTCGTCGCCGAAGCGGTGGGCTTGGAGAGCCTGCGCAGTGTCACAGCCTTCGAAGACCCACACATGCGTCGGCGCTCTGGCCGGCTGGTGCGCATGAACAGCGAGTTCATGGCCATCACCACCCGCTTCAACGCCCTGCACCGGCTGCTCGAACGGTTGCGCGCGCGCGGCCCGTTGCAGATCGTCGGCGCCATCGAACCGGGCCTTGCGACCCTTGCCGAGTTGCTCGAACCCTACGTGGGCCGCGCCCTGACCGACGCCGATGCGCTGCGTCTGGCGCTGGAGTTGGGGACGTACAAGGAAGGCTTGCAGGCCCAGGTGCGTAGCCTGCGTGCCGATTACCTGGCAACTGCGCCCAGCGAAGCCGACCTGCTCGACTTCCACACGGCCTTCGAGCTGCTGTATCGCTTCGTCGACGAGATGTACAGCTACGCCGAAACCCATGCCTCGCTGGCGGTGCACAAGCACGAGCGCGAACAGTGGGACGAACCCTATGTGGCGCAGACCAGCTGGCTGGTGTCGTTGGCCGCGGGGGTACGCGCCTCGGCGGTGCTGTTGCTGCTGGGCAGCTATTGGCTGATGAGCGACTGGCCCAGCGGCGCCATGATGACCCTGATCGCCAGCGTCACCGTGGGCCTGTCGGCCGCCTCGCCCAACCCCAAGCGCATGTCGTTCCAGATGGCCATCGGCACTGCCGTCGGCGCGTTCATCGGGTTTTTCGAGACCTTTTTCGTGTTCCCGTGGATCGACGGTTTCGCGCTGCTGTGCATGGTCCTCGCGCCAGTGTTCGTGCTCGGTGCCTTCCTGGCCTCACGCCCGGCCTACGCCGGCTACGGGCTGGGGCTGCTGGTGTTCTTCGCCATCGGATCGGTGCCGAACAACCTGACGCTGTACGACCCTTATACCTTCATCAATGACTACATCGGCATGGTCATCGGCATGTTCGTCTGCGCCGCTGCCGGGGCGATCATCCTGCCGCCCAACAGCCGCTGGCTGTGGAGTCGCCTGGAGCAGGAACTGCGTGAGCAGGTGCTGTTCGCCATCAGCGGGCGCCTGCGCGGGCTGGGCTCGGCTTTCGAGAGCCGCACCCGCGACCTGCTGCACCAGGCCTATGGCCTGGCGGCCGGCCAGCCGAAGGTGCAGAGCGAACTGATGGGCTGGATGTTCACGGTGCTGGAGATTGGCCACGCGGTCATCGAGCTGCGCAAGGAGCAGGCCCGCGCCCCGGTGCACCCAGCCTACGCCGAGAGCCAGCCCTGGCGCCAGGCCATCCGTGTGATGGGCCGCGCGCTGGCGCGCTTGTTCCTGCAACCGAGCGCCAGCAACCACGAGCGCGCGCTGGTGGCGGTGGACCATGCCATCAGTCGCGTGCAGGCAACCGACGAACCGTTCGCCCGGCATTTCGACACCTCGGTGCTGCGCCGCGCGCAGAGCTACCTGCATTTCATCCGTACCTCCCTGCTCGATCCACAGTCGCCGCTGACACCGGCAAAAGGACTGCACGATGCCCCGTGAAATCGCCTTCCATGGCGTGTACATGCCCACCATGACGTTGATGTTCCTGTTCGCCCTGGGCCTGGCCTGGGGATTGGACCGGTTCATCGCCAGCCACGATGGCTACCGTTTTTTCTGGCACCCGGCGCTGCTGCGCCTGAGCCTGTTCGTTTGCCTGTTCGGCGCTTTGGCGCTGTCGCTCTACTGGTGAGAACCCCTCGATGAAAAAGTTTTTCAGCCTGATCGCCACCCTGTTGGTGCTGACCGCTGCCGTGGTGATCGGCCGCCAGTTGTGGCTGCACTACATGACCACGCCCTGGACCCGTGATGGCCGGGTACGCGCCGATATCATCAACGTCGCTGCCGACGTGCCGGGTTATGTGGTGGACGTGCCGGTCAAGGATAACCAGCCGGTGAAGAAGGGCGATGTGCTGATCCGCATCGACCCCGAGCATTACCAACTGGCGGTGGAGCAGGCCAAGGCGCTGGTGGCCTCGCGCAAGGCCACTTGGGAGATGCGCAAGGTCAACGCCAAGCGCCGTGCCGACCTGGACAACCTGGTCATCTCCAAGGAGAACCGTGACGACGCCAGCAACATCGCAAGTTCCGCGCTGGCCGATTATCAACAGGCCCAGGCCGAACTGGCTGCCGCTGAGCTGAACCTCAAACGTACCGAGATCGTCGCCACGGTCGATGGCTACGTGACCAACCTGAACATCCACAAGGGCGACTACGCGCGCACCGGCGAAGCGGTGATGGCGGTGGTCGATGAGCATTCGTTCTGGGTGTATGGCTTCTTCGAGGAAACCAAGCTGCCGCATGTGAAGGTGGGCGATGTTGCCGAGCTGCAAATGATGAGCGGCGAGCGCCTGAGCGGGCATGTGGAGAGCATTGCGCGCGGTATCTACGACCGCGACAACCCACAGAGCCGCGAACTGGTCGCCGATGTGAACCCGACCTTCAACTGGGTGCGCCTGGCGCAGCGGGTGCCGGTGCGGATTCATATCGATGAGGTGCCGGAGGGGTACCTGCTGGCGGCGGGGACGACCTGTACGGTGGTGGTCAAGCCGGGCGCTCAGGAGAACTGACAATTCTGCCAGCTATCCTGGCCGGCTCACCCCGAGGATAGTGGTTGTTTCATCGGGGAAGGTCGATGGAGGGCGCAAAGATGAACGAAGGTGCAATCAGGTCACGCGACCGGCGGGCCTATGGGCCCTATGGCTATGCCAGCTTCCATGGCGAGACTCAGGGGCTGCTTGGATTCAATGGTATTCATGCTGATGCATTCACTGGCAACTACGCGCTGGGGAATGGTTACAGGGTTTACAACGTCAGGCTGATGCGCTTTCAGGGTCCGGACAGGCTGAGCCCCTTCGGGCGTGGAGGCCTGAATGCCTATGCCTACTGCATGGGCGATCCTGTGAATCAGGTTGACCCGTCGGGGCAGTTTTCTTTTAAGCGTACCTGGCAGAAATTGACAGGAGGGCCGAAGCGGGTCGAATCCTTGGGGGCGCTGACGAACACCAAGGCTGGCCGAGTCAAGGAAGAGGTCGCGACCACCGAAAGGAACTTGGATCGGCAGCAGGCGAAGCTCTATGTCGTAAAGGATGCAGGGACCCTGGACGGGATCCTTAGCACATCCTTCCCGATGACCCACAAGTGGCTGATCACCGGCAAGGGTGAACTGATTGTCGGCAGTTTCCAACATGCCAATGTTTACTCCACTCACGCGAGCTTTTCCGCCATTGCAGCCCAGGAGCATGGGACTAGTCCGGTCGTTGTTGCCGCCGGGGAGTTCCTGATGAAGAGAGGGAAAATTGTGATGACCAACTATAGCGGCCATTACAAGACACCCTACGACAGGTTATGGTCGGTGAAGATGCATATTGAGCAGTTGGCTCCGAATGTGAAGATCGTGAGGCAGTCCTACCTGGCTGATCAGCCATAGGCAATTAGCAGCATGGGCGCCATCGCAGGGCAAGCCCGCTCCCATGTCTAGCGTGTTGGGAGCGGGCACTTTGGGTTCGGAGCAGGGGGGCGACAGCTGTCGTTCGATCTCGGCCAGCGCAGCCTTGCCGTAGCGGGTGCCCTGGCGAATCCAGCCAGAGCGGTCGATGTAGATATCTTCACCGCGCACGCGAACCAGTGCCCGGGTGTCGCCTTGGCGGTACTGGGGGGCGTCAGGGCTGGGAAACCGACTCGGGTTGAGTGCTTCGGCTGCCGCAATGGAGATGCTGCGCTTTTCGAATGCCCTCAGTTCGATGGTCGATTCGCGCTCAGGCACATAGAGTTCGACGTCGAACGGGATCGAGTAGGCCTTGGCGCAGTCGGCGCGGCTGAGCCCTGGTGCGGCCAGCGCCAGGCAGGAGACTGCTGCGATCAATCGGCGTGTAGCGAGCAATCTCACCGTGGGCTCTCCAGGTTTGCAGGCGCCTCGCATTATCGTGAGTTGGCGCAAACGGCTGGGATTAAGATTCGTTAAGTTCAAGCACGTCCCGCACCGTTGCCAGGTCAGACCTCAGCGGTTGCCCCTACCAATACCGGCACCTGCACGCGATCGATCACTTTCGCGCTGATCGAGGGATCCAGCAGCCTGCCAAGCCGTGACAGGTGCCGGTGGCCCATGATGATCAGTTCGCACTCAAGCTCGTGGGCCTTGGCGACGATGGCGTCCACCGGTTGCCCGCCGACCATGCAGCCGAGGCTGTCGAAGCCGGCTTCGCGCAGGGCGCGCACGGCGGTGGCGACGGCGCGTTCGGCCAGTTGCTGTTCGTCGCAGGCGGCGGGGTACTCCTGCAACTCCTCAAGGGTGTAGGCCTTGGGTTGGTCGTGCACGGCGAAGGTCGTTTCGATGGCCAGCAGCACGTGCAGGTTGTGCTCGCCGGGGCGGCAGTAGCGGCGTGCGAGGTCGAGCAGGCAGGTGGCGGCGGGGGAGGCGTCGATGGCGATCAGGACCGGGGAGGGCATGCGCAATCCTTTGAGAAGATGGGGGCAGTGCTGGCCGCCTCACGGGCAAGCCCGCTCTCGCAGGGATGCGCGTAACCTGTGGGAGCGGGCTTGCCCGCGAAGCGCCAGGCCTCATTCTCGAATCTTTTACGCTAGGGAATAAATGGCCTACCGCGCACGACGTCGTTGCGTCTGACGCAATCCACCAACCTGATACCATCGCGTTTCCTACAGCTGTCACGGAAAACGGCCATGCAACTCCCGGACATGAACCTGCTTGTCGCCCTCGATGCCCTGCTCGACGAGGGCAGCGTGGTCGGCGCCGCCCAGCGCATGAACCTGAGTCCGGCAGCCATGAGCCGCACCTTGGGGCGCATTCGCGAGGCCATGGGCGACCCGATCCTGGTGCGCGCCGGCCGTGGCCTGGTGCCCACGCCTCGGGCGCTGGCGCTGCGAGATCAGGTGCGCGGGCTGGTGGAGCAGGCCGGCGTGGTGTTTCGCAGTGGCGACGAGGTCGACCTGGCCAACCTCGACCGCGCCTTCAACATCCGCACCAATGACCTGTTCATTGCCCTGTACGGCGCGCGATTGCTGCACATGATGATGGCCGAGGCGCCGAACACGGTGTTGCGCTTCGTGCCCGAGCATCAGGGCGATGACGATTTGGTGCTGCGCCACGGGCAGATCGATCTGGTGGTCAGTTCGAGCATCGAACTGGGGCCGGAGATCAAGGTACAGAGCCTGTTCGACACCTGGTTCGTCGGGCTGGCGCGGGCCGAGCACCCGATCTTCGACGATGTGATCACCCCGGAGCGCTTTGCTGTGTATCCGCAGATCAGTGTGTCTCGGCGCGGGCGGGCCAATGGGCCGATCGATGTGGAGCTAGGCAGCCACGGGATCCAGCGGCGCGTGGCGCTGATTACCCCGAGTTTCCATTCGGCGATGTTCTCGCTGCCTGAGTCGGACCTGATCTTACCGATGCCAGCGAACATCCTCGGCAGCGTGAACAAGTTCGGTTTGCCCCTGCGCTCGTTCGAAATCCCGGTGCCGCTGGAAAAGGTGCGGGTGATGCAGGCGTGGCATCCGCGCTTTGACAACGACCCGGCGCACCGCTGGTTGCGCCGGACCTTGAAAGCCTGTTGCGATGCGAAGCCTTGAACGGTGCATGAGTTTTTGCCGATTGCGTCTGACGCAACATAAACCTTCCAATAAGTCGCTTTCCGTCATCATTGGACCTTCATAGACTTGCTCCAGCTGAAAATTGTTGCTGGAGATGTCTACCCCATGAGTTCCCTGACTGCCCCCGTGGCCGCACTGGCCGCCGCCCCTGCGCCGGCGGCCCCGGCGCAGACGGCGTTCGGCCTGCAGGTGGTGGTAGGGTTGTTCGGCGTGTTGCTGGCGGTGCTGTGCGCCGGGCTCAACGAAGCGGTAACCAAGATCTCGCTGAATGACATTCGTGGCGCCATGGGCATCGGTGCCGACGAGGGCGCCTGGCTGCTGGCGGTGTACAGCGCCGCCTCGGTCTCGGCCATGGCCTTCGCGCCGTGGCTGGCCACCACCTTCTCGCTGCGCCGCTTCACCATGACCGCCGTCGGCGTGTTCGCCGTGCTCGGCCTGCTGCAACCCTTCGCCCCCAACCTGCACAGCCTGATGCTGCTGCGTGTGCTGCAAGGCTTCGCCTCGGGCGCCTTGCCGCCGATGCTGATGAGCGTGGCGCTGCGCTTTTTGCCGCCGGGTATCAAGGTCTATGGCCTGGCCTGCTACGCCCTGACCGCCACCTTCGGGCCCAACCTGGGTACGCCGCTGGCGGGCCTGTGGACGGAATACGTCGGCTGGCAATGGGCGTTCTGGCAGATCATCCTGCCGTCGCTGGTGGCCATCGCCTGTGTCGGTTGGGGGCTGCCGCAAGATCCGCTGCGCCTGGAGCGCTTCAAGCAGTTCGACTGGCGCGGCGTGGTGCTGGGCTTGCCGGCCATCAGTTGCATCGTGCTGGGCCTGTCGCTGGGCGATCGCTGGGGCTGGTTCGACTCGCCGCTGATCTGCTGGCTGTTGGGCGGCGGCGCGCTGTTGCTGGCGCTGTTCATGTACAACGAGTGGTCCGAACCGCTGCCGTTTTTCCAACTGCGCATGCTCGGCCGGCGTAACCTGAGCTTTGCCCTGGTGACCCTAGCCGGCGTACTGGTCGTGCTCTCGGGCGTGGGCAGCATTCCGTCGGCGTATCTGGCGCAAATTCAGGGCTATCGCCCGGCGCAGATCAGCCCGCTGATGCTGCTGGTGGCCATGCCGCAATTGCTCGCACTGCCGCTCACCGCCGCGCTTTGCAACGTCCGCGCGGTGGACTGTCGCTGGGTGCTGGCGCTCGGCCTGGCAATGCTGGCCGCCTCGTGCGTGGGCAGCAGCTTGCTCACCTCGCAGTGGATTCGCGGCGACTTCTACCCGTTCTATCTGCTCCAGGTATTCGGCCAGCCGATGGCGGTGCTGCCGTTGCTGATGCTCTCGACCAACGGCATGAGCCCGCAGGAGGGCCCGTTCGCGTCGAGCTGGTTCAACACCGTCAAAGGCCTGGCTGCGGTGATTGCCACGGGCCTGCTTGATGCCCTGGGCACCCTGCGCCGGCATTTTCATTCCAACCACCTGGTCGACAGCCTGGGCAACGCGCCGCTGGTGGACGACAACACCGCGGGCCTTGCCAAGCGTCTTCACGACCAGGCGCTGGTGCTGACCAGTGCCGACCTTTACTTGGTGATGGCGTGCATCGCTGTCGCCCTGATCTGCCTGATTCCCTTCGTGCCTACCCGGGTCTATCCGCCGCGTGCGGTGGCTTGAGCCTGTGGATGAATTCGAGAAACGCCAAATGACCCCCAACCGCAAAACGCTTTTCATCGGCTCGGTGCTCGCCGTGGCTGTACTGGCCGCCATCGTCGGCCCCTGGATGTTTGGCAGCGATCAGCGCCAGAGCACCAACGACGCCTACGTCACGGCCGACTACACCGTGGTGGCGCCCAAGGTGGCCGGTTTTATCAAGGACGTGCTGGTGGAGGACAACCAGCAGGTCAGCGCAGGCCAACTGCTGGCCATTCTCGATGATCGCGACTATCAGGCAGCCCTTGATGCGGCCCAGGCGCAGTTGCTGGTGGCCAAGGCCCAGAGCCTGGACGCCCGCGCCACCCTGGAGCGCCAGGCGGCGCTGATCGCCCAGGCTGAGGCCGCGGTGAAGGCGGCGCAGGCCGAGGCGGCGTTCGCCGATCATGAAGTGGGACGCTACAGCCGCCTGGCCGAGCAGGGCGCCGGCACCGTGCAGAACGCCCAGCAGGCGCGCAGCCGGGTTGATCAGGCCCGCGCGCGGCTGGCCAATACCCAGGCAGCGCTGGTGGCCACACGCAAGCAGGTGGATATCCTCACGGCCCAGGTGGCCAGTGCCGACGGCCAGCTCAAACGTGCCGAAGCAGGGCTGGAAAAGGCTCAACTCGACCTGTCCTACACGCGCATCAGCGCACCGGTGGACGGCATGGTTGGCGAGCGTGCGCTGCGCGTGGGCGCCTACGTCAACCCCGGCGCGCGCCTGCTGTCGGTGGTGCCGTTGGCGCGGGCCTACATCGTCGGCAATTTCCAGGAAACCCAGCTGACCCATGTGCAGCCGGGCCAGCCGGTGAGCATCAGCGTCGATACCTTCTCGGGCGAAACGCTCCACGGCCATGTCCAGAGCATCGCCCCGGCCACCGGCGTGACCTTCGCGGCGGTCAAGCCGGACAACGCCACCGGCAACTTCACCAAGGTGGTGCAGCGCATTCCAGTGAAGATCGTCTTCGATGACGGCCAGCCGCTGCTCGCACGGCTGCGGGTGGGCATGTCGGTGGAGGCGACCATCGATACCCACGGCGATACGCTGGCCGGCAAAGAGGTGACTGCGCGATGAGTGGGCGGGATGAAAAAGTCGAGGCCAATGGGGCTGCTGCGCAGCCCTTTCGCGGCACAAGGCCGCTCATACAAGGGATCGCGAGCGGCCTTGGGGCGCGAAAGGGGCGCGCAGCGGCCCCGGTGTTGCTGGCTATGCTTCTGGCTGGTTGCACCCTCGGCCCGGATTTCCAGCGCCCGGCTACCGATGCGCCGCAAGACTGGGCCGCGCTTCAAGGCGAGGCCGCAGTCAGCCAGCCGCTGGCCGAACCGCTGGAGCTGCGCTGGTGGGACAGTTTCCACGACGCCCAGCTCAGTGCGCTGATCAAGCAGGTCGCCGAGCGTAACCTCGACTTGCAGATGGCCAGTGCGCGCTTGCTGCAAAGCCGTGCCCTACGCGGCACGCTGGCGGCAGATCAAGCACCGTCGGTGGATGCGAACGCCGGCTACAGCCGCGCACGCAACAGCGCCGAAGGCCTGAATGACCCGTCGGGTAACGCCGGTAAAAAAGCCTACAACCTGTGGCAGGGCGATTTGGTCGCCGGCTGGGAGCTGGACCTGTGGGGCCGTGTGCGGCGCCAGGTCGAAGCCGCCGACGCCAGCGTCGAGGTGGCCGAGAACGACCGCCGCGCGGTGTTGCTGGCACTGCTTTCGGAGACTGCTGGCAACTACATCCAACTGCGCGCCGTGCAGCACACCTTGCAGGTGACCGAGGACAACCTCAAGCTGGCCCGGCACAGCCTCAAGCTCTCCGAGGATCGCCAGGCCGAAGGCGTCGCCACCCAGCTCGACGTGGCCCAGGCAAGCGCGCAAGTGGCCTCCATCGAGGCGCGCCTGCCCACCCTGCAAGCCCGCCGCGACGACCTGATCAATGCCTTGAGCCTGCTCGCCGCAGAGCCGCCGCGTGCCTTGCAGGACTCGTTGCGCGCGCCAGGCGAACTGCCCGCGCCGCTGCAACGCTTCGGCATTGGCGTGCCCTCGGAACTCGCCGAGCGCCGCCCCGACATCCGCCAGGCCGAAGCCCGTCTGCATGCGGCCACCGCCAGTATCGGCGTGGCCAAGGCCGACTTCTATCCGCGCATTCGGCTGTCCGGCAGCGTCGGTTTCCAGGCCCTGCAACTGTCCGATTTTGGCGCTTGGGATTCGCGTCGCTTCGCCTTCGGCCCGCAGCTGTCGCTGCCGATTTTCGAGGGCGGACGGCTCAAGGGCACGCTGCAATTGCGCGAGGCGCAGCAGCAGGAAGCGGCGCTGAATTATCGCAAGGTGGTACTCGGCGCCTGGCACGAGATCGACGATGTGCTGCGCCTGTACAACGCCAGCCAACTGCGCCGCGACCACCTGGCCGAGGCGGTGCGGCAGAATCGCATCGCCTTGGAGGCCGCTCAGCGCCAATACGTGGAAGGCGCGGTGGACTTTCTCAACGTGCTGACGGTGCAGTCGGCGCTGCTGGCCAGCGAAGCGCAGTGGATCGACAGCTCGGCGGCGGTATCGCAGGCGTTGGTCGGGCTATACAAGGCGCTCGGTGGCGGCTGGCAGGCGTTCGACAAAGTCGGATGAGCCTGTGTAGGAGCGCCAGGTCAGAGCGGCCGAAGCAAGCCGAACCTCTTGCGTAGTACCCAGTCGAGCAAACGCTGGGGCAGCAGGCGCGCCAGCAACGGCAGCGCCGTGCTGCCATTGCCGATACGCACCAAGGCCGGCACGGGCGACTTGCCGGTAGCAGCGAGCAATTGCTGGGCGAACGCCGCAGCGGGCGTAGGTCGGTCCTGCGAGGCCCGTGCGCGGGCTTGAATCTGCTCGCGCAGCGGCCACCAGGGCGAGTCGGTAGCCAGCACCTGCTCGGCTTGCTGCTGGGCATTGCTGGCGAACTGCGAGGCAATCGCCCCCGGTTGCACTTCCATCACGCGGATACCGAACGGCGCCAGTTCCAGGCGCAGGGCGTCGCTCAGCCCGTGCACGGCGGCCTTGGAGGCGCAGTAGGCGCCGGCGAACGGGGTGACCAGCACGCCCGACACGCTGCCGATGTTCACCACCAACCCACGACTGCGCCGCAACAGCGGGAACAGTGCGCGGGTCACGCCGACCAAGGCGAACACGTTGGTTTCGAACTGCTGGCGCATGGCCTCGACGCCACCGTCGAGCAGCGGGCCCATGGCGCCGTAGCCGGCATTGTTGATGAGGATATCCAGGTGCTCCAGTTCATCGGCCAGCAGGGCGAGGGCGGGGGCGTCGTTGACGTCCAGTTGCCGCGCGGTGAAGCCAGCCGCCGCCAGTTGCTCGACATCCTGTCGTTTGCGGGCAGTGGCCCAGACGCTGTATCCGGCATCGCGGAAGGCGTCGGCCAGGGCGCGGCCAATGCCGCTGGAACAACCGGTGATGAGGACGGTGGGCATGGGGGGGTCCTGTTGTCAGCTGTGGTTGAGGTTGCCTGTGCCATTACACCGGCGTTGAGGCGCGTGCAGTACCTGTGGGAGCGGGTTCACCCGCGAAGAGGCCGGTACAGCCGACACATCAGTTGGCGAATGTACCTTGCAGATGCTCAGCCCGAAACTCCAGGGTCTGCGGTCGATACCCCGCGCGCAGTGGCGGCAGCGGCAGGCAGTCGGTCCATTCGCTGCCCGGCTGCAATTCGCCAGGGCCACGATAGCGCGGTGCATTGTAGGTGTTCTCGGCGAGGTTGGCCGTGTCGCCGGGGGCATAGGCCGCCACGCGCCAGCGCAGTTCGGTGAGCGGGACCTGGTTGCCATTCTTCATGCGTACATGCAGCGCACGGTCTGCAGGGCACTGGTCGGGGGCATAGCTTAGGCGGATATCCAAGCGTGCCAGTTGCGACGCTTCGCGGTTGTCCTGCCAGACCACGTACAACGCCACCAGCCCCAGGCCACAGACGCCCGCGAGGGAAATCGGCACGGCCTTGGCCGGATAGCGCAGCAGCAGAACCAGCCAGGTGAGGATGAGCAGGGCGCCGATGATCATGGTGGGGCATGCCTTGGTGGCGGGTGTTCCATCATCTTGAAGCTGCAAGCTTCAAGCTTCAAGCCACAAGAAGAAGCGCAGCGGCGGTGAATCGAGCATTTCGATCCCCCGGCGCCCCGCTTTTTCTTGCAGCTTGCAGCTCGCAGCTTTTACTGCGCGATGGTCTTCACCGATACCCCGCGCTCGACTGGCGTGGACGTGCGGCCATAGACGTCCTCGAAGCGTTCGATGTCGTCTTCACCCAGGTAGCTGCCGGACTGCACCTCAATGATCTCCAGTGGGATCTTGCCGGGGTTGCGCAGGCGGTGCACCGAGGCGATCGGGATGTAGGTGGACTGGTTTTCGGTCAGCAGGAACACGTTCTCGTCGCAGGTCACCTCGGCCGTGCCGCTGACCACGATCCAGTGCTCGGCGCGGTGGTGGTGCATCTGCAACGACAGTGCCGCGCCTGGCTTGACGGTGATGTGCTTGACCTGGAAACGTCCGCCCATGTCCACCGAGTCGTACGAGCCCCACGGGCGGTACACCTCAAGGTGGTTCTGGGTCTCGCTGCGACCTTGCGCATCGAGTGTGTTGACCAGTTGCTTGACGCCTTGGACCTTGTCCTTGTGGGCGATCATCATGGCGTCCTTGGTCTCGACCACCACGATGTTCTCAAGGCCGATCACCGACACCAGCTTGCCGTTGCCGTGGATCATGCAGTTGTGGCTGTCCTGCACCACCACATCGCCTTTGGTGACGTTGCCGTTGTCGTCTTTCTCGTGCACATCCCACAGCGACGACCAGCAGCCTACGTCGCTCCAGCCGGCCGACAGCGGTACCACGCAGGCGCGCTGGGTCTTTTCCATCACCGCGTAGTCGATGGAGTTGTCCGGGCAGCAGGCGAAGGTGGCTTCGTCGATGCTCAGCACGTCGGCCTCTTCGGTGCTGCGCTCCAGGGCCAGCAGGCAGGTGTCGTAGATGTCCGGGTCGTGCTTCTTCAGCTCTTCGAGGAAGCGGCTGGCACGGAACAGGAACATGCCGCTGTTCCAGAAGTAACCGCCGGCGCGCACGAACTCGTTGGCGCGTTTTTCATCGGGCTTCTCGACGAACTGCGCTACCCGTGCCACGCCTTCGGGCAGCAGGGCGTCCTGGCTGGAGCGGATATAGCCATAGCCGGTCTCAGGCTTGGTGGCCGGTACGCCGAACAGCACCATCTCGCCGCGCTCGGCAGCCACAGTGGCCAGGGCCAAGGCGCGTTGCAGGGCCTTTTGGTCCTCGATCACGTGGTCGGCTGGCAGTACCAGCATCAGCTCGTCACGGCCTTCGTTGACCAGTTTCATGGCGGCCATGGCCACCGCAGGGGCCGTGTTGCGGCCGAACGGCTCCATCAGGATCGACTGGGTGTCGAGCTGCAACGCCGCCAGTTGTTCCTGGACGATGAACTTGTGGTCCTTGTTGCATACCACGATAGGGGTGTCCATGCCTTCGAATACCAGACGCTCGATGGTCTGCTGGAACAAAGTGTGCTCGCCGGTCAGGGCCAGGAACTGCTTAGGGAACTGCTTGCGCGACAGAGGCCACAGACGCGAACCGCTACCACCAGAAAGAATTACCGGGATCATCATGTTTCTCCAATAGTCGTTAAGAGGCAGGGGGATCAGTTGCTAGCCACGGGGCGAGTTACCCACACCGGCGACAGGCTGTTGCCGGAACCGGTGACATACAGCACGGCCGCTTCGCCGCGCTCCAGGGCGACGGGTTTGACGTCGCCGACTTTCTTGTCGCCTGCATACAGGGCAAGGTTGACCTTGACCGGATTGATTTCACGTTCGCCACGGCCCTTGGCAGCCACGGCCTTGACCACTTCGGTCTTGCCGTCGGCGGTCTTGAGGGTCAGCGGCTGGTCGCTGAGGTTCTGTACGCGCACCAGGGCTTTCTGCTTGTTCTTGAACGGCGGCTCTTCGATCAGTTGCGGATTGGAGCCTGCGTTGTTGACCAGGGTGTAGTACTTGTCGGACGCGAGCTTCACCGGGACGCTCTTGCCACCGACCTGGGCGGTGTAGTCACCGCCTGGCAGGAAGCTGAAGTCGCTGCTTGCCTGGGCGCCGACCTGCTTGATCTGGGTGTTGCCGACCGAGGCGGCGGTCGGCGCGTTGGTGGCGTTGTACAGGCGCACGAAGGTCGAGCCTTTCGGTGCGCTCGGCCCGTACAGTGCGGCATCGGCACCGGCGAAGGCCTGCATCGAGGCCAGTGACAGGCCGGCGGCGAGGGTGAGGGCTTTGGCAATGGAAGTCTTGGTGGTCATGTGCGTGTTCCTCTCTATCTTCAGTGGTCCGTCCGATTGGACGACAGGGCCAGGTTTTCTTCGGATTTACGGGTGTTCTTCAGCTGCGCGATCCACTGGGGATCGAAGCGGCTGAGGTCGCTTTTCATTGGCAGATAACGTTCGGGGAACTCCCATACCACGACCTGTGGCGGGGCGTTCTTGAAGGCGTCGCTTTGCAGGTACTTGAGCATCGGCAGCAGCGGGCCGTGGCCGTCCTCGGCATAGTTGGCGACGTCGCTGTGCAGCGCCTGCTGCAACGCGCCGAGGAAGTTCCAGTGCGGGTTGGCGCTGTAGCTGGTGCCGACCAGCGCTACCGGGATCTGGTTGTCGGCGAACAGCGCGTCGTCGCCGTCGCCCTCGGCCTGTGCCGGCTGTGTCGAGCGTTGCTGCAGGGTGTCCGGGGGCGGCAGCAGGTCGCTGAACAGTGGGTCGAGCGGCAGGAAGTTAGTCAGGTCGCCTTTGTACGGCGCGCTGGCGCCGGCTTGGGTGACGTAGGCCTGGGGTTCGCCAGTGAGCAGCTGCTGACGCTGCACGGTGTCGGCCAGGGCCTGGGCGACGACCTCGGCGCCCATCGGCGTCCAATGCGTGTCGGTGCGCAGGAATACCTGGCCACGCGCCTTGGCCTGCTCCAGCGGTGCCAGCAGGTCGGGGGCCAGCACATTGGCCTGGCGCACCTGGGCGTGGAACTGGTTGAACAAGTCGTCGTGCAGGCTGGCCGGCGTTTCCTTGCCCAGGTACTCGGCATAGACCCGCGCCTTGGCCGGAATGATCGCCAGCACCAGTTGCACGCCTTGGCGTTGCAAGGTGTCGCGCACCCCGCGCACCAGCGCCAGGTTGTCGCGCATCTGTTGCTCGGCAGCCACGCTGGGCTTGAACTCCTCGTCGCTGAACAGCCACTGCTCACGGCCCAGGACCACGCCTGGGCGGCCTTCGTTGAACAGTTTGTAGTCCAGTGCTGCCCACAGGTTGGTGCCCAGGCGCTTGATCGGGAACTCTGCGTCGTAGTGGGTTTCGGCGGCCTTGGCCAGCTTGCCGTCGAGCAGGGTCATCTGCGTGGTGCGGTTGAAGCTTTCCAGCCCGCCGAGCGACCACACGCCCAGCCCCACCAGCAGGCCCATGAACGACAGCGAATAGGTGATACGAAGTGTCCGGTTCATGATCGGGGCCTCAGAACTGGAAGTAGAGGAACGGTGAGTAGCTCTGCGCCGAGAGCTTGAGCACCGAGGCGATGAACAGCAGCAGGACCAGGGCGCGGGTCATGATCCGCGTCCAGTCCAGGCCCACCGACCCATCGGCGTTGACCTGCACCGGGGTGGCCTTGGGGGCCGGGGTGGCATTGCGGTAGAAATCGCGCAGTCCGAAGAACGCCAGGGTGAGGTAGGCAACGATCAGCGTGGCCACTTGCAACCCGGTGAGGTTGGCGCGGTTGAGTTCCGACAATTGCCATTCACCGAAGCTGAACATCGCGCCGTACATACGGGCGGCCACGTGCAGGTTCTCGGCGCGGAAGATCACCCAGCCGACCACCACCAACAGGAAGGTGAAGGCCCACTTGATCGGGTTGAAACGCTGCGGGTTGGTGTCGATGCCCAGTGCGCGTTCGATGGCCAGCCACAGGCCGTGCCAGGCGCCCCAGATGATGTAGGTGAAGTTGGCGCCGTGCCACAGCCCGCCCAGCAGCATGGTCAGAAACAGGTTGCGGTAGGTGTTGAAGGTGCCTTTGCGGTTACCGCCCAGGGTGATGTACAGGTAGTCGCGCAGCCAGGTCGACAGGCTGATGTGCCAGCGCCGCCAGAACTCGGTGATCGACTGGCTGATGTACGGCTGCTTGAAGTTTTCCATGAAGCGGAAGCCCATCATCAAGCCCAGGCCGATGGCCATGTCGCTGTAGCCGGAAAAATCGAAGTACAGCTGTGCGGTGTACGCCAGCGCACCCAGCCAGGCGTCGCCAGTAGTGGGGTTTTCCAGGGCGAAGCAGTGGTCGGCCACCACCGCCAGGGTGTCGGCGATGAAGACTTTCTTGATGAAACCCTGCATGAAGCGGGTGCAGCCTTCGGAGAACTTGTCCAGGGTGTGGGTGCGGTTGTTGAACTGGTCGACCAGGTCCTTGAAGCGCAGCACGGGGCCTGCGATCAGGTGCGGGAAGATCGCCACGAACGCCGCGAAGTCGATCAGATTGCGTGTGGCCGGGGTGTCGCCGCGGTACACGTCGATGATGTAGCTGATCGACTCGAAGATGTAGAACGAGATACCGATCGGTAGCAGCACGTGGGTCAGGATGAAGGGCTCAAGGCCCATCGAGGTCATGATCGCGTTGAGGCTGTCGACCCCGAAGTTGGCGTACTTGAAGTAGCCGAGGATGCACAGGTCGACCCCCACCCCCAGCAGCAGCCAGCGTTGTGCGGGTTTGGTGCGTACCCCGGCGGCGCCGACTTTCAGGCCGATCCAGTAGTTCCACAGGGTCACCCCGGCGAACAGGGCGAGGAAGTCCACCCGCCACCAGGCGTAGAAGATGTAGCTGGCAACCAGCAACAGCAGATTGCGATAGCGGTTTCCGCTCACGTAGTACAAGCCGAGGAAAACCGGCAGGAACAGGAACAGGAACACGTTGGACGAGAAGACCATCCCGGTTCTCCTTGTTGTGCACAGCATCCGGGGCACAGCGCCCCCCAAACCCCCCACGAAAACGTGGAAGGCCACCTAGTTAGTACATGGCCAGGCGATCCCCTGTGGGAGCGGGCTTGCCCGCGAATGCGTCAGTCGCCGCAGCAGCGTTGTCAGATCGATCGCATTCGCGGGCAAGCCCGCTCCCACAGAGTTGCTCTGGTCATCAGGTCTTGCGTTACTTCTTTTGCTCCGCGCTCGGGTCGTAGACCCGGGTCATGTCGCCGCCGAGCCTGAAGCTGTTGAACGGCTGCATCTCGTGCTTGCGTTCAGCGGTATCGCCAACGCAGTGGTACAGCGCGCACCACGGCTCCAGCCAGGCGTACTTGCTCTGGACCTTGAGGTCCTTCAGGTCCTGCCTGGCGCCAGCGCGGGTGCTGAAATGCACAGGATCGCGAGCCCCGGCCAGCACACCTTCGCCCAGGCGTTGCAGGGCGAAGTTGTTTTCGGCGCGCAGGTCCACGCCGTTGGCCTGGGCGAAGGTGGCGATCATCGCCAGCGGCGGCAGGGCGTAGTTGTGGTAGGCCAGGGCACGCTGCTTGCGCTTGATTTCGTTGGGCAGGAAGCCTTGTTCATCGACCTGGTTGGCGCCGATCTTGTATTCCTTCACCGCCCAGTCGAACAGGTCGCGTCGGTCGGTGGCCACGGCGGTGGCCATCACCGACCATGCAGCCCAATAGCTATGGTTGTTGATCTTCTCCAGCGGCAGGTCGCTCCAGTCGCGCACGGTTTGCTCGGCCAGGCGCGCCAACCACTGTTCGATCTCCTTGGCCTGGGCCTGGTGCGCGGCCAGTGGCCTGTCGTTGGAGAACTTCAGGCGCAGCCACGAACCACTCATGCTGCCCAGCGCCCATTTGCGCATGGACTTGCCGGTGTGGTTGAAGTCGGTGGACTCCAGCGCATCGGCCTGCGCCCAGGTGTCGAGCCAGGTCAGCACGCAGTCGAGCTGCGCGGCACGGCCGTCTCGCATGTACTGGCCGACCATCTTGCTGACGCCCCGTTCGAGGGTCGTGATGTCGGCGGTGGCATTGTGAAAGGCCTTTTCCGACGCGACGTTGAGGGTGGCGCGGGCTTTGTCGGAGCCCTCGTACTTGCTGCGAAATTGCAGGGGGCCGGTGAACGGCTTGGGCGCGGCCTCGCAGCTGAAATTGCCATCGCCGGTCTTGGGTTTTTCGATCCCGGCGTAGTAGCCCTGGGGGGGCACCAGCGCGGCCTGCGCGGCTCCGCCGAACAGGGCGAGGGCGAGCAGGGCGGGTGCGAACGAGCGGATTGAACGGTTCATGATCGCCTCACTGGCCAGCTTGCGCGGTGTGCTGCGCGGGGCTGGCGAAGTTGTTGCGTTTGCACAGTTTCGCTTCGACTTTCTGGGTGCCGCTTTCCGGCCCTTGGACCTCCAGGGCGAGCAGGTTCTGGCCTGCCCAGTCCTCGTCTTCGCGCATTTGGAAGACGAAGCGCCCGTCGGTGTCGGAGGTCTCGGGCTTCTCGATCTTGATGTCCTCGTGACGACCATTGAGGTACCAGAGGGTGGCCTGCAGGACTTTCACCGAGGTGTCCTCGAAGCGGATGTCGATCTGGTGGTTGCGGTTGACCAGGTCCTTGATCACGCCGCCCTTGCCGTTGACCATCAGCTCGTTCTTGCCAGGCTTGAGGGTGGCGCTGGCGCTCAATTGCGCCGGGCGGTCGTCGCAGCCGTCGTCGAGCAGCGCGAGGATCTGCCGCCAGATGGTTTCCTGGTCCAGGCGGTACAGCGGCGAGAATTCCCAGATGAGGATCTTCGGTGGGTTCTTCTGGAACTCCTCGCTGCCCAGGTACTGGATCATCGAGCCTTCCAGGCCGCCGCCGGGGAAGGCGACGTTGAGCACATCGGCGCCGATGTACTGCTCCAGGAAGCCCGAGAAGTTGTAGTTCTTGCCGCTGTGACTGGTGCCCACCAGGGTGATCTGGGCATTGCCGGCGTCGCCGAACAGGTCGTCACCGCCGCTGGCGCCGCCTTTAGGTTCGGTGGCGAACTGGTCCATGTACTGCACCGCGTAGCTGGTGCCGCACAGTTGCCCGGCAACGTTGTGCAGGGTGCCGGTCTTGCCCATTCGCCCAGACCTGTGGGTCTCGAATTCCTTGCGTGGAATGCCTTCGAAGGCCGGCATCCGGTGTACCGTATCGGCCACGATCTTCGCCGCACGCTCGGCGCCGTAGGGGGTCCAGTGTTGGTCGCCGCGGAAGTAGAAATCTTTGCCTTGGTCGGCGGCGGCCAATTGCTCGTTGGTCAGCGGCGAGAGGTCGGGGACGTTGTAGCCCATCTTGGCGAAACGCTGCAGCATGGCCTGGTAGTTGTGCAGTGCCTTCTGGTAGTTGAAGGCGGCTTTTTCTTCGGGCTTGAGCATGTTGCGGTTCACCAGGCCGCGAGTTGGCTGGTACACCACCACCAGTTCCACGCCGCGCTTCTTGAATGCGTCGTGTACCTGCTGCAGGCGCTTGTAGCCCAGCGCCGTGGTGTCGAATTCGGTGCGCAGGTCTTCGCGGGTGCGGAACAGCCAGTCGCCCTGGGCTTGCACCAGGGTGGTGAAGTTCTGCTGGTAGCGGGTGGTGTAGCGGCTGGCATCGTGTGCTTCAGGGCACAGCTGGCAGCATGGCTCGGCGCTGAAGGTCGGGGCCTTGACGTCCTCGGCACGCACGCCCTGGCTGATGGCCAGGAGGGCGGCGGACAGGCCCAGCAGTTTCATCATGTTCATGGTCATGGTCTGGGCTTCCTTAGTCGATCATTTCGGTCTGGCGTTCGACCGGGTCGATCAGCACAGCCTTTTGCTGGCGCACCAGCAGGTCGAGGATTTCGTCCTGGCGCTCGCCCAGCACGCCATTGAGGCTGATACCGCTGGATTTGCGTGGCATCAGCATCGACACCTTGTACAGTTCCACCGACAGCGGCGAGTCGATCGACAGTGGGCCGGAACCATTGGCGGCCAGCTCGCCGCCAACCACGATCAGCGACACTTTGGTGTCGAACGGGTCGAGGGCGATGTCGCGGTCGGTGTCGGAAAGGTCCTTGATGTGCCCGTACACGCCGACCAGGCCGTTGGCCATGGCGATGTTCTCGTACAGGCGAATGTTCACGCTGTTGCGCACGCGAATGCCGTGACGACGGTTGTTGATCAGCTTGTTGCCCCAGATCAGGTTGTCGCCGCTTTCGTACAGGGTGATGCCGTCGGTGTGGTTGCGGTAGATCTCGTTGTAGGCGATCAGGTTGTTGACGCTGTTACGGTCGATCACCACGCCCGAGAGCTTGTTGTCGAAGCTCTTGTTGTTGATGATCCAGCTGTCGTTGACCTCGCGCGAGACGATGATCCCGTGCTTCTTCTTGGTGCCGTACACCGTGTTGCCGGCGATGATCAGGCGGTGCGAACGGTCGTGGGGGTCGATGCCGTAGACGATGTTGTCGCGGTAGGTACTGTCCTTGACCACGAAATCGCGGGTCTCGTAGCAGTAGAAGCCATACCACATGTCGCTGAATTCAGAGCCGACGATCCAGCCGGTGGGCTCGCTGCGGCCCATCTGCTTGGCCATGTTCGGGGTGTACTGGGAAATACTCACACCGTACGACTTGGACTTGTTGTAACCAAAGCTGGCCATCTTGCTGTTGACGATGTACGTCTCGGTACCGCCCCAGCTGAGCAGGAACGGGCGGAATTCGTCAGGCGAGCGGAAGGTCGCCGGGCCGTTGGCCTGCTCGCGCCAGCCAGTGACCTGGGTGTCGCGCACGAACAGCTTGCCGTCGTTGACGATGAACGATCCGCCTTCCTGGGACAGGCGCAGCTCCTTGACCTTGCCGTCGATCTCCAGCACGCCCTTGCGTCCTACCACGATCGGCAGGCGCGCCAGGTACACGCCCGGCGCGGTTTCGCGCAGGTACTGGCTGGGCACTTTCTTGCTCAGTTCCACCAGGTCGATATGCCCGTCGTCGACGAAAATCGCCTGGGGAATACCGTGCTGGCGGCGTACCCATTCGGCGCCTTTGTTGTCGCCGCCGATGAACTCCTTGAGGGTGTCCTCCTGGAGCATGCGGCGCACGCTGACCTTGGCCTTGTGGCTGCGGTCGATCTTCTGCTGCACCGCCTCGGCGGTGTAGCCGGACAGGTCAGGCAGCTTGGGCGGATCCATTTGCAGCGGCTCGATGGGCGCGCTGGCGACCGTGTAGGTCTTGGCCTGTTGCAGCTCTTTGGCGATCACCGCCGGCTCGGCAGCGACGGCCAGGCCGCTGGCCAGCAGCAAGGCGCTGGCCAGCAGGCTGTGGCGAAGGTTCGGGTGCAGGTTCATAACGGTCCTCTCCCGGCTTCAGAAGCGCCAGATCACGTCGACGAAGGCGCGGTGCATGTACGAGTCGGCCTCTTTGCCATAGGCATCGCCGGGCTTGAACACACCGGCGCGCAGGCGCACCAGCGCGGACGGCTCGTCGATCGACTGGCTCAGCGAAGCCGGCAACAGGCCTTGCTTGAAGTACTTGGTGACGACCACGTCCATTTCCTGGCCCAGGTCTTTTTCGCCCTGGATCAGCGGACGGTTCACGCCGCCGTCGTCGACCACTGCGTTGATGCCGCTGGAGCCGATGTTCTGCTTGCCGTCGACACGCCAGAACTTGTGGTAGATGAAGCTGGCGTCGTAGTCCTCGCGCAACTGCCAGCTGGCGAACAGGGTGGCTGCCTGCAAGTTGCCCAGCTCGCCACGGAAAGCCTCGCCGAAGCGGTGCACGCGTGAGCGGGTGCCGGTGAAGTTGGAGCGGTTGCTTTCAAGGCCGGTCTGCTCGAAGTTGTTCGAGCCGTCGTCGCCGCCACCACCGCTGCCTCGGGCATAGGCTGCACCGACCTGCCAATTGGGATTCAGGCGCAGGCGCAGACCCAGGTCGGTGGCCCAGGCGTTGACGTCGCCGCTCTGCTTGCCGGTGGCCACCTGGTCGTTGCCGACCTGGGTGGTGCTGAGGCGGTCGCGATCACCGGTCAGCCAGGTCACGCTGCCCCAGTAGTTGACGGTGTGGTCGTTACGCCAGTTGTAGGCGTCGCTGTTGGCCTCCAGGCCCAGCCAGGTGAGGTCGCCGGTGCGCGTCTTGTCCAGGGCGTCGACGGTTTCCCCAGGGGCCTTGAGGCTGCCGCTGTCATGCGTGTGGTGTGCGCGCAGGCCGACCCAGTGGCCGGGAGTCCACTGCGTGGCGACGTTGCCGTAGAGGTGGGTGCGGTCCTTGTCTTCCGGGGCCAGCTCGGTGAGGTCGGTACGGTACTCGCTAAAGCGCTGGGCCACGCCCAGGTCGGCCTTGAGCAGTGTGGTGTCGAAGGTCCAGTTGAGCGCCTCGATGTTGGTGTCGCGCCACATGCCATCGTCGCTGCGCAGCCGCTGGCGGCCCAGGCGCAGTTGCTCGCCGGGGTAGGCGGTCAGACCGCTGTAGCCGATCCAGAACTCGCGCATGGCCAGGTAGCTCTTGTCCGGCTTGCGGCTGTCGTCGCCGCTGTCGGTGGTGGTGCCGTCGTCGTTCTGGCGCAGGGTGTCGGTCTCGATGATGTCGCTGGCGGCGACCGCCTGGCCCATGGCATAGGCGCTCCAGTTGCCGCGCTCGCCGTACACCCACGGGCGCAGGTCCAGGCCCAGGCCATTGACGTCGCCGCCGGAGCGGGTGCCCAGGTCACGGTCGTCCTCGGACTGGCCAGTGATCTTCACTTCCAGGCCGAAGTTCTTCGCTGCGGTTTCAGCAGCCAGGGTCGGCAGCGACCACAACAAGGCGAAACTCAGGCCGATGCCGGCCTTCACGAAGGGGTTGAGCGTCATAGCGAGTCCTCGGCATCTACCGCTGTTTCATCGTCTTGCAGGGCTTCCAGGGCCAGGGTGCTGTTGGCGCCCTGGAACAGGCTCACGCGGGCTTTCTGTTCCTGCATCAGCAACTGCTGGGCCTGGTTGCGTTGCTCAGGCGTCAGTTGCTGGTCGAGCTGCTGGGCAAGCTCGGTCGACTGCGGCGTCGGGTTGGTCTGCGACAACTGGGCGAACACCCAGGCGTTGGTGGGCATCGGGCGAATCCCGTGGCCTTCGCTGAACAGCTGGGCCAGCGCATAGTCGGCGCTGTTCTGCCCGCCACGGGCAGCGGCCAGCAGGTGGTCGACGGCTTTCTGCGGCTCGACGTTGCCCAGGTAGCCACGCCGGTAGAGCTGGCCGAGGTAGTAATCGGCGCTCACTTCGCCAGCCTGGGCGGCGGCTTGCAGGTGCTGCTCGGCCTTGGCGGCGTCGGCAGGCACGCTGCGGCCTTCGTAGTACAGCCGCCCCAGCAGTAGCTCGGCGCGTGGCTGTTGGGCCTCGCGGCCTTTGTCGATGTAGGCCATCAGCTGGTCGGTGTCACCCAGCTCGGGGAAGTCGTAGAGCAACTGCGCCAGGCTGACCCAGGACGCCGGGTTGGCCGGGGCCACCTGCTCGAGCAGGTCCTTGGCGGTTTTTTCGTCGGTCTGGCCAAGGCTGCGGTCGGCAAGGACGCGGGCGACGCTGTCGACCCGGCTGGCCGGTACGGTGCCTCGTGCATAGGCCGACTTGAGCTGGGCGAGCAGGGCGGCCTGCTGGTCGGGCTGGGCGCGCTTCTGGTAGACGGTGGCAAGCTCGACGTAGCAGATGTCGGTGCTGGTGAGCGCTGCCTTGCAGATCCTCTCCACCTCGGCCAGGTTCTGGTCGTAGGTGCCTTGCGTGCGGTACAGCAGCACCTGGGCCAGACCTGCCTCGGGATTGCCGGCGGCGCGCCACTGGTCGATCTGCTGCTGGGCATTGACGTTGGGGAAGCTCTGCGGATATTGCAGGTAGAGCATTGCCAGCGGGATCAAGGTATTGCCCTCGCCACGCTGGGCGGCCAGCTTGAGCAGGGTTTCGGCTTCCTCGCGCTCGGCCTGGGTGCTGTCAGGCTTGGCCACCAGCAGGCGCCCAAGGCGTGCCTGGGCTCGCGGTGAGGTGGCGGCGGCGGCGCGGTAGGTGGCTTCGGCTTCCTTGAGCTTGGCCGGGTCGCGGGTGGCGACCTTGATATCGGCCAGGCCCACTTGCGCGTCGCTGTAGCCCAGGTCGGCCAGGGCCTTGTAGTTGCGCTCGGCGGTGGCGGTATCGCCACGCTTGAGCGCTTCATTGGCCAGGCGCTGGTCGGGCAAGCCGGCGCAGCCGGCCAGGGTGATGGCGGCGGCCAGGGCGCACCATGTCATCGGGCGAGCGCTGCGCGCTCGATCGAGGCCCAAGGCCGCTCCTACAGGGACCGAGTCGATAAGGGCAGGCGCGGTCTTGTGCCGCGATCCAGGCGACACTGCCCCCACAGCAGGAACACTGTTGAAAGGTTTCATCGATCGGTCCTCTTACAGCCCGCGGGCCACGGCCTTGTCGATCAGCCAGTTCAGCGAAGGGCCACGGTCGCTGTTGACCGAAACCGGGCGACCGGCGAGTTCGGCTGGCAGGCCTTCGTCAGGCTTGATCTGCACGCGGATGTCGGACGCCAGGTTTTCGGTGTCCAGGCTCTGGCTGCCGACGATGTGGCCGCTGCGCACTTCGTCGTCGCCGGCGATCTGGAAGTTGACCCGAGTGCCTGGCTTGACTTCGTCGAACTGGCGATAGCTGAACCGTGCCTCGATGGTCGGGGTGGTGGTGCGAGGCACCAGGGCGAACACCGGCTGGCCTTTGCTGGCGTACTGGCCGTCATCCACCAGTTGGCGCGACACCACGCAATCGCACGGGCTGGTGAGGGTGCCGGAGAGTTGCTTGCCGAACAGTTCCTCGACTTTCGCAGGCTCGAGCTGCGAATCGTCCAGGTGGCCTTTGAGCAGGTCGAGCATGCTGGTGTTGAAGGTGGCCAGCGGTGCGCCTTTGGCCACGCTCGCGCCGCTTTCCACCAGGCTCTGCACGCTGCCGTCACGGGGCATGGTGACTTGGGTGGTCGGCACCGCTACCACGCCGGCTTCGGCGTGGCTGACGAAGTACAGGCCGTACAGCGATTTGGCGACGAACCCGAAGGCGACCAGGCCCAGGGCGAACACCCCAGCAGTCACGGTGACCGCCCGCAGACGGCCGAACGCCGACAGGCCCGAACCGGAATCGCGCTGCTTGCGCGCCTTGGTGAAGTTGTCGCGTTGCAGGGTGCTGAGCACATCGCCCACGCTGATCAGCTCACCGGACAGGTGGGTGGTGATGATGTGGCGCAAGGTGGCGATGTCGCGCGGTTCGAGGTTCTGGAACTCGGCACCGGTACGGCCGGTTTGTGGGTTGCTGGTACGCACCAGGAACTCCACGTCCATCGACAGGCCCAGGTTGTCCACCACGAACTGCAAGCGACCGCGCATCACGTGGTCCACCGGCAGGGCGCTCTTGGCGTGGAACGACAGGCCGCCAGCGGACAGGTCGTCGACCTTTACTTCTTGCGCCTCGTTATTCGCGTCGCGGTAGCGCAGCTTGGCGGGGATACGGACCCGGGCGTGCTGACGCTGCGCTTCGGACTCATGCACGACATTGACGTTCACGGCGGTATTCATGGCGATTTCGTTCCTGTTATCCGATCCGGGGTGGCTCACACGACCATGAACAGCACGGCGACGAAGATGCTCGCGGCCGAGAAGGTCATGGTCCGCGAGGACCAGGTGTTGAACCATTGTTGAAAGCTGGCGAGGTCACGCTTGAGGGCAGTTGGCTGGCGGGTCCAGGACTGCTTGTCGAGACGGAAGAACACGTAGATCTTCATCAGCGCGCCGACGATCTGGTTGTAATAGAGAATCAGCGGGTAGGCTGGGCCTATGTTGTGGCCCGAGCACAGCAACATGACTGTGAGGATCAGGCGGGTGATGCCGATCCACAGCAGGTACACCAGCAAGAACTGCAGGCCGAACTTGAAGCTGGCGATCACCGCCACGGTCAGCCCCAGCAGGCTGGTCCACATCGACACGCGCTGGTCGAGCAGCACGATGCTGGTGAACAGCCCCAGGCGCTTGAGGCCCAGGCCCAGGGCGCGGGAGTTCTGCCGCAGGTTGTTGCCGTACCAGCGGTACATGAGCTTGCGACTGGCCTTGATGAAGCTCTTCTCCGGCGGGTGCTCCACGGTATTGATGGCCGCGTCTGGCACGTAGAAGGTGTCGTAGCCCAGGCGCATCAGGCTGAACCAGCTGGACTTGTCGTCGCCGGTGAGGAACTTGAAGCGGCCCAGGCGCCAGTGCATCAGCGAGTCGCTTTCGACGTCGGCGATGAACTCGGGGTTGGTCACCACGGTGGCGCGGAACATCGACATGCGCCCGGTCATGGTCAGCACGCGCTTGGACAGGGCCATCGAGCACATGTTGATGTGGCGCTGGGCGAAGCGCAGCTTGTGCCACTCGCTCATGATGTAGCCGCCGCGCACTTCGCAGAATTCGTTGGTGGTCAGGCCACCGACGTTGGGGTAGAGCTTGAACCACGGCACGGTCTTGCGTACCACGCCCGGCTCCAGCACGGTGTCGCCGTCGATCACTGCCGCAACCGCGTTATCGTCCGGCATCATCCGCGAGATGGCGCGGAATCCGTAGGCCAGGCCGTCGCGCTTGCCGGTGCCGGCGATGCGTACGAAGTCCAGGGTGACGTGCTCGGGCGGGTTGTACTTGGCCCACAGGCTTTTGATCAGCAGTTCGTCGCTCATCTCCACCAGCGAGCAGACCACGGTGGTCGGGTAGCCGCAGTTGATCGCCTCGCGGATCACCGAGCTGTATACCTGCGCGGTGGTCAACGCGTCGATCCGAAAACTGGTGACCATCAGGAACACGTGTGACGGATCGGCGTCCTTGCCCAGCTTCTGTACCTTGCGGCGCAGGTAGGGGTAGACGATGTACAGGAAGATCATGCCGCGGATGAAATGCGTGGCGCCCATGGAGTAGCGCCAGATGCCGACAGCGCCGACCAGGAAGATGAAGTGCTTGGACTGCGAGTCGAAGATATCGCTGGGCAGAGCCAGGGCGATCAGCATGAGCAGGCTCATGTAGAGCAGCCACCCGGCGCACTGCAGCAGCAGGGTCTGGAACCTTTGCATGTTCGGCATCCGTCGAGAATTCAGGGTAGGGAGGGCGGCGCGGTGGGGAAGGACGCGCCGCCCGACCGGGGTTACCAGCAGATGCCTTCGGTACGGCTGGTGGTGCAGGTCGGCTTGGTCATGAAGCCGACCAGGTCGATCACTTGCTTGCCGGCCGGCGCCTGCTGGGCGAGGGCACGGAATTTCTCGTCACGGTTGCCGAGCACGATGATGTCGGCGTCGCCCACGACCTGTTCGAAGTCGGCGTTGAGCAAGGACGAGACGTGCGGGATCTTCGACTCGATGTACTCCTTGTTGGCGCCATGCACGCGGGCGTATTCCACGTTCTGGTCGTAGATGTTCAGCTCGTAGCCTTTGCCGATCAGGCGCTCGGCCAGCTCGACCAGCGGGCTTTCGCGCAAATCGTCGGTGCCGGCCTTGAACGACAGGCCGAGCAGCGCGACCTTGCGTTTGTCGTGGCTTTCGATGATGTCGAAGGCGTTCTGCACCTGGGACTCGTTGCTGCGCATCAGCGAGTCGAGCAGCGGCGCTTTCACGTCGAGGCTGGCGGCGCGGTAGGTGAGGGCGCGCACGTCCTTGGGCAGGCACGAGCCGCCGAAGGCAAAGCCAGGGCGCATGTAGTACTGCGACAGGTTCAGCACCTTGTCCTGGCAGACCACGTCCATCACGTCGCGGCCATCGACGCCGACCGCCTTGGCGATGTTGCCGATCTCGTTGGCGAAGGTGACTTTGGTGGCGTGCCACACGTTGCAGGTGTACTTGATCATCTCGGCGACTTCGATCGGCTTGCGGATCACCGGAGCGTCGAGTTCTTCGTAGAGGCTTTGCAGTACGTCGCCGCTGGCGCTGTCCAGCTCGCCGATGACAGTCATTGGCGGGTGGTCGTAGTCCTTGATCGCGGTGCTTTCACGCAGGAACTCAGGGTTCACCGCCACGCCGAAGTCGACGCCGGCCTTCTTGCCCGAGCAATCTTCCAGGATTGGGATGACCACGTTCTTCACGGTGCCTGGCAGCACGGTGCTGCGTACCACGATGGTGTGGCGGCGGGTGGCGTCGCGCAGCACGTAGCCGATTTCGCGGCACACCGATTCGATGTACTCCAGGCCCAGGTCGCCGTTCTTCTTGCTCGGGGTGCCGACGCAGATCATCGAGACGTCGCTGGCGCGGATGGCTTCGGCGAAGTCGGTGGTGCCGCGCAGGCGGCCGTTGGCCAGGCCTTGTTGCAGCAGTGCTTCCAGGCCGGGTTCGACGATGGGCGACTTGCCCTGGTTGATCAGGTCGATCTTGGTGCGCGACACATCCACACCGATCACGTCATGGCCACGTGCCGACAGGCAACCTGCACAGACTGCACCCACATAACCCAAACCAAAGATGCTGATTCGCATCGCATTCACCTCGTGTGTTTAATCACGCCAGCCCTTGCTCGCAAGAGCCGACCGGGTTGATTGACCAGCAGTTTTCGGGCGCACGGTGCCAGTGCGAACACACACTTCACCGAGCGCAGGCATGAATAAATCTGGAGCGCAAAACGTTATGCACTCTAAGTTGGCAGTTAAAGGCCAGTATTAAAAAGGCGTGCCCTATTATGCAGCCGTCTTTATTGCAGGAGGCACTTGGCGACCTGCTGTGCTTGTTCTTTCAAACGTAAAAAACCTTTTGAAATCAACCACTAGGACGATTAGTAAGGGGCGCGTTTCTCCTTGTTTGGCACGGTCTTCGGGGGTTCCCGTTGTGCCTGCCTGAGTTTCTGGACCGGTCGTGGATACCGGCCGTTTGTCATCTGTAAGTCATCTCTCACGTTGCACGCTTGAAACTCGTTACGGGTGCTATGAGCGATGCGCCCAGGCAGAAGTTCCGAACTGGGTTGCGCACACATGAAAGATTTCTAAATATTTTTTCAGTGAGAAATACTTTCACTTTGATGGCACTGCTTAGTTTCACCCCCGTATATAAAGGGCAAAACCCTGCCGAGATGGCTTCGCGCCATCATGTGAAAAAATTTTTCAAAATTCGTCAAAAAACGTACGAACGGTCTTATGGCGGCTGGCTATAAGGAACGCAATGTTTGTTTTTTGACGCCTGAAAATTGGCTATTTTGGTGGCGTTCGGGGTTCGGGATGGGGGGCGATGTGCACCCATACGGGGCGCCGGATGCGAACGGGCTCGCGCCGAATGCCAGCGAGCCGTTTGAGAGGCCGGGCAGGTTCGTCCAGGGAGAGGGAGCGAAGTGGGCGGATTGGTTTTGGTGCCGGGTGTCTCAATCCATGAACAGGAAATTTTTGAGGTAGAGCTATGAAGAAAGGGACTTTTGCGCTGGGTTTGCTGCTGGTGGCGGGAGCGGCTCAGGCTGGGCCGAACGTCAATGTGACGTTCAAGAATGTGGGCACACAGAATGCGACCCTGAAATTGGTGACCTCTAACGAAACGAGTACCTATCAGATTGCAAAACCGCCACCAGCGCAGACGGTAGCGCCTGGGGTGCCCATCAATTTTGATGTTCAACGGGTCGTCAGCCCTGATGTCAACGCTGCAATGCTGCGCTACACCATCGGCAGCAAAACCTGTGCTTTTGGCACGACCTTCCAGATGCGGGTACTGCCTGGTGGCATCACTCAACCGCAGTGGACCAAAACCGCCACACCCAGTGGCGGCGCAACGTGTACCGCGAACATCACCCGGACCAACGCTGATCGCTCGTGGGCTGTTGAGTTCACTATGAAGTAATACGCCGTATTGAAGTAGCACCTCCTGCACTTCGCTGCTGAGTGGCGAAGTGCAGTCATTACATACTCTGCTTTCAAGGAGGTTCGGTTTTGGAAAACATCGGAAATATTAATGTGCGCAGTCAATTTTCTTCCGTTTCCGGTGTTAGGCGATCGCCAGAAAGCAGCGCCGTGGTTGAGAGCAAAGAACTTGATGAAAGTGCGCAGCCGGAGGTTGAACTTTCGAGCTTCGCCAAGCAATTGGCTGCTGCTGCGGAGCGCGCTGCGGCCAGGGATGCTTCGCTATCGCGCAAGGAACTGGCGGATTTTGCGTCGAAGGTTCTCGATAAGATTGGAGGGGATGCTTATCTGCTCGCGAAGGACTTTTTCGATAACTTCTTGCCGGATACGGATGACCCCGAGTTGCTTGAGCGTGCGCGCCAGGCCAATGCCTTTGCAACAGGTCGAGGGGACAACCCCTTCAAAGGGTTAAGCCGTGAGCAGCTAAGCTTGATCATTTATGACGAAAGCGGCGCATTTACCATTAATGAGCGCAGGGCGGCGCGCGCCGAACGAACCGATCAGCACAATGAATGGGCGAGATACATCATCGACAAAATGGGCGCTGAGTACCGGCAAACAGGGCGCAACGACCAAGGTCTGCATGAAATTCTTGATTTTTATAACTCGCTCCCGCGTATCGAAGTGGCGCAGTACGGAAATTACGAAGCCAATATCAAGATGCAGCTTGCCATGCATGAGGTCGAGTGGCCTGAATTCAACACCTCCTTGATCGATATGCTCGCCAACGAGTGGGGCGCGGAAAAAGACCTCTTCGGCGCCCAGCCTACTGATATCAAAGAGAAAAACGGCCAGCCTGAGCACGTGCTGGATAAATAACGGCTTCAGACGCCGGTGTGGCAGGAGTGTGAACGAATGAGCGGTATCAATCTGAACACAGCAACGCAAAGCCATGTACAGGGCGCAACTGTAGTGCGTCGGAGTACCGAGGTGTTGGGGTCGGTACAGGCAGAAAGGCCTCGCCCTGAAGAGAGTGCAGACGAGTTAAAACTTTCAGCGCTCTCGCAGCAGCTGAGTGCAGCTGCGCAACGTGCCGCTGAACGTGATCAAAACCTCACCCGTGATGAGCTTTCAGCGTTGGCGAAAAAAATCCTGGATCAGATTTCCGGTGGTAGTTATATGTTCAACAAGCTGTCTTATGACAGTTATTTGCCGAACACGGATGATCCCGAACTGCTGGCGCGTGCGCAGCAGGCAGCGGATTTTGCAAATGGTAAGGCGACTAACCCTTTTGCCGGTCTGACACGTGAACAATTAAGCGTGATCACCTATGACGAAAGTGGTGATTTTACGGTCAACGAGCGTCGCGCCGCGTATTTGGAAATGAGCGCACAGCACGGTGAATGGACGCGTTACATCACTCAAAAAATGGAGGTAGAGAGGCAGTCAACAGGGCGCACCGATCAAGGAACTCAGGAAATCATCGACTACTACAAATCTTTGCCTGCTATTGACGAGGCTCAGGTGCTGGGCAATTACGAAACGAATCTCAGGTTGCAACTTTCCGGCACTGAGGTTGACTGGCCCACCTTCAACACCTCCCTGATCGACATGCTCGCCAACGAATGGAAACCCGCTGAGCCCCCGGTCACCCCTGAACAACCCGATCCTGTCGCCGATCACCCCGGCAAGGCTCCTAACTGATGGCCGACAGCGTCACCCTGGAGGGCGTCAGCCGTTACCTGGGCGATCAGGCCGTGCTCGAGGATATCTCGCTGGTCATCCCTGCCGGGCAAAGTTGCGCGATCGTCGGCCCTTCCGGCTCGGGCAAGAGCACGTTGCTCAATCTCATTGGCCTGCTGGACCAACCCTGCGCTGGGCGCGTGGTCCTCGACGGGCACGACACGACCTCGGCCTCGGCTGCGCAGCGGGCGATCTTGCGTAATCGCTTGCTGGGCTTCGTGTTCCAGAGCTTCAACCTGCTGCCACGCCTGACGGCGCTGGACAACGTGGCCCTGCCGCTGTGCTATCGCGGCATCGGGCTGCTCCAGGCGCAGGCGGCGGCGCGTCTGCAATTGCAGGCGGTGGGTTTGCAGGCGCGGCTGGCGCATCGACCGGCGCAGCTGTCTGGCGGGCAGCGCCAACGGGTGGCGATTGCCCGCGCCTTGGTGACCGAACCGCGCCTGCTGCTGGCCGACGAGCCTACCGGCAACCTCGACGGCGAAACCGCCAACGATATCTTGTGCCTGCTCAAGGCGCTCAACCGTGAGCGCGGCGTCACCTTGCTGATGGTCACCCACGACCCGTGCATGGCGCAGCAGATGGCCCGTCGCCTCGAGGTGCGCGATGGGCGGGTGCGTGAGCTGCATGCGGCCTGAGCGCTACGGCCCGAGCTGGTCGCGACGGATCGGCGAGAGCCTGGCCAGCTTGCGTCTGTCCGGGCGCCGGGCCTGGTTGGCGCTGCTCGGCATCGCCGTCGGTTGTGCGGCGGTAGTGGCGCTGCTCAACGTTGGCCACAGCGCGGCGGCCCACGCCAGGCAGTTGTTCCAGGGCATGGGTAGCGAGTTGATGGTCGCCAACCTGATCCCGGCCGAGGCCGGCGCCCGGTCTGCGCAGGCGATGCCGGCACTGGACCGCGTGCCGTATATACGCATCGCCGCGCCGCTGGCGATGAGCGTGGCCGACGCCCGTCTGCGCGGGCAGGACGCGTCGGTGATGGTGGCGGGGAGCACACCGGCGTTGGCCGAGGTACTGGGGTTCGAGGTGGCCGACGGGCGTCTGCTGTCGGCGCATGACGATGGCAGCACTTACGTCGTGCTCGGGGCGGATCTGGCGACGCGCCTCGGCGCGCAGGTCGGCGATCACTTGCGGCTGGGTCGCTACGTGTTCGAGGTGGTGGGGCGCCTGGCGCCCCGTGGTTACAACCCGATGCTGCCGGTGGCGGTGGACGATGCGCTGCTGATGCCCTTGCCTGGCCTGCGCCGCCTGGTCGCACAGGCCCAGCCCAGCGTGGTGATTGCCTTGGCGCAAGACGCGACCCAGGTACAGGCCGCCGCTGCCGCGTTGGAGCAGGCGTTGCGCGCGGGGCTTGAGTCGATGCAGGTCGAAATGTTGTTGCCGCGCCAATTGCTCGAGGGCATGGCGCGCCAGTCGCAGGTATTCACCTGGCTGTTGGCCGGGTTGGGCGCTATCGCCTTGCTGGTGGGCGGTGTCGGTGTGATGAACGTGATGCTGATGAGCGTTGCCGAGCGCCGCCGCGAAATTGGCGTGCGCATGGCATTGGGCGCACGGCCTGTGGATATCGCCTGGCTGTTTCTGCTGGAGGCGATTTGCCTGGCGTTGCTGGGCGCGGTGCTCGGCGCGCTGCTTGGGGTGCTGGCGGCGTGGGGCTTCGCGCATGGATCGGGTTGGCGCTTTGTGAGCGACCCGCAAGCGCTGCCGTTGGGCGTCGGCAGCGCGCTGGCCATCGGTGTGTTCTTCGGTTTGCAGCCCGCGTTGGCGGCGGCGCGCCTGCAACCGGTGGCGGCGCTGCGTGATGATTGAGCGGCGCGGCTGCCTGTGGCTGTTGTGGGTGTCGGTCGCGGTGCTGGCTCAAGAGCCGCCGGGACAGGCCGGCCCGGTATCGGCGCTTGCCCATGCCAGGGCGCAGGGCGAGGAGGTGGCGCTTGGCCTGGACGATGCCATCGCCCTGGCGTTGCGTGACAATCGTACGATTCGCAGCGATTACCTCGAACGCATCGCGCAGAAGTTCGACCTGAAAGTCGCCCGTGACCGCTTCGCCCCGCAGTTGGCACTCAAGGCGCGTTACCTGGCCAATCGTAACCATCAGGACCGCTATCGCGACGCAGAAGTTGCGCCTACCGCCAGCCTGCTGACGCGCTATGGCACGCGCCTGAGCCTGGACTGGGCGTACGGCCAGCATCGCGCCGACCGTCTCGGTCCGCGCTATCGCGATGGCGCCAACCTCACGCTCATTCAGCCCCTGCTGCGTGGCGCTGGCCCCCAGGTTGCCGAGGCGCCCTTGCGCCAGGCGCAGTTGGCCGAACAAGGCAACCGCCTCGCGCTCAAGGACAGCGTGGCGCGGACCATTACCGGCGTCATCGCGTTGTACCGCCAGTTGTTGCGTGCCCAGGAACAGTTGCGCATTGCCAGCGACGCCTTGGGGCGTTCGAACCGCTTGCTGGAGGTCAACCGCGCGATGATCGAGGCCGGACGCATGGCCGCTTTCGATATCGTGCAGACCGAGGCCGAGGTGGCCAGCCAGGAACTGGCCCTGGAAGACAGCCGCAACCAACTGCAAGCCAGTCGCTTGGCGCTGTTGCAGGCACTGGCCCTGGACCTGGGCACGCCGCTGCGCGCCACCGAGGCGACGCAAGCGCAACCGGTACACATCGATCCGCAGCAGGCCCAGGCCCGGGCCGAGGCGTTGCAACCGACCTACCTGATGCAGTTGATCGCCGGGCAGCAGGCCGCACTCGACCTGCACCTGGCCCGCGATGCGCAGCGCTGGGACCTGGCGCTGGTGGCCGGTACCAGCCAGTCGCGCGAGCGCCCCGGCGAGCAAAAGGCCTGGGAGCACTACCTGGGGCTAGAGCTGGTCATCCCGATTGGTGATTTGACCCGCCGCCAGGAGCTGGTGCGCGCCGAGGTCAACCAGGCCCGTCAGCAGTTACAGCTCGATGCCGCGCGCCAGGAACTGCAACGCCAGGTGCTCGATGCGCTGCGCAGCCTTCAGGTGCGCTGGCGCCAGCTGGAGATTGCCAGGCGTGCCGAAGCGTTGTCGCAGCGCAAGTTGCAGATCGAGCAGCAAAAGCTGGAGAGCGGCAGGTCGAGTAATTTCCAGGTGCTGAGCTTCGAAAGCGACTTACGCAATGCGCAGAACGCACGGCTTGAAGCGTTGATTGCGTATCTTGACGCCCAGGCCGACCTCGACCTCACGCTGGGCACCACGTTGGACAGCTGGGATGTGACGCTCGATGACTAGATACCGGATCGTCGCCGTGATGCTGGTGCTGTTGGCCGGGCTGTGCTTGTGGTGGGCATGGCCTGCGCCACGCCAGGGGCAGGTGGAGCAGCGTTGGTTGCCGGTCGCCCCGCAACTGCTCGAGCGACGGCTGGGGTTGGTCGGGCGTATCGAGGCGGCGCAGCGGGTTACCGTCGCGGCGCCGTTCGAGGGCGTGGTGCAAGCGTTGCCGGTGCAGGTGGGGGAGCGGGTGCAGGCCGGGCAGACGCTGGCGGTGCTCGATACCGCGCAACTTGACATCCAACTGCGCCAGGCCGAGGCCGAGCGGCTCAAGGCGCGTAGCGCGGTACGCAGCTTGCAGGCCTGGGCGTCCGGCCCGGAGGTCACCCGGGCGCTGCGTGCGCAGGTGGCCGCGCGGCGCACCTTGAGCGCCAACCAGGCGACCCTGGCGGCCACGCGCAGGCTGTACGAGCAAGGCATCGTCGCACGCTTGGAGGTGGAAAACCTAGAGCAGCAGGTCAGTGCCCAAGCCCAGGAGCTGGCCAGCGCCGACGATGAACTGCGCCTGACCCGCGCGCGCGGGCAAGGTGAGGCCTTGCAGATCGCTGAAATGGAGCTGGCCAACGCCCAGGCTCGCCACGCTGCACTGCTTGCCTTGCGCGCTCGCGCGACGCTGGTGGCGCCGTTTGCCAGCCTGGTGGCAAGGCCCGTCGGCGACGGCCAGCAACCGGGGCAGTTGGCGCAGGCGGGGCAGTTGCTCAGTCAGGGCATGCCGCTGTTGGCGTTGGTGGAACTTGAGCGCTTGCAAGTGGCTGCTACGGTGCAGGAGGGCGACTTGGGCCTGCTGCATGAAGGGATGTCGGTACAGGTCACAGGTGAAGGGTTTGCCGGCCAGGTGTTGCCGGGCCAGGTAGCGTCCCTCGGGCTACAGGCCCGCGAGGATGAAGGGCAGGGCGCATGGTTCGACCTGCTGGTGACGCTACCGGCGCAGCCCGACTTGTCGGCGCAGGGCGTTCGACCGGGCATGAGTGCGCAGGTGAGCGTGCTGCTGTATCGCAACGAACAGGGCATCGCCTTGCCCGCCGAGGCGCTGCGCAGCGACGCAGCCGGTGGCGCCTACGTGCTGTTTCGTGCGCACCCCGGCGAGGCGCCGAGGCCGGTGCCCGTGCAACTGGGGCAAAGCGTCGCGCAGGGCGTCGAGGTCAGCGGGCTGACGGCGGGTGAAGTGCTGTTGCCGGAGGGGCAGTGAATCCGCCCCAGGGCAGGTCACTCGGCCGGGTGGTCGCGCAGGAACACCAGATGATCCGGCTTGGACTGCTCGGCACTGTAGTAGTAGCCCTGCACGTCGAAGCCCTTGAGCTGCTCGGGGTCGTTGATGCGTTGCTCGATCACGAAGCGGCTCATCATGCCGCGCGCCTTCTTGGCGTAGAAGCTGATGATCTTGTACTGGCCGTTCTTCAGGTCCTTGAAGTCGACGTCGATCACCCGGGCCTTCAATGCGTTCTTTTTCACGGCACTGAAGTATTCGTTGCTGGCCAGGTTCAGCAGCACATCGTCACCTTGCTCGGCCAGGGCCTGGTTCAGCCATTCGCTGATGCGCGTGCCCCAGAACGCGTACAAGTCCTTGCCACGGGCGTTGGCCAGTTTGGTGCCCATTTCCAGGCGGTAAGGCTGCATCAGGTCCAGCGGGCGCAGCAGGCCATACAGGCCCGAGAGCATGCGCAGGTGGTCCTGGGCGTAGCTGAAGTCGTCTTCGCTCAGGGTCTGGGCATTGAGCCCGGTGTACACGTCACCCTTGAACGCCAGCAACGCCTGTTTGGCGTTGGCCGGGGTGAAGTCCGGGGTCCAGCTGCCAAAGCGCGCGGCATTCAGGCCGGCGAGCTTGTCGGACAGGTGCATGAGTTCGGCGATCTGCGCCGGCGACAGCTCGCGCAGCTGCGCGATCAGTGCCTGGGAATCGTCCAGGTATTGCGGCAGGGTGTGGCGTTGGGTGACTGGCGGGGTGTCGTAGTCGAGGGTCTTGGCGGGGGAAATCACCGTCAGCATCGGTTCGGCTCCTGTAATCGTAAGGGCGATTCTACGGGGCTGGCCGAGCAACGCCAAACTATGCCGACGATAGTCACGGACCATCAAGCAGTGGCGCGCTATAGTGCGCGCCATGCCTCTCAGGGAGATCGTTCATCGTGCGTATCGCTATTGCCTTGCTGGCCGGGCTGCTCAGCGTCGGCGCGCAGGCCGCCCCGGCGGACTTCGTCAGCTTCGACCGCGAGCTGTGGCCGGAAAAGCTCGACAGCCCGGCGTTGTTCGACGTGGCCTCGCGGGCCGAGATCCTGTCGTTCGCGCGGGTGCTGCACGAGAGCGAGATGCTCGACGAACAGGCGCTGGCCACCCGGCTTGGCTTGAAGCAGGTCAACCTGACGGTGATCCGTGCGCTGCGCGCGCGCATGTGGCAGCGCTTGTGGACCAGCTACCAGCAGGCCCAGCGCAGTTGCGAGCAGGATGCATCGTTCTGCTATCCAGTGACGTCGATGGCCGATCTGCGCACGCAATCGGCTACGTTCGCCAGCGATGTCGGCACGTTCTATACAGGGTGGGTCGAACCCAGCCATCAGTTCCATGTGCGCTATTTGAACGAGCAACTGCGCAAGGCGGCGGTGTTCCCGCAGACCAGCAGCGAGGTGGAAAAGCTCTCCAGCCGCGAGCGCAATGGTGAAGCGCTCAACGACCGCATGTTCCTGCTGACGTTCGTGGGCGGGCCGAGCGCGGAGGGGGGCAGCACCGACGTGCTGACTGACTACCTGCGTCGGCAGAAGCTCGACGGCATTTTCTTCGTGCTCGGCAAGCGCTTGCAGCAACGCCGCGATACAGGGCCCGTGACGCAATTGTATGCCGAGCACTGCGTAGGCATCCAGGGCTGGGAGTACCGCTCGCATGCCCAGTGGCAGGGCTGGCAGGAGTCGCTGCGGCGCAGCCAGGCCCAGGTGCAGGCCGAGCTGCCTGAACAGTACGTGCCGCTGTTCCGCCCACCCTATGGCCAACGCCGCGCGGATGGCGAGGCGTTCATGGCCAGCCAGGATCTGCGTGTGTCGCTGTGGGATATCGATGCACAGGATGACGGGCCGCTGAGCGCGCAGGCGTCGGCGCAGCGGGTGCTGACTTTGATGCTGCTGTGGCGCAAGGGGGTGATCCAGTTCCGTGATGGCCTGCCCAAGGCGCAGCCTGCGCTGCAATGGCTGTTGCAGCACACGGCGCAGAGCGGGATCGGCTGGGAGGAGTGCAAGGCGTACGGGGAGCGGGAGTAGCACGGGCGGCGGGTGTCGAGCCTCGGTCACTTCACGTGCATCACACGCAAGGGCCTGGTAATCGGATTTGGAAAATACGCATCGCCATCGCCTGACCTCTGACTTTATTCCTGCCCGGCGCCCGCGCCAAGCCCTGTTCGTCATTCCGAAAAATAAACTTCACCAATGCGTAAAAAGACTTTTTTCGGTCATGCTTTTTGCGGTATCAAGGAGTCAGACAGCCGAATCCTGCAGACAGGTGGCGTCATCCAGGCCCTCCTGTCAGGTGCGCTCCCCGCCCGTAACGACGCGGATACGGGGAGAACGGCGGTCACTCTGCGGTGCAGCAGTTCGCGCCGTGTCGCTATCACATAAGGTGACCGAGTATGGATGACCAAGGACGCAACCCTTCCTCCACCCAGCCAATCCTGTATGTGCTCGATACCAACGTCCTGATTCACGACCCTAACGCCTTGCTCAACTTCGAGGAGCACCACGTCGCCATCCCGATGACGGTGCTGGAGGAACTCGACAAGCTCAAGACCGGTAAACACACCATCGCCGCCGACTGCCGCCAGGCCATCCGCCTGATCGACCAGACCCTCGGTGATGCGTCGCCCAGCGATGTCGAGCAGGGCGTGCCGATCCAGCGTGGCAAGAGCGGGCCCAAGGGCTTCCTGTCCATTCTCATGAGCACGCGCAACGAGCCCAATCGCCTGCTCCCGGAAAACCTCGCCGACAACATCATCATCAACCAGCTGCTGGACTTGCGCGCCAAGCGTGCCGACCTGGACGTGATCCTGGTCACCAAGGACATCAACATGCGCCTGAAGGCGCGCGCCTGCGGGATCGCTGCCGAGGACTACAGCACCGACCAGTTGGTCGACGACGTGTCCTTGCTGTCCAAGGGCTACCACTCGGTCAGCGGTTCGTTCTGGGACCGCGTCAGCAAGGTCGACACCCGCCAGGAACGGGGTCGTACCTGGCATCGCGTGCAGTTGCTCGAGAGCCTGCCGGCGGTGCACATCAACGAGTTCATCATCGACGAACAAGGCTTTGTTGGCTGGATCAAGGGCGTACGCGAGAACGAACTGCTGCTGCTCGACCTGCACCAGGAGCCGCTGCTGCACCAGGAGGCCTGGGGCCTCAAGCCGCGTGATATCCACCAGAGCCTGGCGCTGTTCGCCTTGCTCGACCCGGATATCCACCTGGTCAACCTGACCGGCGCCGCCGGTTCCGGCAAGACCATCCTGGCGCTGGCTGCGGCCATCGAGCAGACCATGGTCAGCAAGCGTTACCGCCGTATCATCGCCACTCGTAGCGTGCAGGGGCTGGACCAGGAGATCGGCTTCCTGCCGGGCACGGAGGCTGAGAAGATGGAGCCTTGGCTGGGCGCTATCACCGATAACCTCGAAGCGCTGCATATGGATGACGAGAGCACCCACGGCAGTGTCGAGTACATCCTCGAACGGGTGCCACTACAGTTCAAGTCGTTGAACTACATCCGTGGACGTAGCTTCCAGCAGAGCCTGATCCTGATCGACGAGTGCCAGAACCTCACGCCTCACCAGATGAAGACCATCATCACCCGTGCAGGATCCGGCTCGAAAGTGGTCTGTCTGGGCAACCTGGCGCAGATCGACACCCCCTACCTGTCCGCGACCAGCTCGGGCCTGACCTACCTGACCGAGCGCTTCAAGGACTTCCCCCACGGCGTGCACATTACCCTACAGGGTGTGCCGCGCTCGGTCCTGGCCGAGTACGCCGAGTCGCACCTGTAGACCTTCCAGGCCGGACGGTTTCCGCCCGGCCTGGCCTGAGCCAACTGGGGCCGCAACGCGGCCCCTGTTTGCTCAGAAGTCATACGCAAGCTTGGTGTACCAATAGCCCCCACCTGGGTAGAAGGGCGGGTTGCCATAAGGCGCCAGGCCCAGGGCGCTGTACACCGCATGATCGTCCGGGCGCTCGTTGAAGATGTTGGTGCCGCCCAGGCTGACGGTCAGGTGCTCGCCGAAGGTGTAGCTCACATCCAGGTCGGTGATCCATTTCGCGCCAAAGCTGCGGTCGCCGCTGGGATTGACGGCCAGGGTCTTGACCGCGCCATAGCGGGTGGTTTGCAGGTTGACGGCGAGGTCGGCGATCTTCCAGTTGGCGCCGATGATCCACTTGGTCTTGGGCGAGGCTTCGGTCAAGTCGCCTTCACGGTCTCGACCCACCACGTTCACCCCGGAGTTGGCCAGTGCGGCTGGGGTGTCGCGGGTGCCTTCGATGGTGGTCTTGTTCCAGTTGAACGCCAGGTTCCAGCGCACATCGCCCCAGGCACCGAGCGCGGTGGTGTGGTCGGCGACGATGTCCAGACCACGGGTGCGGGTATCGAAGGCATTGGTGTAGTAGTTGACCCAGGTCCCCGGCGCCACGCCCTGGGCGGCAAGGATGGCATTGATGACGCCGTTGCCCTGGTCGTAGATATTGGTGGTCAGGGCGATGCGGTCATCGATGTCGATCAGGTAAGCGTCGGCGGTGATGCTGGTACGTGGCGCCGGTTGCCAGGTCAGGCCCAGGCCCAGGTTGCGGGATTTTTCGGGCTTGAGGTCATCGCCGCCCAGCGCCTTGGCCAGTGCGCTGCCGGAGGGGGTCAGGCGGGTGACCGCAGGCAACACGTTGCCGTTGACGTCAGTGGCGACTCGGTTGTCTGCCACGGTGTAGCCGATCTGGGTCAGCGAGGGGGCGCGAAAGCCTGTGCCGACGGTACCGCGTACAGCCACCGTGTCGGTCAGTTCGTAGCGCGAGTTGACTTTGAGGCCGAAGGTATTGCCCGAGTCGTCATCGTAGTGTTCCACGCGCCCGGCAACATCGAGGAACCAGCGTTCGGTAAGGTCGAAGCCCAGGTCCAGGTAGCCCGCATAGTTGTTGCGGATCAGGCTGACTTCATCCTCCGGGCGGATGGTCACCGCCGCCTGCGCGCCGGAGGCGGCAGGGTAGGTGCCGGTCAGGTAGGCCGCTGGGTCGCCAGCGAAGGTGCTGAAGCGCTCCCAGCGATGCTCCAGGCCTGCCGACACCTGTACCGGCGAGGTGAGGTCGAACAGGCTGTCGTAGTGGCGAGTGATGTCCAGGTTGTTGACCCACTGTTCGAAGCGGAACGTGGCCAGGTTGTCGAAGCGGGTGGGCGAGGCAGTGCCCAGCGAGGGGTTGATGTTCAGGTCGCTGGAGTGGTGGACGTTGTTGCGCCCGTAGGTGGTGCTCAGGTCCCAGTTCCACTCTGCTGCCAGGCCCTTGGCGCCGAACAGGAACTGGTAGTCCCGGTCCTTGATGTTGTTCAGCGGATAGTAGCCGTCGGGAAACACCTCGGGGACTGCTGCCCTGCCGGTAGGCAGGCGGAAATAGTTGGCCGCCTCGGCATCACGCTCGCCATAGGTGGAGAACGAGTACAGGGTCAGGTCGTCCAGCGGCAGCTCGGCGTTGTAGGCGACGTTGAACGCCTTGAGGTCGGGGTCGCCGTTCTTGATAGCCTCGCGGTTCCAGGCCGCTTCCTTGGCGGGGTCCTGGAAGGCCCGTACGCTGCCGTCGGCCTTGTCGTTCCACGAGGCGTTGCCGCGTTTGCGGGCATCGGCCGATAGATGCAGGAAACCGCCCTCGCCGAGGCTGAAGCCTTGGTCGCCTGCCAGCTTGAGGGTTTCGCCCTGGCCGGAGAACAGCTTGCCGTAGCTGCTCTCGACATGCCCGCCGACGCTGCTGGACTTGAGGATGATGTTGATCACCCCGGCCACGGCATCGGACCCATACTGCGCGGCGGCGCTGTCCTTGAGCACTTCGATATGGTCGACCGCGCTGACCGGTATCAGGTCGATATCCACGGCATTGGCGCCACTGTTGTCGATCGACCCGCGTTGGCCGGTGGCGCCATTGTGGCGGCGTTTGCCGTTGACCAGCACCAGGGTGTAGGCAGGACCCAGGCTGCGGTTGCTCAAGGGCCGGGTCACCGAGTTGTAGCCGGCGATGTTGGTGCCGAAGTTGAACGACGGCAGCAGTTTGGAAATCGCCTCAGACAGCTCGGCGCGCCCGGTCTTGAGCAGTTGTTCGCTGTTGATCACGTCAATCGGCGCCGGGCTGTCGGCCAGTGTGCGCTCCTGGCCGCGCACGCCGGTGGAAATCACCGTGACCGTGCCGAGCTGGGTGTCTTCGCTCGCGGCGTGGCTGGCGGTGGGGATGGCCGCCAGTAGCAGTGACAGGGTGAGTGTGTGGCGATGTATAGAAGAGGCGGTTGCTGGCATGTCAGAACTCATTCATTAAGCCTGGCACTGGCCCGTGGCGAGGGTGCAGCTGAAAAGCGTGTTCGAGGGAAGGGACGGCAGGTGGGACCGGCTGGTTAAGCGAACTTAATCCCATAAAAAAACCATTGGAAGGGTTTTTTTGGAATAAGCTAATTATCGAAAATAGTAATTTTATTGTTGTTTTGAAATTATATTTTTGCATTTTATGTGTCGCTGTGCCGGCCCAGCCTGGCGGCAATATTTTTATGCGGGAACTTGACCGGCGGGTTTAAACTTCAGGCTCCCTTCCCAGGAGCAAAGCTGTGCTGACCCATCTTGATTCCCAGGGGCGCGCCAACATGGTCGACGTCACCGAAAAGGCCGTGACCGCCCGCGAGGCGATCGCCGAGGCGCGTGTGCGCATGTTGCCCACCACGCTGCGTATGATCGTCGATGGCCAACACCCCAAGGGCGATGTGTTCGCCGTGGCGCGTATCGCCGGCATCCAGGCGGCGAAGAAGACCAGCGACCTGATCCCGCTGTGTCACCCGCTGATGCTCACCAGCGTCAAGGTCGAGCTGGTCGCCGAAGATGAGCAGACGGTGCATATCACCGCGCGCTGCAAGCTGGCCGGGCAGACTGGCGTGGAGATGGAAGCGCTGACCGCCGCCAGCGTTGCCGCGTTGACTCTCTACGACATGTGCAAGGCGGTGGACAAGGGCATGGTCATCGAACAGGTGCGCCTGCTGGAGAAGACGGGCGGTAAGAGCGGCCACTACAAGGTGCAGGGCTGATGAAGATCAAGGTGCTGTATTTCGCGCGCTACCGCGAACTACTCGGGCTCGATGGTGAACGCCTCGACGGTGAATTCGCGGTGCTCGACGATGTGCGCCAGACCTTGGTAGCCAAGGGCGGGCACTATGCACTACTGGCCGAGCAGAACCTCATGTGTGCGCGCAACGAAGAGCTGTGCAGGCTCGACGAACCGCTTGAGGACGGCGATGAGGTGGCCTTCTTCCCACCGGTGACCGGAGGCTGAACATGGGCGTACGGGTTCAGCAATCTGCCTTCGATCCGGGGTTGGAGGTCAATACCATGCACGCCGCCAACGTCGGCGTCGGGGCAGTGGTGGGTTTTGTCGGCTATGTGCGTGACTTCAACGACGGTCGCGAGGTGGCAGGGATGTTCCTCGAGCACTATCCGGGCATGACCGAGAAGGCGTTGGCCAAGATCGTGGTCGAAGCCGAGGGGCGCTGGCCGCTGCTCAAGGTCGAGGTGCTGCACCGGATCGGGGCGTTGGAGCCGGGCGAGCCGATCGTCTTCGTCGGGGTCGCCAGCGCGCACCGGCAGGCGGCGTTCGATGCCTGCAACTTCATCATGGATTACCTCAAGACCCGGGCGCCGTTCTGGAAGAAAGAAAATACCCAGGAAGGGCCCCGGTGGGTCGAAGGCAAGCAGAGTGACCAGGATGCGGCGCAGCGGTGGTAGATTGTTGAGCGATGGCCGGGGCTGGGCCCCGGTTCGCGGGTAAATCGGAGCGCCGATCAGTGGTGTTTGCGCGGGACCGGCGTGAGCAACTCATCCGGTGGCATTTCGCATTTGATCTTGCGCCCCAGCAGCTCTTCGATTGCCGGCAACTGGTAGGAATCATCTTCGCCGGCAAAGCTGATCGACACCCCACTGGTGCCGGCCCGGCCGGTACGACCGATGCGGTGCACGTAGTCGTCCGGGTCTTCCGGCAGGGTGAAGTTGATCACGTGGCTGATGCCATCGATGTGGATACCCCGGCCAGCGACATCGGTGGCCACCAGCACGGTGATGCGCCCTTCGCGGAAGTTTTCCAGGGTGCGGATGCGTTTGTGTTGCGGCACATCGCCCGACAGCTGAGCGGCGTTTATGCCGTCGCGCACCAGTTTCTCTTCGATGCGGCGCACCTCGTCCTTGCGGTTGGCGAAGACCATCACCCGTTCCCACTTGTGCTGCGTCACCAGGTTGTACAGCAGCTTGTATTTGTCGCTGCCGGCCACGGCGTAGACGTGCTGCTCGACCGTCTCGCTGGCCACGTTTTCCGGCTCGATCTCGACGATGGCCGGGTTGGTGGTCCACTGCTTGGCCAGGTTCATCACATCGTCGGTGAAAGTGGCCGAGAACAGCAGGGTCTGGCGTTCGCTCTTGGGTGGGGTCTGGCGGATGATTTGCCGGACTTGGGGGATAAAGCCCATGTCGAGCATGCGGTCGGCTTCGTCCAGCACCATCACCTCGACCATGTCCAGGTGCACCTCGCCGCGCTGGTTGAAGTCCAGCAGGCGGCCCGGTGTGGCCACCAGGATGTCGCAGTGACGCGCCTCCAGGGCCTTGAGCTGCTTGTCGAAGTCCATGCCGCCGACGAAGCTCATCACGTTCAGGCCGCTGTACTTGGTCAGTGCGGCGGCATCCTTGGCGATCTGTACCACCAGCTCGCGGGTCGGGGCGATGATCAGCGCCCGCGGTTCACCCATGTAGCGTTCCTTGGGCGGTGGCACCTGCTGCAGTTGCGAAATGATCGAGATCAGGAACGCAGCGGTCTTGCCGGTGCCGGTCTGGGCACGGCCAATGGCGTCCTGGCCACGCAGGGTATAGCCGAGCACCTGTGCCTGGATAGGCGTGCAGTAGGGGAAACCCAGGTCGTGGATGGCGTGCATCAGCTCGTTGGAGAGCTTGAAGTCGTGGAAACGGGTCTTGCCTTCCTGAGGCTCGACCACGAAGTCCTCGGGCTTCCACAGGCTGGCTTGGGGTTTGGGCTTGCGCTCACGGCGCGGCTTGGGCGCGGCGGGCGGCTCGCTGGGCGCGGCCTGCGTGGGTTTTGCCTCGCCGCGTGGCTTGCTCGGTGGCTTCGGCTTGGCGGGCGTGCGCGCGGCAGCTGGCGCCGGTTGCGCAGCGGGTGTGGGTGCGGTCACGGGGACAGGCTCGGCGGCGTCACCCTTGGCGAATATTTTCTTGAGTGCCTTGAGCACGGTCGTCTCGTCAACTGATTAAGGAATGTACGCCGGGCAGTGTAATGCAAGAAACGGGCGCGGCGTAGTGGCAGGCGCGACGGACTACAGGCTCACTGCAACTGCTTGCTCAGCCAGGCGTGGATGTCGCTGAGTTCTTCGACCACCACTTCGTGCTCCATCGGGTACTCGTGCCAACGCGCGGCCACGCCCCAGGTGTTGAGGTATTCGAACGCGGTGCGGCCCATCGACGGAATCACCACCGGGTCATGCACGCCATGCAGGCACAGCGCCGGGGTGCGCTGCTGACAGGCGCTCAGTTGCTGGGCATCGTTGAAGGTCGGCGCGTAGGTCGACAAGGCAATCACCCCGCCCAGCGCCTCTTGCCACTTTATATAAGCAGTGTGCAGGACCACGGCCCCGCCTTGGGAGAAGCCCGCCAGGAAGATCCGCGACAGGCTGATGCCCTTGGCTTGCTCGTCCTTGATGAGCGCGATGACCTGCTCGGCCGACTCGTCCAGTTGCGCTTCATCGATTGCCCGGGCCGGGGTCATGGCCTTGATGTCGTACCAACTGGGCATGGCGTAGCCGCCGTTGATGGTCACTGCGCGGGTAGGGGCCTGGGGCATGATGAACCGGGTGCTGGGCAAGCGTTCCTGCATGAATTCGGCGACCGGTAGGAAGTCGTAACGGTCGGCGCCCAGGCCGTGCAACCAGATCACACATGCGTCTGCGGTTTGCTGGGGTTCGAGAATCAACGGTTGGGTCATCACTGCTCCGAAAAAGTGCGTGCGTTCACATTAAGTGCGTAAAAAGAAGGCAGGGAGGGTTAATGCCAGAAAAAGATGTCGCAACTCTACAACTTTTCCTACTTGACTCCCGCTTAATCGCTTAAGCCTTCGACTGTGGTACGCGCTTTGCTATGTCTTGACTCATGCGAATGGGTGGACCTGTATAGGTAACACCTCTTCGTATGATTCGAAGGCTGTCACAGAACAGCTCATTGCGCCAATTGACCCAAGAACAAGCCAACAAGGGGTCGGATGCGCCTCATAAGGGTGCGGTGCAATTCCGGCTCGTACAACAAGAGCGATTTGGAGGTTGTGAATGAAGATGTTGAAAACCACCCTGGCAGTCCTGACCGCTGCCGCCGCGCTGGGCGCCACCAGCTTCGCCCAGGCCGGCGCCACACTCGATGCGGTGAAGAAGAAGGGCTTCGTCCAGTGTGGCGTGAGCGATGGTCTGCCGGGCTTCTCGGTACCTGACGCCCAAGGCAAGATCGTCGGCATCGACGCCGACGTGTGCCGCGCCGTGGCCGCCGCCGTTTTCGGGGATGCCACCAAGGTCAAGTTCAGCCAGCTCAACGCCAAGGAGCGCTTCACTGCGTTGCAGTCCGGCGAAGTCGACGTGCTGTCGCGTAACACCACCTGGACCAGCTCGCGCGATGCCGGCATGGGCCTGATGTTCGCCGGCGTCACCTACTACGACGGCGTAGGCTTCCTGGTCAACAAGAAGCTTGGCGTCTCCAGCGCCAAGGAACTCGACGGCGCGACCATCTGTATCCAGGCCGGTACCACCACCGAGCTGAACGTCTCGGACTTCTTCCGTGCCAATAACCTCAAGTACACCCCGATCACCTTCGACACCTCCGACGAGAGCGCCAAGTCGCTGGAGTCGGGCCGTTGCGACGTGCTGACCTCGGACAAGTCGCAGCTGTTCGCCCAGCGCTCCAAGCTCGCCGCCCCGACCGAGTACGTCGTGCTGCCGGAAACCATCTCCAAGGAGCCTTTGGGCCCGGTCGTGCGCAAGGGCGACGAGGAGTGGTTCAGCATCGTCAAGTGGACCCTCTTCGCCATGCTCAACGCTGAAGAGGCTGGCGTCACCTCGAAGAACGTCGAGGCTGAAGCCAAGTCCACCAAGAACCCGGATGTCGCCCGTCTGCTGGGTGGTGACGGCGAGTATGGCAAGGACTTGAAGCTGCCGAAGGACTGGGTCGTGCAGATCGTCAAGCAAGTCGGCAACTACGGCGAAGTGTTCGAGAAGAACCTGGGCCAGAGCACCGACCTGAAGATCGACCGTGGTCTGAACGCCCTGTGGAACAACGGCGGCATCCAGTACGCGCCTCCTGTGCGCTGATGGCTGCTCCCCGCGGCGGCACCCTGCCGCCGCGGGTCGTTCGAATCCCTTCTTTCCGGGGCACTTCATGCAAAATCGAATCGGCGCACAAAAGGGTTTTTCCCTGAGCGATCCACGGGTGCGCGCGTGGCTGTTCCAGATCGTCACGGTGGTCTTCGTGGTCGGCCTGGGCTGGTACCTGTTCCATAACACGCAAACCAACCTGCAACACCGGGGCATCACCTCCGGCTTCGACTTCCTCGAGCGCAGCGCGGGCTTCGGCATCGCCCAGCACCTGATCCCCTACGTGGAATCGGACAGCTACGCCCGGGTGTTCCTGATCGGCCTGCTCAACACGCTGCTGGTCACCTTCATCGGCATCATCCTGGCCACTTTGCTGGGCTTCATCATCGGCGTGGCACGCCTGTCCCCGAACTGGATGATCAACAAGCTGGCCACGGTGTACGTGGAGACCTTCCGCAACATCCCGCCACTGCTGCAGATCCTGTTCTGGTACTTCGCGGTGTTCCTCACCCTGCCGGGGCCGCGCGGCAGCATCAATATCGACGACACCTTCTTCATCAGCAACCGTGGCCTGAATATGCCCGGCGCCTCGATGGCCGAGGGCTTCTGGCCGTTCGTGGTGGCGCTGCTGCTGGCGATCGTCGCCATCGCGGTGATGGTGCGTTATGCCAACCAACGCTTCGAGCAGACCGGCGAGCCATTCCACAAGTTCTGGGTCGGCCTGCTGATGTTCATGGGTATCCCCGGGGTGTGTGCCGCGCTGTTCGGCAGCCCGGTGCATTGGGAAATGCCTGAACTCAAGGGCTTCAACTTCGTTGGCGGCTGGGTGCTGATCCCCGAGTTGTTGGCCCTGACCCTGGCGCTGACCATCTATACCGCCGCGTTCATCGCTGAGATCGTGCGCTCGGGCATCCGCTCGGTCAGTCACGGCCAGACCGAGGCTGCCCGCTCGCTGGGGCTGCGCGAAGGCCCGACGCTGCGCAAGGTGATCATCCCGCAGGCGCTGCGGGTGATCATTCCGCCGCTGACCAGCCAGTACCTGAACCTGGCGAAGAACTCCTCGCTGGCCGCCGGTATCGGCTACCCCGAGATGGTCTCGCTGTTCGCCGGTACCGTGCTCAACCAGACCGGCCAGGCCATCGAGGTGATCGCCATCACCATGAGCGTCTATCTCGCCATCAGCATCAGCATTTCGCTGCTGATGAACTGGTACAACAAGCGCATCGCGCTGATCGAGCGGTGAGGGTCCAACCGTGACAGCCCATGTTTTCAAACCTGATATGCCGCCACCGGTGAAAACCGTGGGCGTGCTCGCCTGGATGCGGGCGAACCTGTTCTCCAACTGGCTCAACACACTGCTGACGTTGTTCGCGCTGTACCTGGTGTGGCTGATCGTGCCGCCGCTGGTGCAATGGGCGTTCATCGACGCCAACTGGGTGGGCACCACCCGTGCCGATTGCACCAAGGAAGGCGCCTGCTGGGTGTTCGTGCAACAACGCTTCGGTCAGTTCATGTACGGCTACTACCCGGCAGAGTTGCGCTGGCGGGTCGATCTGACCGTCTGGCTGGCGGTGCTCGGTGCTGCGCCGTTGTTCATCAAGCGCTTCCCGCGCAAGGCGGTATACGGCCTGGGTTTCCTGGTGCTGTACCCGATCATCGCCTACACCCTGCTGCACGGCGGTGCGCTGGGGCTCGACAACGTGTCCACCAGCCAATGGGGCGGCTTGATGCTGACCTTGGTGATCGCCACTGTGGGCATCGTCGGCGCCTTGCCGCTGGGTATCCTGCTGGCGCTGGGGCGGCGCTCCAACCTGCCGGCGGTGAAGGTGGTCTGCGTGACCTTCATCGAGTTCTGGCGCGGCGTGCCGTTGATCACCGTGCTGTTCATGTCCTCGGTGATGCTGCCGCTGTTCCTGCCAGAAGGCATGAGCTTCGACAAGCTGCTGCGGGCGATGATCGGCGTGATCCTGTTCCAGTCGGCGTACATCGCCGAAGTGGTGCGCGGTGGCTTGCAGGCCATCCCCAAGGGCCAGTACGAAGCAGCCGCTGCCATGGGGCTGGGCTACTGGCGGGCGATGGGCCTGGTCATCCTGCCCCAGGCGCTCAAGCTGGTGATCCCCGGTATCGTCAACACCTTCATCGCCCTGTTCAAGGACACCAGCCTTGTGATCATCATCGGCCTGTTCGACCTGCTCAACAGCGTCAAGCAAGCCGCCGCAGACCCGGCCTGGCTGGGCATGGCTACCGAGGGCTACGTGTTCGCGGCCCTGGTGTTCTGGATTTTCTGTTTCGGTATGTCCCGCTACTCCATGCACCTGGAGCGCAAGCTGGACACTGGCCACAAGCGTTAGGAGTTTCGAAATGAGTGAAGCGATCAAGCAGCCTGCCGGCCCCGAAGGCATCATCCAGATGCAGGGCGTGAACAAGTGGTATGGCCAGTTCCACGTGCTCAAGGACATCAACCTGAACGTGCGTCAGGGCGAGCGCATCGTGCTGTGCGGGCCATCGGGCTCGGGCAAGTCCACCACCATCCGTTGCCTCAATCGGCTGGAGGAGCATCAACAAGGGCGCATCGTCGTCGATGGCGTGGAGCTGACCAACGACCTCAAGCAGATCGAGGCCATCCGCCGCGAGGTGGGCATGGTGTTCCAGCACTTCAACCTGTTCCCGCACCTGACCATCCTGGAAAACTGCACCCTGGCGCCGATGTGGGTGCGCAAGATGCCGCGGCGCAAGGCCGAGGAAATCGCCATGCACTTCCTTGAGCGCGTGCGCATTCCAGAGCAGGCAAACAAGTATCCGGGGCAGTTGTCCGGTGGTCAGCAGCAGCGCGTGGCGATTGCCCGGGCACTGTGCATGAAGCCGAAGATCATGCTGTTCGACGAGCCGACCTCGGCGCTGGACCCGGAGATGGTGAAGGAGGTGCTCGACACCATGGTCAGCCTGGCCGAAGACGGCATGACCATGCTCTGCGTGACCCATGAGATGGGCTTTGCCCGCACCGTAGCGAACCGGGTGATCTTCATGGACAAAGGCGAGATCGTCGAGCAGGCCGCGCCGGATGATTTCTTCGACCGGCCGCGCAGTGATCGGACCAAGCTGTTCCTGAGCCAGATCCTGCATTGATGCGAATGGGTAGCTGACACGATCAACTGTAGGAGCGGCCTTGCCGGGGCGCCGGACCGGCCGGAAAGGGCCGCAAAGCGGCCCCGGGGGTATTGGCTGCGAAGCTGAATCCTTGGGGCCGCTACGCGCCCCATTGCGGCACAAGGCCGCTCTCATAGAACTACACATAACTTGTTGATTTAGAAGGAATCTGTGGGAGCGGGCTTGCCCGCGAACACCGGCAAAGCCGGTGCCATCCACCGAGTCGCCTGCTTCGCGGGCAAGTCGGGGCGCCGAACCGCCGCTCCCACAGGGTACGCGGAGCGCTTGCGAAATCAGTTCTCTGCGCGACAGCGCAGCCCAAAGGGCTGGGTGATCTCCTACAGGGCTGCACCGCAGCCCCAGGCAATGTGCTTACTTCTCTTCCTGCGCAGTCACCGGCGCCGGTGGCGGACGCAGCCCCACCTCGGCGATCAACTTGATCTGCTTGCCGTTGCGCATCACCTCGATGGTGATTTTGTCGGTCGGCTTGATCCGTGCTACCTGGTTCATCGACTTACGTCCGTCGCCGGCCGGTTCGCCGTTGATGCTCAAAATCACATCGCCTAGCTGTAGGCCCGCACGCGCCGCCGGCCCGTCGCGGAAGATCCCTGCCACCACGATGCCCGGACGCCCCTGCATGCCGAACGACTCAGCCAGTTCCTGGCTCAGCGGCTGCACCTCGATGCCGAGCCAGCCACGTATCACCTGGCCATGCTCGACGATCGACTTCATTACCTCCAGGGCCAGCTTGACCGGGATGGCGAAGCCGATGCCCTGGGAGCCGCCAGACTTGGAGAAGATTGCCGTGTTGATGCCCACCAGATTGCCATTGGCGTCGACCAGCGCGCCGCCCGAGTTGCCCGGGTTGATCGCAGCGTCGGTCTGTATGAAGTCTTCGTAGTTGTTAAGGCCCAGTTGGTTGCGGCCTGTGGCACTGATGATGCCCATGGTCACGGTCTGGCCAACCCCGAATGGGTTGCCGATGGCCAGGGTGACGTCGCCGATATGAATAGTGTCGGAGCGGCCGATGGTGATCGCTGGCAGGTTCTTCAGGTCGATCTTCAGTACCGCCAGGTCGGTTTCCGGGTCGCTGCCGATGACCCGAGCCAGGGTTTCGCGGCCATCCTTCAGGGCAACGACGATCTGATCGGCGCCGCTGGTAACGTGGTTGTTGGTCAACAGGTAGCCTTCGGGGCTCATGATCACCGCCGAACCCAGGCTCGACTCCCAGCGTTTCTGCTTAGGCAGGTTGTCACCGAAGAAGCGGCGGAACTGGGGGTCTTCGAACAGTGGATGGGTGCTCTTGTTCACCACCTTGGTGGTGTACAGGTTGACCACCGCTGGGGCGGCAAGTGTCACGGCATCGGCGTAGGACACCGGGCCCTGCATGATGCGAGTGGTCTGTGGCGCCTGCTGCAGGTTGACGTCCTGGCTCGGCAGGCCGACCCATTGCGGGAAACGCTGGATGATCAGGATGGCGATCAGTACGCCGGTAAGCAGGGGCCAGCCGAAGTAACGCAGAGCCTTGAACATGAACGAGTCCTGGAAGTAGGGCGCGGGCCGCTTCAGTGCGGCCCAGGGCGCAAGCGCGCGCGATGATACACCTGAAAAAGTCGGGCGGCGACGGCTTGCGATATCATCGCGCAAGCCCGGCCCACGGCGCCCGCAAGCGTGGCATGGGGGCGAGTGTACGCGGTGTACGGAGAACCTGGCAGCGGTTCCCCCGAGGTCGGCGACGGCCCATAATGGCGGCCATTATACGGGTGTTGAAACCCGCAAAAACGCAGATTTCGAGGAGATTTTCATGGCCGTCGCCCTCAATACCCTGGTCGAGGAAGCCGAGCGCTACCTGGGCAGCGCGAAGATCCAGGACTACTGCCCCAATGGCTTGCAGGTCGAGGGCCGTCCGCAGGTCAGCCGTATCGTCAGCGGCGTCACCGCCAGCCAGGCACTGCTGGATGCCGCGGTCGAGGCGGATGCAGACCTGGTATTGGTCCATCACGGGTATTTCTGGAAGGGCGAAAACCCTTGCATCACCGGCATGAAGCAGCGCCGCCTGAAAACCCTGCTCAAGCACGATATCAGCCTGCTGGCCTACCACCTGCCGCTGGACGTACACCCGGACGTCGGTAACAACGTGCAACTGGCGCGGCAGTTGGAGATTACCGTCGAAGGACCGTTGGATCCTGCCAATCCCAAGGTCGTCGGCCTGGTAGGGTCGCTGGCCGAACCGCTCTCGGCGCGCGACTTCGCCCGTCGGGTGCAGGAAGCGATGGGGCGTGAGCCGCTGCTCATCGAAGGCGAGCAGATGATCCGCAGGGTCGGCTGGTGCACAGGCGGTGGGCAGGGCTATATCGATACGGCCATCGCCGCTGGCGTTGACCTGTTCATCAGCGGCGAGGCCTCCGAGCAGACCTTCCACAGCGCGCGTGAGAACGGTATCAGTTTCATCGCCGCCGGGCACCACGCCACCGAGCGCTATGGCGTGCAGGCGCTGGGCGAATACCTAGCGCGCCGATTCGCCCTGGAGCATCTGTTCATCGACTGTCCCAATCCTATCTAAGCCCTCCGTGGGCCTGAGCCAAACCCCCAGTCATATGGTTAGATTGTTTCGATCTAGCTCGCCGTCTAAATAGAATCAGGCGCTGTGATAAAGTGGCTCGCTCGAACACGGCCCGCAGGCCGTCCATAAGATCGTTTTACGTGAGTAGCCATGGTCGACAATCTGACGCACTTGAAACAGCTGGAGGCGGAGAGCATCCACATCATCCGCGAGGTGGCCGCCGAGTTCGATAACCCGGTGATGCTGTACTCGATCGGCAAGGATTCCGCGGTCATGCTGCACCTGGCGCGCAAGGCCTTCTTCCCAGGCAAGCTGCCGTTCCCGGTGATGCACGTCGATACCCAGTGGAAATTCCAGGAGATGTACCGTTTCCGCGACAAGATGGTCGAGGACATGGGCCTGGACCTGATCACTCACGTCAACCCTGAGGGTGTGGCGCAGGGCATCAACCCGTTCACCCATGGCAGTTCCAAGCACACTGACATCATGAAGACCCAGGGTCTGAAGCAGGCGCTGGACAAGCATGGCTTCGATGCCGCCTTCGGTGGTGCGCGTCGCGATGAAGAGAAGTCCCGCGCCAAGGAGCGCGTCTACTCGTTCCGCGACAGCAAGCACCGCTGGGACCCAAAGAACCAGCGCCCGGAGCTGTGGAACATCTACAACGGCAAGGTCAACAAGGGCGAATCGATTCGCGTCTTCCCGCTGTCGAACTGGACCGAGCTGGACATCTGGCAGTACATCTACCTCGAAGGCATCCCGATCGTGCCGCTGTACTTCGCTGCCGAGCGTGAAGTCATCGAGAAGAACGGCACCCTGATCATGATCGACGACGCGCGCATCCTCGAGCACCTCTCCGAGGAAGAGAAAGCCCGCATCGTCAAGAAGAAGGTGCGTTTCCGTACCCTCGGCTGCTACCCGTTGACGGGCGCTGTCGAGTCCGAGGCCGAAACGCTGACCGACATCATTCAGGAAATGCTGCTGACGCGTACTTCCGAGCGTCAGGGCCGGGTCATCGACCACGATGGCGCAGGCTCCATGGAAGACAAGAAACGTCAGGGCTACTTCTAATTTTCAGGGTTACTCCATGTCGCACCAATCCGATTTGATCAGCGAAGACATCCTCGCTTATCTGGCTCAGCACGAGCGTAAAGAACTGCTGCGTTTCCTCACCTGCGGCAACGTGGATGACGGCAAGAGCACCCTGATCGGGCGCCTGCTGCATGACTCCAAGATGATCTACGAGGACCACCTCGAGGCCATCACCCGCGACTCCAAGAAATCCGGCACCACGGGCGAGGAAGTCGACCTGGCCTTGCTGGTGGACGGCCTGCAGGCCGAGCGCGAGCAGGGCATCACCATCGATGTCGCGTACCGCTACTTCTCCACCGCCAAACGCAAGTTCATCATCGCCGATACCCCGGGCCACGAGCAGTACACCCGCAACATGGCCACCGGTGCGTCCACCTGTGACCTGGCGATCATCCTGGTCGATGCCCGCTACGGCGTGCAGACCCAGACCCGCCGCCACAGCTACATCGCGTCCCTGCTGGGCATCAAGCACATCGTCGTGGCCATCAACAAGATGGACCTGAAGAACTTCGACGAGCAGGTGTTCGAGTCCATCAAGGCCGACTACCTGAAGTTCGCCGAGGGCATCAACCTCAAGCCTTCGAGCCTGCACTTCGTACCGATGTCGGCGCTCAAGGGCGACAACGTGGTCAACCGCAGCGAGCGTTCGCCGTGGTACACCGGGCCGGCGCTGATGGAAATCCTCGAGACCGTCGAGATCGCCGCCGACCGCAACGTTACCGACCTGCGTTTCCCGGTGCAGTACGTCAACCGCCCGAACCTGAACTTCCGTGGCTTCGCCGGTACCATCGCCGGTGGCGTGGTGCACAAGGGCGATGAAATCGTCGTGCTGCCGTCGGGCAAGAGCAGCCGGGTCAAGTCGATCGTCACCTACGAAGGCGAGCTGGAGAACGCAGGCCCAGGCCAGGCGGTCACCCTCACCATGGAAGACGAGATCGACATCTCCCGTGGCGACCTGCTGGTGCATGCCGACAACGTGCCGCAGGTGGCCGACCAGTTCGACGCCATGCTGGTGTGGATGGCCGAGGAGCCGATGCTCCCAGGCAAGAAGTACGACATCAAGCGCGCTACCAGCTATGTACCAGGCTCGATCGCCAGCATCACCCACAAGGTCGATGTGAACACCCTGGAGCAGGGCGCTGCCAGTGCCCTGCAATTGAACGAGATTGGCCGGGTGAAGGTTTCGCTGGACAGCGCCATCGCCCTGGACGGCTACGAGAGCAACCGCACCACGGGCGCGTTCATCGTCATCGACCGTCTGACCAACGGCACCGTTGGCGCCGGCATGATCATCGCGCCTGCGGTACTGCCGCACGGTAGCAGTGGTCAGCACGGCAAACTGGCCCACGTTTCCACCGAAGAGCGCGCCCTGCGTTTCGGCCAGCAGCCAGCCACTGTGCTGTTCAGCGGCCTGTCCGGCGCGGGCAAGAGCACCTTGGCTTACGCCGTGGAGCGCAAGCTGTTCGACATGGGGCGTGCGGTCTACGTGCTCGATGGCCAGAACCTGCGCCACGACCTGAACAAAGGCCTGGCGCAGGATCGCGCGGGCCGCACCGAGAACTGGCGCCGCGCCGCGCATGTGGCGCGCCAGTTCAACGAAGCCGGCCTGCTGACCCTGGCCGCGTTCGTCGCCCCGGATGCCGAAGGCCGCGAGCAGGCCAAGGCGCTGATCGGTAAGGAGCGTCTGGTGACCGTTTACGTCCAGGCTTCCCCGCTGGTCTGCCGCGAGCGTGATCCGCAAGGTCTGTACGCTGCCGGTGGCGACAACATCCCAGGCGAAAGTTTCCCGTTCGACGTGCCGCTGGATGCGGACCTGGTGATCGACACCCAGTCGGTCAGCGTTGATGAAGGCGTGAAGCTGGTGCTGGATGTGCTGCGTCAGCGTGGCGCGATCTAACCGCTAGGGTCGTAATGAAAACCCCGCTTCGGCGGGGTTTTTGTTTTGTGTCCACTCCCAGTGTAGGGAGGCTCCGGTCTTGTGCAATGCCTTACCTGGGCGCAACGTTGCGTGTCGGATACCGGGTGATGGATCAGGTCCGAAGCATCGGTTTCTCAAATATGCTTTTCCGATACCGGAATCACCCGCCGCTCCTTCACTGCCTTGTACGAAAAACTCGAATAGATCTCCTTCACCCCCGGCAGTCGCTGCAGCACCTCCCGGGTGAATTCGCCAAACGACTCCAGATCCCGCGCCAGGATCTCCAGCAGGAAGTCATAGCGGCCTGAAATGTTGTGGCAGGCCACGATTTCGGGAATTTCCATGAGCCGCTGCTCGAACGCCAGGGCCATGTCCTTGGTGTGCGACTCCATCATGATGCTGACGAACGCCGTGATGCCGAAGCCCAGCGACTTGGGCGAGAGCACGGCTTGGTAGCCGGTGATGTAGCCGTTGTCCTCCAGCAGCTTGACCCGCCGCCAGCACGGCGATGTGGTCAGGGCGACCTGGTCGGCGAGTTCGGCGATGGTCAGGCGCGCGTTGTCTTGCAGGGCAGCGAGCAAAGCGCGGTCGGTACGGTCGAGGGTCGAAGGCATGTCTTGCCCTCCAGTCGGGTTTTTTATTGTTTTGATTGCCGAGCAGCCGCGATTCACGGGGCAAAATTGGAAAAATCGCGGCGGGTTAGTGGCATAAGCTTATAACAAACCCTCAGAGGCTGTTGGCATGGACGACTCCCACTCCACTGGTTTTTCCACGCGGGCCATCCACCACGGCTACGACCCGCTTTCGCACGGCGGTGCTCTGGTGCCGCCGGTGTACCAGACCGCGACTTATGCCTTTCCCAGTGTCGAGTACGGCGCGGCGTGCTTTGCTGGTGAAGAGGGTGGGCATTTCTACAGCCGCATCTCCAACCCCACCTTGGCCCTGCTGGAGCAGCGCATGGCCTCGCTCGAAGGCGGGGAGGCTGCCCTGGCCCTGGCTTCGGGGATGGGCGCGATCACCGCGACCCTGTGGACCTTGCTGCGTCCCGGGGATGAGTTGATCGTCGGGCGTACACTGTATGGCTGCACCTTCGCATTCATGCACCACGGTATCGGCGCGTTCGGCGTGACGATCCGGCATGTCGACTTGAACGATGTACAGGCACTCAAGGCAGCCATTACCCCTAAAACACGGGTGATCTACTTCGAAACGCCAGCCAACCCCAACATGCAGCTGGTGGATATCGCTGCCGTGGCCGAGGCGGTGCATGGTTGTGATCTGACCCTGGTGGTCGACAATACCTACTGCACGCCTTACCTGCAGCGGCCGCTGGAGCTTGGGGCAGACTTGGTGGTGCATTCGGCGACCAAGTACCTGTCTGGCCACGGTGATATCACCGCAGGGCTGGTGGTCGGGCGCAAGGCGTTGATCGACCGGATCCGCCTGGAGGGGCTCAAGGACATGACCGGCGCGGTGCTGTCGCCGCACGATGCGTCGCTGTTGATGCGCGGTATCAAGACCCTCGCCCTGCGCATGGATCGCCACTGCGAGAATGCCGAGCAGATGGCTGATTACCTGGCACGCCAAGCGCAGGTCGAGCTGATTCGCTATCCAGGCCTGCCGTCTTTCCCCCAGCATGCGCTGGCCCAGCGGCAGATGCGTCTGCCAGGCGGGATGATCGCGTTCGAGCTCAAGGGTGGCATTGCGGCGGGGCGGCGCTTCATGAATGCGCTGCAACTGTTCAGTCGGGCGGTGAGCCTGGGTGATGCCGAGTCGCTGGCACAGCATCCGGCGAGCATGACCCACTCCAGTTACACGCCCGATCAGCGGGCTGAGCACGGGATTTCGGAGGGGCTGGTGCGCTTGTCCGTGGGGTTGGAGGATATCGAGGACTTGCTGGCGGATGTGGGGCAGGCGCTGAAGGTGTGTTGAGCGGTGTTGTGCGGGTTGATCGTGAATTTGACCCATGAAAAAGGCCGCTTGCGCGGCCTTTTGGTCTATCGCTGCATCAACGCTTGAGGCCGTAGCTCTCGTCGAGCATGCCCGGCGAGTTTGGCACCTTAGGTGCGTAGTCGCGCGGCACTTCGGCAGTGTCCTTCGGCGGCGTCAGGCGGTCGCGCTGACCCTGGGCGGCTTCGGAATGCAAGGAGGCCAGCAGGCGCTGACGAGTCAGTTCGTCCAGGGCCAGGCGGTTTGCACCATCGGCCAGATGATCCTGAACGTCCTGATAGCTTTGGGTCAGTTTGCGCACCAGCGAGGCAGTGCTGTTGAAGTGGGTGACCACTTCGTTCTGATACGTGTCGAAACGCTGCTGGATGTCATCCAGCTGGCGCTGTGTATTGCTGGGGGCCGCATTGGGCAGCAGGCGGGCCAGCGCGAAACCAACGACGACACCGACGACCAGTGCCAGGGTCGGCAGCAACCAAACAAGGAGCGAGTGTTCCACGAGTCCTTCCTCTATAAACGGCTTTGCTTTACGTTAACGGCTCAGACCTGCGCTGTATACCGCGAGCGATCGCAAATCAGAACAGAATTCCTCAGCTAGACGAGTCGACCCTTCCCGAGGTCACGGAGTAGTGCCTTGCTTATCCGCGAAACACCCTTGTTCATCGATGGCCCGAGCGGCCCGCTGGAAGCCTTGTACCTGGACGTGGCCGACGCCCGTGGCGCGGTGCTGATCTGCCATCCCAACCCGGTCCAGGGCGGCACCATGCTCAACAAGGTAGTCTCGACCCTGCAACGCACCGCCCGCGATGCTGGCTACGTGACGCTACGCTTCAATTATCGCGGTGTTGGCCAGAGCGCTGGCAGCCACGACATGGGCGCCGGTGAAGTGGCCGACGCCCAAGCGGCTGCGGCTTGGCTGCGTGAGCAGCATCCGCAGTTGCCACTGGTGCTGATGGGCTTCTCGTTCGGTGGTTTCGTCGCCGCGAGCCTGGCCGGCCAGTTGGAGGCCGAGGGTGTCGCGCTACAGCAGTTGTTCATGATCGCGCCGGCGGTGATGCGCCTGACCGAGCAGTTCCCGCTGCCTGAGGGCGTGACCCTGACCGTGGTTCAGCCTGACACCGACGAGGTCGTCGATCCACAGCTGGTATACGATTGGTCTGACGCCCTGTCGCGCCCCCACGAGCTGCTGAAAGTGGCAGAATGCGGACACTTCTTCCATGGCAAGCTGACCGATCTGAAGGATCTGCTGCTGCCGCGCCTTTCGAATTGAGCCAAGCCTGAATAAGCGAACACCATGACCACGCGCATCCTCACCGGTATCACCACCACCGGCACTCCGCACCTGGGCAACTACGCCGGGGCCATCCGTCCGGCGATTCTCGCCAGCCAGCAGCCCGGTGCCGACTCGTTCTACTTCCTGGCCGACTACCATGCGCTGATCAAGTGCGACGACCCGCTGCGGATCCAGCGGTCGCGTCTGGAAATCGCCGCTACCTGGCTGGCTGGCGGCCTGGATCCTGACAAGGTCACGTTCTACCGCCAGTCCGACATCCCGGAAATCCCCGAGCTTACCTGGCTGCTGACCTGCGTCGCCGCCAAGGGCTTGCTCAACCGCGCCCACGCCTACAAGGCGTCGGTGGACAAGAACGTCGAGGCCGGTGAAGACCCGGATGCGGGCGTGACCATGGGCCTGTTCAGCTACCCGGTGCTGATGGCCGCCGATATCCTGATGTTCAACGCCAACAAGGTGCCGGTGGGCCGCGACCAGATCCAGCACGTGGAAATGGCCCGCGACATCGGCCAGCGCTTCAACCACTTGTTCGGCCAGGGCAAGGACTTCTTCGCCCTGCCAGAGGCGGTGATCGAGGAGAGCGTGGCGACGCTGCCGGGCCTGGACGGTCGCAAGATGTCCAAGAGCTATGACAACACGATCCCGTTGTTCACCAGCGCCAAGGACATGAAGGACGCCATCTCGCGCATCGTCACCGATTCGCGTGCCCCGGGTGAGGCGAAAGATCCAGATAACGCCCACCTGTTCACCCTGTTCCAAGCCTTCTCCACCCCGGCGCAGTGCGCGGAGTTCCGCGAAGAGCTGTTGCAAGGCTTGGGCTGGGGTGAAGCCAAGCAGCGCCTGTTCCAACTGCTCGATGGGCAGCTCGCCGAAAAACGCGAGCACTACCATCAGTTGATTGCCCGCCCGTCGGATCTGGAAGACATCCTCCTGGCCGGTGCCGCCAAGGCGCGCAAGACCGCTACCCCGTTCCTCGAGCAACTGCGTGAAGCGGTGGGCCTGCGCTCGTTCCGCAGTAGCGTGCAGGCCAATGCTGAGGTGAAGAAGAAGGCTGCCAAGAGCGCCCGTTTCGTGAGCTTCCGCGATGACGACGGCAGCTTCCGCTTCCGCCTGCTGGCCGCCGACGGCGAACAGTTGCTGCTGTCGCGCAGTTTTGCCGACGGCAAGAGCGCAGGTGCGGTGAGCAAGCAATTGCAGCAGGGCGGTGAGGTCGATGTGCGCGTCGACGGCCTGGGCTTCAGCCTGTGGCTGGGCGGCGAGCAAGTGGCCGAGGGGCCGCAGTTCGCCAGCAGCGATGCGCGTGATGCGGCGGTGCAGAGCCTGCGCGACGCGCTGCAGCCGGCCCAGGAGTGACGCATCTGCGGTAGGTGCTGGGGCCGCTTTGCGGCCCTTTCGCGGCACGAGGCCGCTCCTGCAGGGCAGGCGTATTGCGGGCGATGAGTCAAATGGCCGCATGTATCATTGCTATAAGGCGGGCCGGTCGCTACAGTGACGGCCCGTTTTTTGTTGCCTCGCTAACGAATCATGACTCCCTTAGAACGCTATCAAGCAGATCTGAAACGTCCCGACTTTTTCCATGACGCGGCGCAGGAAACTGCGGTGCGTCACTTGCAGCGCCTGTACGACGACCTGGTCGCGGCGCAGAACAACAAGCCGGGCGTGTTCGGCAAGCTGTTCGGCAAGAAAGAGCAGGTCCCGGTCAAGGGCTTGTACTTCTGGGGTGGGGTAGGGCGAGGCAAGACCTACCTAGTCGATACCTTCTTCGAAGCGCTGCCGTTCAAAGAGAAGATGCGTACGCACTTCCACCGCTTCATGAAGCGTGTGCACGAAGAGATGAAGACCCTCAAGGGCGAGAAGAATCCTTTGACCCTCATCGCCAAGCGCTTCTCCCAGGAAGCCAAGGTGATCTGTTTCGATGAGTTCTTCGTCTCGGACATCACCGATGCGATGATCCTCGGTACGTTGATGGAAGAGCTGTTCAAGAACGGCGTATCGCTGGTGGCTACTTCCAACATCGTGCCGGATGGCCTGTACAAGGATGGCCTGCAGCGTGCGCGCTTCCTGCCAGCGATCGCGATGATCAAGCAGTACACCGATGTGGTGAACGTGGACAGTGGCGTGGATTACCGTCTGCGCCACTTGGAGCAGGCTGAGCTGTTCCATTTCCCGCTCGACGATGCCGCGCACCAGAGCTTGCGCGCGAGCTTCAAGGCGTTGACGCCGGAGTGCACCCAGGCGGTCGAGAACGACGTGCTGATGATCGAAAACCGCCCGATCCAAGCCCTGCGCACATGCGACGACGTGGCCTGGTTCGACTTCCGTGCCCTGTGCGATGGGCCGCGTAGCCAGAACGACTACATCGAGCTGGGTAAGATTTTCCATGCTGTGTTGTTGAGCAACGTGGAACAGATGGGCGTAGCCACCGATGATATCGCGCGCCGCTTCATCAACATGGTCGACGAGTTCTATGACCGCAACGTCAAGCTGATCATCTCGGCCGAGGTGGAGTTGAAGGACCTGTATACCGGTGGGCGCCTGAGCTTCGAGTTCCAGCGCACGCTGAGCCGCTTGTTGGAGATGCAGTCCCACGAGTTCCTGGCGCGGGCGCACAAGCCCTGAGGGCGGCTCGAAGCTGCAAGCTCGAAGCTACAAGCTACAAGCTACAAGCTGCAAGCTACAAGAAAAAGCCAGAGCAGACCGCGATCTGCTCTGGCTTTTCGCTTTTTCTTGCAGCTCACAACTTGCAGCTTCAGGAGGCCCTAGGCCTCCTGCATGAACTGCTGCCGATATTGGTTCGGCGACAGCTCCGTATGCTGACGGAACAAGCGGGCGAAGAAACTCGCGTCGTCGTAGCCCACCTCATAGCTGATCGTCTTGATGCTCTTGCGCGTGCTCGACAGCAGGCCCTTGGCTGTCTCGATCCGCAGCCGTTGCAGGTAGTGCAGCGGCTTGTCGCCGGTGGCACTCTGGAAGCGGCGCATGAAGTTGCGAATGCTCATGCCGTGGTTGCGCGCCACGTCCTCGAAACGGAACTTGTCGGCGAAATGCTCTTCGAGCCAATGCTGGATCTGCAGGATGATCAGGTCCTGGTGCAGCTTTTGCCCGCCAAAACCCATGCGCCCCGGCGTATAGCTGCGCTGCACCTCGTAGAGGATATCGCGGGCCACGGCACGGGCCACGTTGGCGCCACAGAAGCGCTCGATCAAATAGATATACAGGTCGCACGCTGAGGTGGTTCCACCGGCGCAGTACAGGTTGTCGGCGTCGGTCAGGTGCTTGTCCTGATTCAGCCGGACCTTGGGAAAGCGCTCCTGGAAACTGGCGAAGAAGCGCCAGTAGGTGGTCGCTTCCTTGCCATCGAGCAGACCGGACTCAGCCAGCCAGAACACCCCGCTGGCCTCGGCGCACAGCACAGCGCCACGCGCGTGCTGGGCGCGCAGCCAAGGCAGCACCTGCGGGTAGCGTTGCAGCAGGTTGTCGAAGTCGTCCCAGAACGCCGGGAGAATGATCACATCGGCATCGTCCAGGCCACCGTCCACCGGTAACTGCACACGACTGAAACTGTCCACCGGCAGGCCGTCCGGGCTCACCAGGCCGATTTCGAACATCGGTTGCAGGCCCAGGCCCAGTTGCTTGCTGTAGCGCAGGCTGGCCAGGTGGAAGAAGTCCTTGGCCTGCATCAGTGTCGAAGCGAACACGTTATCAATGGCCAGGATGCTGACGCGCCGCAGCGACGCGGGGGGTTGGGTAAACATCATTGTCATTGTTCTTATAAGGGATAGTGGTCAAACACCGGCTGGATCGTCTTATGTTTTGGCGCGAGCTGCAAGCTTCAAGCGGTAAGCGAGAAGAAAAAAGCTGGCCTTGGTACGACCGCTCTGTCTTGGCACTTGCAGCTTGAAGCTTGGCCTGCCTTCAGGGCGCCGGATTCGGTTGCGCCTGATGAATCGCCTCGATCGCCGCCAGTAGCTCGTCGCTGAGGTTCAGCGGTTGGCTGTCGAGGTTGCTTTGCAGCTGCGCAAGCGTGGTGGCGCCAATGATGTTGCTGGTCACGAACGGCTGGCGAGTGACGAAGGCCAGGGCCATCTGTGCCGGGTCCAGGCCATGCTCGCGGGCCACCTGCACGTAGCGGCTGCACGCCGCCACCGTTTGCGGGTTGGAGTAGCGGGCGAAGCGGCTGAACAGGGTCAGTCGTGCGTTCTCTGGGCGGGCACCATCTTCGTACTTGCCCGAGAGCATGCCGAACGCCAGCGGCGAGTAGGCCAGCAATCCGCATTGTTCGCGGATCGCGACCTCCGCCAGGCCTACTTCGAAGCTCCGGTTGAGCAGGTTGTAGGGGTTCTGGATCGACACCGCCCTTGGCCAGCCGCGCGCCTCGGCCAGTTGCAGGAACTTCATCGTGCCCCAGGGCGTTTCGTTGGACAGGCCGATGTGACGGATCTTGCCGGCACGGACCTGTTCGTCGAGCACCTCGAGGGTTTCTTCCAGGGGGGTGAACAGGTCGTTGGACAGGTGCTGGTAGCCGAGCTTGCCGAAGAAATTGGTGCTGCGTTCGGGCCAGTGCAACTGGTACAGGTCGATGCGGTCGGTCTGCAGGCGCTCGAGGCTTGCGTCGAGCGCTGCGACGATGTGCTGGCGGTTGTGCTTGAGCTGGCCGTCGCGGATGTGGCTGATGCCGTTGCCAGGGCCAGCGACTTTGCTGGCTAGGATCCAGTCGTCACGGTCGCGGTTGGCGGCGAACCAGTTGCCTATGATGCGCTCGGTGGCGGCGTAGGTCTCCGGGCGCGGCGGCACCGGGTACATTTCGGCGGTGTCGATGAAATTGATGCCGTGGCCCTTGGCCAGGGCGATTTGCTCGAAAGCCTCTGCTTGAGTGTTCTGCTCGCCCCAGGTCATGGTGCCGAGGCACAGGGCGCTGACGTTGAGGTCGGTACGGCCGAGCTTGCGGGTTTGCATCGGGGAGGACTCTCCTTGGCAAAGATGCCCATAAAAGCAGGTTGATATTTTTCGTGCAATCTGGATAATTCTGCAGCTCTTCGCGTGGCGGAAGTGATGCACCACCACGAATGAGGAAACCTTTGTCGAACACTGGACGCTCCGACCCGAGCCCCCAACTTGCGTCCGTGTGAGGCTGCGCGCCCGCCCTTGGCAAGCTGTGCACTATCCAGTAAGATTCGCCGTCTATTTTTCGCTGGGCGGCCTCTGAGGCTTTAGAGAATGAAAACTTTTACTGCTAAACCAGAAACAGTAAAGCGCGACTGGTACGTAGTCGACGCCGCTGGTCAGACCCTGGGTCGTCTGGCTACCGAAATCGCTCTGCGTCTGCGCGGCAAGCACAAAGCAGAATACACCCCTCACGTTGACACCGGCGACTACATCGTCGTTATCAACGCCGAGCAGGTTCGTGTAACTGGTGCAAAGTCCTCGGACAAAATGTACTACTCCCACTCCGGCTTCCCGGGCGGTATCAAGGAAATCAGCTTCGAGAAGCTGATCGCCAAGGCCCCTGAGCGTGTCATCGAAACCGCGGTCAAAGGCATGCTGCCGAAGAACCCGCTGGGTCGCGACATGTACCGCAAGCTGAAAGTGTACGCGGGTGCAGCTCACCCACACACTGCTCAGCAGCCTCAAGAACTGAAGATCTAACGGGATAGTTCATTATGTCGGCGACTCAAAACTACGGCACTGGCCGTCGCAAGACCGCAACCGCACGCGTTTTCCTGCGTCCGGGCACCGGTAACATCTCCATCAACAACCGTTCTCTGGACGTGTTCTTCGGCCGCGAAACTGCTCGCATGGTTGTTCGCCAGCCGCTGGAACTGACCGAGACCGTTGAGAAGTTCGACATCTACGTCACCGTTTCCGGTGGTGGTGTTAGCGGTCAAGCTGGTGCGATCCGTCACGGTATCACCCGCGCTCTGATGGAATACGACGAAACCCTGCGTGGCGCTCTGCGTCGTGCTGGTTACGTCACCCGCGACGCTCGTGAAGTCGAGCGTAAGAAAGTGGGTCTGCGTAAAGCGCGTAAGCGTCCTCAGTACTCCAAGCGTTAATACCGCTTCGGCAGTCAAAAAAAGCCCGGTTCCTTGGAACCGGGCTTTTTTTATGGCTTCGACTAACCTGTCAGCATGTCCGTGACACGTTGCCACATAGACGCAGATCAAGCAAAGCGAGGGTTGTAGCTCGTCTGGCGGGTAATCACCTTGTCAGTGTGTGGTTTTGTTTCTTACCATGGCGGCCAATTTTTAGTGCCACAGACGTACCTAAAGAGATGCCTGTTTCAACAGGCCAAGCAAGCTGATGGGAGAGGACTGAATGAGCAATGACGGCGTCAACGCAGGCCGGCGCCGCTTCCTCGTAGCCGCGACATCCGTGGTCGGGGCGGCGGGGGCAGTGGGGGCAGCGGTACCGTTCGTGGGGTCATGGTTTCCCAGTGCCAAGGCCAAGGCGGCCGGTGCACCGGTGAAGGTCAACATTGCCAAGGTCGAAGCGGGACAACAGATGGTCGCCGAATGGCGTGGCCAGCCTGTATTCATCGTGCGGCGAACGCAGGAGATCCTCGGGAATCTCAAGAAGATCGAGGGCGATCTTTCCGATCCACAGTCCAAGGCCTCGGTGCAACCGGCCTATGTCGATCCCGAAGTGCGTTCGATCAAACCCGAGATCCTCATCCTCGTCGGCCTGTGCACCCACCTGGGCTGCTCGCCCACCTTCCGTCCTGAAGTCGCTCCGGCCGACCTTGGCCCGAAATGGGTCGGGGGCTACTTCTGCCCTTGCCATGGCTCGCACTACGACTTGGCCGGGCGCGTCTACAAGTCCCAGCCGGCACCGCTGAACCTGCCTGTGCCGCCGCACTCGTACGAGTCGGACGATGTCATCGTCATCGGCGTCGACCAGGAGAAAGCATGATGAGCAAGTTCATGGAGTGGATCGATGCGCGCTTCCCCGCCACCAAGATGTGGGAAGACCACCTGAGTAAGTACTACGCGCCCAAGAACTTCAACTTCCTGTACTTCTTTGGCTCTCTGGCGCTTCTGGTGCTGGTCAATCAGATCGTCACCGGTGTGTGGCTGACCATGAGTTTCACCCCTTCGGCCGAAGAGGCGTTCGCCTCGGTCGAGTACATCATGCGTGACGTTGAATACGGCTGGATCTTGCGTTACCTGCACTCCACTGGTGCTTCGGCGTTCTTCATCGTGGTCTATCTGCACATGTTCCGTGGGCTGCTGTACGGCTCCTACCAGAAGCCCCGTGAGTTGGTGTGGCTGTTCGGCATGCTGATCTACCTGGCGCTGATGGCCGAGGCGTTCATGGGTTACCTGCTGCCGTGGGGCCAGATGTCGTACTGGGGAGCCCAGGTGATCATCTCGCTGTTCGGTGCGATTCCGGTGATTGGCGGTGACCTCACCCAATGGATTCGCGGTGACTACCTGATCTCGGGGATCACCTTGAACCGCTTCTTCGCCTTGCACGTGGTCGCCCTGCCCATCGTGATCCTTGGCCTGGTGGTCCTGCACATCCTGGCGCTGCATGAAGTGGGGTCGAACAACCCCGATGGTGTCGACATCAAGAAGAAAAAGGACGAAAACGGCATTCCGCTCGACGGTATTCCGTTCCATCCGTACTACACCGTAAAAGACATCGTGGGTGTGGTGGTGTTCCTCTTCGTGTTCTGTGCCGTGGTGTTCTTCTTCCCGGAAATGGGGGGTTATTTCCTGGAAAAACCGAACTTCGAGCAGGCCAACGCCTTCAAGACGCCTGAGCACATCGCGCCGGTCTGGTACTTCACACCGTTCTACGCGATCTTGCGTGCAGTGCCTGACAAGCTGTTCGGCGTGATCGCAATGGGTGCAGCCATCGCCGTACTGTTCGTGTTGCCCTGGCTCGACCGTAGCCCCGTGCGCTCCATGCGCTACAAGGGCTGGCTGAGCAAGGTCTGGCTGTTGGTGTTCTGCGTGGCCTTCGTCATCCTGGGCATTTTGGGGGTACTGGCGCCGACGCCTGGGCGTACCTTGCTGTCGCAGGTGTGCACGGTGCTGTACTTCGCCTACTTCCTGCTGATGCCGTTCTACACAAGGCTTGAGAAGACCAAACCGGTTCCGGAAAGGGTGACTGGCTGATGAAAAAGTTGATTGCAGTACTGTTGCTGGCACTGATGCCTGGCCTTTCCTTCGCTGCCGAGCAAGGCCTGGAGCTGGACAAGGTCGATATCGACCTGACTGACAAAGCCGCCCTGCAAGACGGTGCGCGCACCTTCGCCAACTATTGCATGGGCTGCCACAGCGCCAAGTTTCAGCGTTACGAGCGGGTCGCCGATGACCTCGGCATTCCGCATGAACTGATGCTGGAGAAGCTGGTGTTCACCGGCGCCAAGATCGGCGATCACATGCAGATTGGCATGCAGCCCAACGATGCCAAGACCTGGTTCGGCGCGGCGCCGCCGGATCTGACGCTGGTTGCCCGGGTGCGTGGCAATGACTGGCTGTACAGCTATCTGCGCAGTTTCTACGAGGACAAGTCGCGTCCCTGGGGGGTGAACAACAAGGTATTCCCGAACGTGGGCATGCCGAACGTGTTGGTTGGGCTGCAGGGTAACCAGGTGATCGGTTGCAAGCAGGTGCAGACGGTGATCGATGGCAAGAAGCAGTTCGATCCGCTGACGGGGAGCCCGCTGACCCATGAAGCGTGCGACCAGCTGACCGTGGAAGAGAAATCCGGTACCCTGACCACCGAGCAGTTCGACGAGAAGGTCAAGAACCTGGTGACCTTCCTGGCCTATTCGGCCAACCCGGTCAAACTGGAAAGTCAGCGCATCGGCACCTATGTCTTGCTGTTCCTGGCTTTCTTCTTCGTGTTCGCCTACTTGCTCAAGCGCGAATACTGGAAGGACGTGCACTGATCACGCAGTAGTTTCTGGTAGTTGAACGCGCCCGGCTTCCCCCAAGCAGCATTGCTAGGGGAAGCCGGGCGCGTTTTCATTTAGAGTTTTACAAAGCATCCCGTGCGAGGAGGCGCTACATGGGCGCAACCAACAGGTTAGCCTGCTATTCCGATCCCGCTGATCACTACTCCCACCGGGTACGCCTGGTGCTCGCCGAGAAGGGCGTGGCAGTACAGATCATCGATGTCGACGCCAATCGTCTGCCGCCCAAACTGGTGGAAGTGAACCCCTACGGCAGTGTGCCGACACTGGTCGACCGTGACCTGGCGCTGTACGAGTCGACCGTGGTGATGGAGTACCTCGAAGAACGCTACCCACATCCGCCCCTGATGCCGGTGTACCCGGTGGCGCGGGGTAACACTCGCCTGCTGATTCACCGTATCCAGCGTGACTGGTGCAGGCTGGTCGATACCCTGCTCGATGCGCGCAGCAGCGAAGCGGCGCGCGTCCAGGTGCGCAAGGAGCTGCGCGAAAGCCTGACCGGCGTGGCGCCATTGTTTGGCGAGATGGCGTGTTTCATGAGCGAGGAGCAAAGCCTGGTCGATTGCTGTCTACTGCCCATCCTCTGGCGATTGCCGCTGATGGGGATCGAATTGCCGCGGCAGGCCAAGCCGCTGCTGGATTACATGGAGCGACAGTTCGCCCGCGAGCCTTTCCAGGCGAGCCTGTCCGCTACAGAACGCGAAATGCGCAAGGTATAGAGGACCCGTTGATGAACTCCAGTCGCCCCTATCTGGTTCGAGCACTGCACGAGTGGATCGTCGACAACGATTGCACGCCGCATATGCTGGTCAATGCCGATTTTCCGGCAGTCCAGGTGCCCCAAGGTTTCGCCAGTGATGGTCAGATCGTCCTGAACATCTCCCCTAGCGCCGTGCGCAGCTTGCACATGGACAATGACGCCGTGAGTTTCGAGGGGCGTTTTGGTGGGGTTTCCCACTCGCTCTTCGTGCCTGTCGGCGCGATCATGGGCATCTATGCTCGGGAGAACGGTCAGGGCATGGTCTTCGAACTTGAGCCTGCCGATGATGAAGGCGATCTGCCAGACGATGATGTGCAGCCAGGTGACGATGTTCCGCCAGAGCCGCCGCGCCCAAGTGGCCGACCCAGCCTGAAGGTGGTCAAGTAACAAAAAAGGCGATCCAGTTGGATCGCCTTTTTTGTGTCTGCCGTTTGGGCTTACAGGTCCTTGATGCTCTGCACCTGGTCCTTGTTGACGCGGTTCAGCTTGCCGTCGAGTTGCTTGAACTCGTAAAAGCCCGAATGGCGGTCGAACTCGGGGGTGTCGGTGGTCTGCAGTTCGCGGCCATCGTTGAGGGTGATGATGCTCGGGGTGGAGCAGCCGGCCAGGGTGGCGAATGCGCCGATCAGCAGGGCAGGCAGGAGCTTGTTCATGGTGGGTATCCTGGGGTTTCAAGGTGTGTTTCGGGATCAGTGCGGGTGGGCCCGCCCTTGCGACAGATTGTAAGGGCGGGCCTGTACGGCAATGATGAAATCAGTCGATGTACTCGAACAGACGGACGATCTTCTGCACGCCGGAAACACCCTGTACCACGCTGGTGGCGGCGTTGCCTTCGCGCTGGGTCACGAGGCCCAGCAGGTAGACGATGCCATTCTCGGTAATCACTTTGACGCGCGAGCCAGGGACATTGGCGTCAGCCAGCATCTGGGTCTTGATCTTGGTGGTCAGCCAGGCGTCGTTGTTACGCGCCAGGATCGAGGAGGGCTGCATGACTTGCAGTTCGTTGTGGACTTTCTTGACCCGTTGAACCTGGCTGGCTGTCTGCTCGGCGAGGGCCTTGAGGTCGGCGCGCGGGGTTTGGCCGGCCAGTAGCACGACGCCGTTGTAGCTGCTGACAACGATGTGCGAGCCGGTGTCCAGGTCCGGGTTGGCCTTGGCGATGTTGACCGCCGCCTTGGTTTCGATCAACGAGTCGTCGATCTTGCTGCCGATGGTGCGGGTGCCACGGTCATCCTCGATGGGTGAGTCGCGGGCCGACGTCAGTACCGAACTGCAGCCAGAAATGCTCAGGCATAGGGTCAGGGTTATCAGGCCGAGGTGCTTGGGGATCATTCTTCACTCCCGAACAGTTGGCTGTCGATCAAGTCGCACAGACAGTGGATCGCCAGCAGGTGGACTTCCTGAATACGTGCAGTGACCGAAGAGGGCACGCGAATCTCCACGTCCTCGGGCAGCAGCAGCGAAGCCATACCGCCGCCGTCACGTCCGGTCAATGCTACGACAATCATTTCGCGGTCATGTGCGGCCTGGATCGCCTGAATCACGTTGGCCGAGTTGCCGCTAGTGGAGATCGCCAGCAGAACGTCGCCGGGTTGGCCCAGGGCGCGGATCTGCTTGGAGAAGACTTCGTTGTAGCTGTAGTCGTTGGCGATCGAGGTGAGGGTGGCGCTGTCGGTGGTCAGGGCGATGGCTGGCAGGCTCGGACGCTCGCGCTCGAAGCGGTTGAGCAACTCCGAGGAAAAGTGCTGAGCGTCGCCGGCAGAGCCGCCGTTGCCACAGGTGAGGATCTTGCCCTCGCTGAGCAGGGCGTTGACCATGACCAGGCTGGCCTGCTCGATGTGAGGTGCCAGGATGTCCATTGCCTGTTGCTTGGTGTCGATGCTGGCCTGGAATAGCCGGCGAATTCGGGATTGCATGTCCATCTGGTGTGACCTTAAGAGGGGCGGTGGCCTTTGCTACGCGCAACAAGGACCAGCCCGCGAAACATAGAGCAAAAAAATCGGTATGGGTTCAGCACTCGAAGGCGTTTTTGAGCCAAAGGAGCGGTTGCCCAGCATGCCCTTGGCCCTGCAGGGCGACAACGTCGAAGCGGCAGGGGTGGGCGGCCCAGCGGGGTTCATGTTGCAGGAAAAGGTTGGCGGCAAGCACCAGACGCTTCTTCTTGCGCCCATCGATACTGCCGAGCGCGCCGCCGAAGTCCGCGTGCAGCCGGTAGCGGACCTCGGCGAATACTACTGTATCGACGTCGAGCATGACCAGATCAAGCTCGCCGCCCTTGCATCGCCAGTTGCGCGTGAGCAGTTTCATACCTTGGCCCTGGAGGAAGTCCAGGGCCTGGTCTTCGGCTGCTGCGCCCGCGCGGGTTGGCGAGGGGTGTGGCATCAGCGCGCAGTGTCCGGCAGACGTTTGATCTGGCCGCCGGAGAACTCGGCCCATGGCAGTTGGCGCTCGACACGCTGGTTGGCGTTGACGGTCAGGCTACCCGACAGGCCCTCGACACGGTTGTCTGGCAGTGCCTTGAGCTGGCCCAGGCGTGGCGCGAGGCTGTACGCGTCGACGCCCATCGCGTACAGGCGACCCAGGCTGCCAGCGGCCTGTGGCCACTGCTGCACCACCTGCTGGCGCAGGCTGTTGGTGTTGTCCAGCAGCCACGGCGTTTCGCAGAAGCGGATGCCGTTCATGTCGTTGTACTGGTTCACGTCACCGCTGGCGCTGTACAGGTTGGAGGTAGCGTAGACCGGCACGTCACCGGCGTACTGGAAGTTCAGGGTCGGCTTGATCTGTTGAGCCTGCTGCGGGGTGGCGGCGAGGAACAGGAAGTCGATGTCCTGGCGGCGCGACGGCTGCGCCGCGATATTCCCGCCGACGGTGCTTTGCAGGCTCTTGGCGCGGCCTTCGCTTTGGCGCAATTGGAACAGCTCGGCGATCTGTTGAGCCAGGGCGACCGGTTGGGCGATGCGCTCGGCGGCGAGCAGGGTGCCGCCATTGGCTTGCCAGTCCTGGCGGAACGCGGCCAGTACGCGATCGCCCCATTCGCCGCTCGGCACCAGCGCCACGGCGCGGACCATGCCATCGGCGCGGGCACGGCGGGCGACTTCACGCGCCTCGTCCTCGGCGGCAAGGCCGAACTGGAACAGCTGCGGCGGCGCTTTCTGGCCGGCGTCGGCGTAGTTCAGGGCCAGGGTGGTAATCGGCAGTTGCGGGTAGGCGGCGAGTTTCTTGACCAGCGGTTTTTCCAGCGGGCCAACTACCAGTTGCACGCCAGCGGCCTGGGCCTGGCGGTAGAACTCATCCAGCGAGGTGATGCGCGAGCTGTCGAACACCTGCACGGCCGGAGCCGGCTGGCCAGCTTTCTGGGCCTGGAAGTGGGCAGCCATGAAACCATCGCGCAGCGCACGGGCAACGCCTGCCAGGGGACCTTCCTGGGGCAGCAGCAGGGCGATCTTGGTCAGCGGCTGGCTGGCCAGCTCCTTTAGCTTGATCAGTGCGGTAGGCAGTTGCTTGGCGGCTGGATGATCGGGGTGCTGGTTGCGCCAGGTATCGATGGCTGCCTGCTGTTGCTCCAGCGTGCCGGCGCTCTTGACGGCGAAGGCAAGGCCAGTCCAGCCGGCCAGGGTGGCGTCATTCGAGGGCTGCTGGAGTTGCTCGGCCGGCAGTGCAGCGACCAGCGTCCAGATGGCATCGTTGTTGGTGCTCGCGGCCTGGTCGCTGAGCAGAGCCCCAAGCAGTACGCGTTGCTGGGCGGCGGCCAGGGCCTGGCCGTCGGCTTCGAGGGCAGCAGCGTGGACGCTATAGGTACGTACTTGCTGCTCGGCGGGCAATTCGCCGATGCGTTGCAGGCTTGGATGCGACAGGGCGGTCAGCGCGGCTTTGGGCTGGTTGCGGCTCATGGCAAGCTCGGCGGTCAGCGTGGACGCGAAGACTTGCTGGGCCGGTTTGAGCGCGTCCAGCGGGACCTGTTCGAGGATCCGCGCCGAGCGTGGGAAGTCCTTCTGTTTATAGGCCATGTCGGCGGCGCTCAGGCGCAGCAGGGCTGCATCCTCGGCAGACTTGCTGGAGGCCGCTTTGTCGAGCAGTTGCTCGATACTGGCGTCCGGGGTGCGTGGCAGCTCGCCAAGGCTGGATGAGGGCGAGCTGGCGCAGGCTGCCAGCAGGGCAGCGAGGCAGAGGGCTGAGATCAGCCGCAGGCAAGCGATCATGTAATAGTCCTGTTACTCGATCAAGTTGGCCGCCAATTGTACCCAAGCACCAGTGGCCTGTGTGGCTAATTCGCGCCACGCGAAGGGTTGTCCGGGCGAGCGGTTACGTTGAGGGTTCACTATAGGTGGCCTGGGCGTGGTGGGCGGCAAAGTTCTTTGCGACCTGTTGCCGGTGGCCGGGCTACAATGGCGCCTTTTGATCCACGATGCAGGTGCGCGCAGTGACAGATGTTGCAGGGGCTTCGAAATCCACCTTGGGTACGCTTTATGTCGTCGCAACGCCCATCGGCAATCTCGACGACATGAGCGCTCGGGCGCTCAAGGTACTCGCCAGTGTCAGCCTGATCGCCGCCGAAGACACTCGCCATTCGGTGCGCCTGCTTCAGCATTTCGGCATCGATACACCGTTGGCGGCGTGTCATGAACATAACGAACGCGACGAGGGCGGGCGCTTCATCACTCGCCTGCTGGCCGGCGACGATGTTGCGCTGGTGTCCGATGCCGGTACGCCACTGATTTCCGATCCTGGCTATCACTTGGTACGTCAGGCGCGCGCGGCCGGGGTACAGGTAGTCCCAGTGCCGGGGCCCTGTGCGCTGATCGCGGCATTGTCGGCGGCCGGGCTGCCGTCGGATCGCTTTATCTTCGAAGGCTTCCTGCCGGCCAAGACGGCCGGGCGCAGGGCGCGCCTGGAGCAGGTGCGGGAAGAGCCGCGCACGTTGATCTTCTATGAGGCCCCGCACCGTATCCTGGAATGCCTCGAGGACATGGAGGCGGTATTCGGGGCTGAGCGCCCGGCGCTATTGGCTCGCGAGCTGACCAAGACCTTCGAGACGCTCAAGGGGTTGCCGCTTGCGCAATTGCGTGCGTTCGTCCAGGGCGACAGTAACCAGCAGCGTGGCGAGTGCGTGGTGTTGGTCGCCGGCTGGAGTGCGCCAGAAGGCGAGCAGGCGGTCAGTGTCGAGGCACAGCGCGTGCTCGACCTGCTGTTGGCGGAAATGCCGCTCAAGCGTGCGGCTGCGTTGGCGGCGCAGATCACCGGAGTGCGCAAGAACCTGCTTTATCAACTGGCACTGGAAAAACACAAGCCCGAATGATGGCATTGCGACATCTTTTGTCACATCGCTTGTTCTTGGCCGCGCCTGCCGGTAACCTTGGCGGCGGAGAGTCGATCGGACAGTCGCTGCCGTCTTTTGTTCCGCAAAAAACGGGGGAGGAAAGTCCGGGCTCCATAGGGCAGAGTGCCAGGTAACGCCTGGGAGGCGCGAGCCTACGGAAAGTGCCACAGAAAATAACCGCCTAAGCACTTCGGTGCCGGTAAGGGTGAAAAGGTGCGGTAAGAGCGCACCGCACGGCTGGCAACAGTCCGTGGCTAGGTAAACCCCACTCGGAGCAAGACCAAATAGGGTTCCATACGGCGTGGCCCGCGTCGGAACCGGGTAGGTTGCTAGAGGCGTCCAGTGATGGCCGTCGTAGAGGAATGACTGTCCTCGACAAAACCCGGCTTACAGATCGACTCTCCACCTCTTCCTGCCCTGCTGGAATCGATAGCAGAGGCCCCTTCGTAATACCGAAAAAATCTTACTCTTAATAATTCACTTTAACTTCACACTCTATCCGCTTGAGTGCATTTGATTTTTCCCTCTCTTTTTCTTGTCGGTTACTCGTTCCGTCTTCGTTTGTTGCGCTAAATCTCCGTCCTGTAAGGGTTTTCCTTATGAACGCGCCTTGACGGTGTGGCGGACGGATTCCTATAGTGTGCGCAAGTGGCAGAAAGTGGGATGAAGTGGGTTTTCTGACACAAAAAAGCTACCATTGTGGGGAATCGCAGCCGTGTTCCGCGGAGCCAATGCCGTCAGTCTCGATGCCAAGGGCCGTCTCGCCATGCCGAGCCGGTACCGTGACGAGCTCGATTCGCGTTGCAACGGTCAGCTGATCGTGACCATCGACGCGGTGGATCCCTGCTTGTGTGTTTATCCCCTCGATGAGTGGGAGCAGATAGAAGCCAAGTTGCGCGCCTTGCCATCCTTGCGTGAGGAAAACCGTCGCCTGCAGCGCTTGCTGATCGGTAACGCGGTTGACCTGGAGCTTGATGGCAGTGGGCGTTTTCTGGTGCCGCCCCGTTTGCGCGAATACGCCAAGCTCGACAAAAAGGCGATGCTGGTGGGGCAACTGAACAAATTCCAGCTGTGGGATGAGGATGCCTGGAACGCGGTTTCGGCAGCCGACCTTGCAGCTATCCAACAACCGGGTGCCATGCCCGATGAATTGCGTGACCTGATCCTGTGACCATAGATAGCGGCTTCAACCACATCACCGTCCTGCTCGACGAAGCTGTCGAGGCACTGGCCCTGCGCGCCGACGGTTGCTATCTGGATGGCACCTTCGGGCGGGGCGGCCACAGTCGCCTGATCCTCAGCAAGCTCGGGCCGCAAGGTCGGCTGCTGGGGTTCGACAAGGACCCACAGGCGATTGCCACGGGGCAAGCGCTGGCGGCCGAAGACGGCCGCTTTGTCATTGTGCAGCGCAGCTTTGCCGAGCTGGGCCAGGAAGTCGCGGCGCGCGGGCTGGACGGTAAGGTCAGCGGGATCTTGCTCGACCTGGGCGTGTCCTCGCCGCAGTTGGATGATCCCGAGCGTGGTTTCAGCTTCCTCAACGACGGCCCGTTGGACATGCGCATGAACCCGGACCAAGGCATCAGTGCCGCCGAGTTCATCGCGACCGCCGCGGAAGAAGAAATCGCCCGCGTCTTTAAAGAGTACGGTGAAGAGCGCTTCGCCAAGCGCATGGCCCGCGCCGTGGTGTTGCGCCGCGAGCAGCAGCCTTTCACCCGCACCGCCGACTTGGCGGAAGTGCTCAAGGTCGCCAACCCGGCCTGGGAAAAGGGTAAGAACCCCGCTACCCGTGCTTTCCAGGGCCTGCGTATCCACGTCAACAATGAACTGGGCGATCTCGAAGCTGGCCTTGAGGCTGCTATCGACGCCCTTGAAGTGGGCGGTCGCCTGGCGGTGATCAGCTTCCACTCCCTCGAAGACCGCATCGTCAAGTTGTTCATGCGCAAGCTCGCCAAAGGCGAGGCCGATAACCTGCCGCGTAACCTGCCCGTGCAGCACAAGGTATTCGAGCCGAAGATCAAGCTGATCGGCAAGGCGCAGTTCGCCTCCGATGAAGAACTCAAGGCCAACCCGCGGTCGCGCAGCGCCGTCATGCGGGTGGCGGAGAAGCTTCGGTGAGCCGGCTGTTCGCCAAACCTCTGCCAGGCGGAAGCTTCCTGATGCTTCTGCTGTTCGTCGGCGTGCTCGTTTCGGCGATTGCGGTGTCGTACAGCGCGCACTGGAATCGCCAATTGCTGAACACCCTGTATGGCGAATTGAACGAGCGCGACAAGGCCCAGGCCGAATGGGGCCGTTTGATTCTCGAACAAAGCACCTGGACAGCCTCCAGCCGTATCGAGAACCTGGCCTCCGAGCAGCTGAAAATGCGTGTGCCGGCGGCTGACGAAGTGCGGATGGTCGCGCCATGATGAAGCTCGAAGGCGCACTCTACCCCTGGCGCTTCCGGGTGGTGATCGGCTTGCTGGCCCTGATGGTCGGTGCGATCTGCTGGCGCATCATCGACTTGCAGGTGGTCGACCGCGACTTCCTCAAGGGGCAGGGTGACGCCCGCAGCTTGCGACATATTCCCATTCCCGCGCACCGTGGGTTGATCACCGACCGCAACGGCGAGCCACTGGCGGTCAGTACGCCGGTCACTACGCTGTGGGCCAACCCCAAGGAAATGCAGGCCTCCAAGGACCGTTGGCCACAGTTGGCCGCAGCGCTTGGGCAGAACCCGCAGCAATTGACCGAGCGCCTCACCCAGCAGGCCAGCAAAGAGTTCATCTACCTGGTCCGTGGCCTGACCCCGGAGCAGGGGCAGCATGTGCTCGGGCTGAAAGTACCGGGCGTTTACGGCCTGGAAGAGTTCCGTCGGTTTTATCCGGCCGGCGACGTCACCGCCCATATGGTCGGTTTCACCGACCTTGACGATCATGGTCGTGAAGGCGTCGAGCTGGCGTATGATGAATGGCTCGCCGGTGTGCCGGGCAAGCGCCAGGTGATCAAGGACCGGCGCGGTCGGCTGATCAAGGACATTCAGGTAACCAAGAACGCCAAGGCCGGAAAGACCTTGGCGTTGTCGATAGACCTGCGCCTGCAATACCTGGCGACCCGCGAGCTGCGCAACGCCATCGCTGAACAGGATGCCAAGGCCGGTAGCCTGGTGATCATGGACGTCAAGACCGGCGAGGTCCTGGCCATGGTCAACCAGCCGACCTACAACCCCAACAACCGTCGCAGCATGTTCCCGGCGGCCATGCGCAACCGGGCGATCATCGACGTGTTCGAGCCGGGTTCCACGGTCAAGCCGATTTCCATGAGTGCGGCATTGCAGAGCGGTCGCTGGAAGCCGACCGACAAGGTCGAGGTGTATCCCGGCAGCCTGCAGATCGGTCGCTACACGATCAAGGACGTTTCCAAGAGCGAAGGTCCGATCCTCGACCTGACCGGCATCCTGATCAACTCCAGTAACGTGGGGATGAGCAAGGTCGCCTTCGACATCGGCGGCGAGGCGATCTATCGGGTCATGTCCCAGCTGGGCCTGGGCCAGTACACCGGCCTCGGTTTCCCGGGTGAGCGGGTCGGCAACTTGCCCAATCACCGCGAATGGCGCAAGGCCGAGACGGCAACGCTGTCGTACGGCTACGGCGTGTCGGTGACCGCCCTGCAACTGGTGCATGCCTACGCGGCGCTGGCCAACGACGGCAAGATGGTGCCGCTGTCGATCCTCAAGGTCGACAAGGCGCCGGAGGCCGTGCAGGCGATCCCGAAGGAGACCGCCGAAACCATCCAGGGCATGTTGCAGCAAGTGATCGAGGCACCGCGAGGCGTATACCGCGCGCAGGTGCCGTTCTACCACGTCGCTGGCAAGTCCGGTACGGCGCGTAAGGCCACCGTGGGCTCCAAGGGCTACACCGAGAACGCCTACCGCTCGCTGTTCGCAGGCTTCGGCCCGATGAGCGATCCGCGCTACGCGATCGTCGTGGTCATCGATGAACCGGGCAAGGGCGGTTACTTCGGCGGCCTGGTCTCGGCTCCGGTATTCAGCAAAGTGATGTCGGGCACCCTGCGTCTGATGAATGTGCCGCCAGACAATCTGCCGCCGCCATCGACCCAGCAAGCCGCAGCAGTACCCGCCAACGGAGGGCGTGGATAATGACGATGCCATTGAGCAAGCTGTTCGCCCAGGCCAGCCGCGACCCGTTGATTCGTGAACTCACCCTGGACAGCCGTCAGGTACGCCAGGGCGACTTGTTCCTTGCCGTGCCTGGTGCCAAGGTCGATGGCCGTGCGCACATCGCCGACGCGCTGGCCCGTGGTGCCGCCGCGGTCGCCTATGAAGAACAGGGCGCGACCGTACTGCCGCTCACCGACGTGCCGTTGATTCCAGTCAAGGGCCTGATCGGCCAGCTGTCGCAGATCGCGGGGCGTTTTTATGGTGAGCCGAGCCGCCAATTGAATCTGGTCGGCGTTACCGGCACCAATGGCAAGACCAGTGTCACGCAACTGGTGGCCCAGGCGCTCGATGTGCTGGGACAGCGTTGCGGGCTGATCGGCACACTGGGCACAGGTTTCTACGGCGAGCTGCAAAGCGGGCGGCTGACTACCCCGGATCCGATTGCCGTGCAGGCGACCCTGAACGACCTGAAAAAGGCCGGCGCCAAGGCTGTGGCCATGGAGGTGTCCTCGCATGCACTGGAGCAGGGACGGGTGGCGGCGTTGGAGTTCGACATCGCGGTGATGACCAACCTGTCCCGCGACCATCTCGACTACCACGGCAGCATGCAGGCCTATGAGGCCGCGAAGGCCAAGCTGTTTGCCTGGCCGAGCCTGCGCTGCCAGGTGGTGAACCTGGACGACGCATTCGGTTGCCGCCTGGCGGACGACTTCGCCCGCCGCCCTGTTGCCGATCATATCGAGACCCGGCTGCTCAGCTATAGCCTGGAAAACCCGGACGCGTCGCTGTACTGCCGAGAAGCCCACTTCGATGACGATGGCGTGCGCGCCATCCTCGTCACCGCCCAGGGTGAGCGCACCCTGCGCAGCCAATTGCTCGGGCGTTTCAACCTGAGCAACCTGCTGGCTGCGGTGGCCACGCTGCTGGCGCTGGACTACCCACTGGATGAAATTCTCAAGGTCACCGCGCAGTTGCAGGGCCCGGTTGGCCGCATGCAGCGCTTAGGTGGCGGTGCCAAGCCGTTGGTGGTGGTCGATTACGCGCACACCCCGGACGCCCTGGAGAAGGTGCTGGGCGCCCTGCGTCCTCACGCTCACGGCAAGCTGCTGTGCCTGTTCGGCTGTGGCGGCGACCGTGATCGCGGCAAGCGCCCGCTGATGGCCGAAGTGGCTGAGCGTCTGGCCGACCGTGTGCTGGTCACCGACGACAATCCACGTACTGAAGACCCGCTGCGTATCTTCGACGACATTCGTCCCGGTTTCGCCAACCCGGCCGGTGTCGAGTTCGTCGCTGGGCGCGGCGAGGCCATCGCACACCTGATCGCCACCGCTGCTGCCGACGATGTGATCGTGCTGGCTGGCAAGGGGCATGAGGATTATCAGGAGATCGACGGCCAGCGGCACGCCTTCTCCGACCTGATCGAAGCCGATAAGGCACTTGCAGCCTGGGAGGCTCCACATGCTTAAGCCCATGACACTCAGCCAACTCAGTGCAGGCCTGTCCGGGCGTCTGGTCGGTCCTGATGCCTGCTTTACCGGCGTCAGCATCGACAGCCGAAGCGTCAGTGAAGGCCAACTGTTCGTCGCGCTGGCTGGCCCGCGTTTCGATGGGCATGACTACCTGGCCGACGTGAAGGCCAAGGGAGCAGTCGCTGCGCTGGTCGAGCGCGAAATCGAAGGCGTCGAGTTGCCGCAACTGGTGGTCGCCGACTGCCGCCTGGCCCTTGGGCAGCTTGGTGCGTTGAACCGCGCCGCTTTCGACAAGCCCGTGATTGCCATCACCGGTTCCAGCGGCAAGACCACGGTCAAGGAGATGCTCGCCTGCATCCTGCGTACGCGTGGCCCGGTGCACGCGACCCGTGGCAACCTCAACAACGACCTCGGCGCGCCGCTCACCTTGCTGGAAATCGCCCCCGAGCACAGCGCCGCAGTGATTGAACTGGGCGCTTCGCGCATTGGCGAGATCCGCTATACCGTCGGCCTCACCCAACCCCAGGTGGTGATCATCAACAATGCCGGCACCGCCCATGTGGGCGAGTTCGGTGGGCCAGAGAAGATCGTCGAGGCCAAGGGTGAAATTCTCGAAGGCCTGGGCGAGGGGGGCACCGCCATTCTCAACCTGGCCGACAAAGCCTTTGATGTGTGGCGCAAGCGCGCCGGCAATCACCGGATCGTCAGCTTCGCCTTGGACAATCCGCAGGCTGATTTCCATGCCAGCGATATCGATCGCGATGTGCGTGGTTGCCCCTCGTTCATCCTGCACGGCCGAGATGGCAGCGTGAAGGTCCAATTGAACCTGCTGGGCACGCACAACGTTAGCAACGCCCTGGCCGCCGCTGCCGCAGCAGATGCCGTTGGTCTGAGCCTGAGTGGCATTGCCGCAGGCCTCGAAGCCGTGCAACCGGTCAAGGGCCGTAGCGTGGCGCAGATCGCTCCGAACGGCGTGCGCGTGATCGACGACAGCTACAACGCAAATCCCACCTCGATGTGTGCGGCCATTGATATACTCGCCGGCTTTTCCGGGCGCACCGTTCTGGTGCTCGGGGATATCGGCGAGTTGGGGCAATGGGCCGAGGAAGGCCACCGCCAAGTGGGTGATTACGCCCGTGGCAAGGTCGACGCAGTGTACGCAGTGGGAACCAACATGGCTCACGCGGTCCAAGCGTTCGGCGCCAATGGCCGCCATTTCACTACTCAAGCTGAGCTGATCGACGCCGTTGGCGCCGAGACAGGCAGCGACACCACTATCTTGATCAAGGGCTCGCGCAGCGCTGCGATGGAAAACGTCGTGGCGGCATTGTGCGGGCCTAGCGGGGAGAAACATTAATGCTGCTGCTGTTGGCTGAGTATCTGCAACAGTTCTACAAGGGCTTCGCGGTCTTCCAGTACCTGTCGCTGCGCGGGATTCTGGGGGTGCTGACCGCGTTGTCCCTGGCCCTGTGGCTGGGCCCGTGGATGATCCGTACCCTGCAGATCCGCCAGATCGGTCAGGCCGTGCGTAACGACGGCCCGCAATCGCACCTGTCCAAATCGGGTACTCCAACCATGGGCGGTGCGCTGATTCTTTCCGCCATCGCCATCAGCACGCTGCTGTGGGCCGACCTGAGCAACCGCTATGTGTGGGTGGTACTGATCGTCACGCTGCTGTTCGGTGCCATCGGCTGGGTCGACGACTACCGCAAGGTGATCGAGAAGAACTCCCGCGGCCTGCCGAGCCGCTGGAAGTATTTCTGGCAGTCGGTGTTCGGCCTGGGTGCCGCGATCTTCCTCTACAAGACCGCCCCCACCAGCGTCGAGACCACGCTGATCGTGCCGATGCTCAAGGATTTCACCATCCCGCTGGGCGTGGGCTTCGTGGTGCTGACCTACTTCGTGATCGTCGGTTCGAGCAACGCGGTCAACCTGACTGACGGCCTCGACGGTCTGGCGATCATGCCAACCGTGATGGTCGGTGGTGCCCTGGGCATCTTCTGCTACCTGTCGGGCAACGTGAAGTTCGCCGAGTATCTGCTGATCCCTTACGTGCCAGGCTCGGGCGAGTTGATCGTGTTCTGTGGCGCACTGATTGGCGCAGGCCTTGGTTTCCTGTGGTTCAACACCTACCCGGCCCAGGTGTTCATGGGTGACGTCGGTGCGCTGGCGCTGGGCGCAGCCCTCGGCACCATCGCCGTGATCGTGCGCCAGGAAATCGTGTTGTTCATCATGGGCGGTGTGTTCGTGATGGAAACCCTGTCGGTGGTGATCCAGGTGGCTTCGTTCAAGCTCACCGGTAAGCGCGTGTTCCGCATGGCGCCGATTCACCACCACTTCGAACTCAAGGGCTGGCCCGAGCCACGCGTGATCGTGCGCTTCTGGATCATCACGGTGATCCTGGTGCTGATCGGCCTTGCCACCCTGAAACTGAGGTAAACGAGCGTGTCACTGATCGCTTCCGACCAATTCCGCATCGTTGTCGGCCTCGGCAAGAGCGGCATGTCCCTGGTTCGCTTCCTGGCGAACCGGGGCATTGCCTTTGCGGTCGCCGACACCCGCGAGCAACCGCCGGAACTGGACACCCTGCGCCGTGATTACCCGCAGGTGGAAGTGCGCTGTGGCGAACTGGACGTGGACTTCCTGTGCCGTGCCAACGAGCTGTATGTGAGCCCCGGCCTGGCCTTGGCCACCCCGGCCCTGCAGCAGGCTGCGGCGCGTGGCGTGACGCTGTCCGGCGACATCGAACTGTTCGCCCGCCACGCCAAGGCGCCGATCGTGGCCATCAGCGGCTCCAACGCCAAGAGCACGGTCACCACCCTGGTCGGCGAAATGGCCGCTAAGGCTGGCAAGCGTGTGGCGGTGGGCGGCAACCTGGGGACCCCGGCGCTGGACCTGCTCGATGACAACGTCGAGCTGTACGTGCTGGAGTTGTCGAGCTTCCAGCTCGAAACCACAGACCAGCTCAATGCCGAAGTGGCGACGGTGCTGAACATCAGCGAAGACCATATGGACCGCTACAGCGGCCTGCCGGCCTACCACTTGGCCAAGCACCGGATCTTCCGTGGTGCGCGCCAGGTAGTGGTCAACCGCCAGGACGCCTTGAGCCGTCCGCTGCCGGTCGAAGGTCGTCCATGCTGGACTTTTGGTCTCAATCAACCGGACTTCAAGGCTTTCGGCCTGCGTGAAGTGGACGGTGAAAAATACCTGGCGTTCGAATTCCAGACGCTTATGCCGGTACGTGAGCTGAAGATTCGCGGTGCGCACAACCAGAGCAACGCCTTGGCCGCGCTTGCCCTGGGTCACGCCGCAGGTCTGCCATTCGAGCCGATGCTCGAAGCGCTGCGCGAATTCAAGGGTCTGGCCCATCGCTGCCAGTGGATCCGCGAGCGCAACGGGGTGAACTGGTACGACGATTCCAAGGCTACCAATGTTGGCGCCGCACTGGCCGCCATCGAAGGACTGGGCGCCGATATCGACGGTCAACTGGTGCTGATCGCCGGTGGCGATGGCAAGGGCGCGGACTTTGCCGCGCTGCGTGCACCGGTCGCCCAGCATTGCCGCGCCGTGGTGCTGCTGGGGCGTGACGCCGAGCGGCTGGCCGAAACACTCAAGGATGGCGTGCAACTGGTGCGCGTGCAGACCCTGGACGAGGCCGTGCAACGCTGCGCCGAACTGGCCCAGCCCGGCGACGCCGTGCTGCTGTCGCCTGCTTGCGCCAGCCTGGACATGTTTAAGAACTTCGAAGAACGCGGGCGTCTGTTCGCCCAGGCGGCGGAGGGGCTGGCATGATCTTCGGCATCCTCAAGCCTTACCCATCGCCGCTGATCAGCGGCCGAGGCATCGACCTCGATTTCCCGCTGCTGGCCGGTTGTCTGGCGCTGTTGGGCCTGGGGCTGGTGATGATCACCTCGGCGTCCTCGGAAGTGGCTGCGGTGCAGTCAGGCAACCCGCTCTACCACATGTTCCGCCACCTGGTTTACGTGGCCCTTGGCCTGGGGGCCTGTGGCATGACCATGCTGGTGCCGATCGCCACCTGGCAGCGCATGGGCTTCATGATGCTGGTGGGGGCGTTCGGGTTGCTGGTCATGGTGCTGATCCCCGGTATTGGCCGCGAAGTAAACGGCTCGATGCGCTGGATCGGCTTCAGTTTCTTCAACGTTCAGCCTTCGGAGATCGCCAAGGTCTTCGTGGTGATCTATCTCGCCGGTTATCTGGTGCGCCGCCAAACCGAGGTGCGCGAAAGCTGGATGGGCTTCTTCAAGCCTTTCATCGTGCTGCTGCCGATGGCCGGCCTGCTGCTGATGGAGCCGGACTTTGGCGCCACCGTGGTGATGATGGGCGCCGCCGCCGCCATGCTGTTCCTGGGCGGGGTGGGATTGTTCCGGTTCTCGTTGATGGTGGTGCTCGCAGTGGTCTCGGTGGTGATCCTGGTTCAGGCCCAGCCTTACCGGATGGCGCGTTTGATCACCTTCACCGACCCGTGGTCGGATCAGTTCGGCTCGGGCTACCAGCTGACCCAGGCCCTGATCGCGTTCGGGCGCGGCGAGTGGCTGGGCGTGGGGCTGGGCAACAGCGTACAGAAACAATTCTACCTGCCCGAGGCACACACCGACTTCGTGTTTTCGGTGCTGGCCGAGGAGCTTGGCGTGGTCGGCTCATTGCTGACCATCGCGCTGTTCGTGTTCGTCACTGTACGTGCGTTGTACATCGGCCTGTGGGCCGAGAAGGCCAAGCAGTTCTTCGCGGCCTACATGGCGTTTGGCCTAGCGTTCCTGTGGATCGGCCAGTTCCTGATCAACATTGGCGTGAACGTCGGGCTGTTGCCGACCAAAGGCCTGACACTGCCGTTCCTCAGCTACGGGGGCAGCTCACTGGTGATCTGCTGCGCCTGCGTAGGGTTGTTGCTACGCATCGAGTGGGAAAGTCGAACGCACTTCGGCAGCGAAGAGCACGAATTCAACGAAAGCGATTTTGCCGAGGAGACCAATCATGGCCGCTGACGGCAAGAACGTACTGATCATGGCCGGTGGTACCGGTGGCCATGTGTTCCCGGCACTGGCCTGCGCCCGTGAGTTCCAGGCCCGCGGCTACACCGTGCACTGGCTCGGCACTGCGCGCGGTATCGAGAATGAGCTGGTGCCCCAGGCGGGTCTTGAGTTGCACCTGATCCAGGTTGGCGGTCTGCGTGGCAAGGGTAAGCTGTCGCTGCTCAAGGCACCGTTCACCCTGGTCAAGGCCGTGCTTCAGGCGCGGCGCATCGTGCGTGCGCTCAAGCCTGTCTGTGTGGTCGGCTTCGGCGGCTATGTGACTGGCCCCGGCGGTGTGGCCGCGCGCCTGTGCGGCGTGCCGCTGGTGATACACGAACAGAATGCGCGTGCCGGCACCACCAACCGCCTCTTGCTGCCGTTGGCCGCGCGGGTGTGCGAAGCCTTCCCGGGCACGTTCAGCGCGAGCGACAAGCTGCGTACCACCGGCAATCCGGTGCGCCCTGAGCTGTTCATGGACGCGCAGCGCGCACCGCTGGCCGAGCGCCGTGCACGGCTTTTGGTCATGGGCGGCAGCCTGGGTGCGGAACCCTTGAACAAATTGTTGCCTAAGGCCCTGTCCGAAGTGCCGGCCAGCCTGCGCCCCGAGGTATTCCACCAGGCTGGCAAGCATCATGCGCCGGTCACCGCCGAGCGTTACCAGGAGGCCGGGGTCAAGGCCCAGGTCGAGCCGTTCATCAAGGACATGGCCCATGCCTATGGCTGGGCCGATCTGGTCGTCTGCCGTGCCGGTGCGCTGACCGTCAGCGAGCTGGCCGCCGCAGGCCTGCCGTCGATGCTGGTGCCGTTGCCGCACGCCATCGACGACCACCAGACCCACAACGCCCAATACCTGGCTGGTGAAGGTGCTGCCTTCCTCATGCCACAAGCGACAACTGGCGCAGCGCAACTCGCTGAACGCCTGAACGAGGTGCTGATGCAACCCGAGAAACTCAACGCCATGGCTGGTACTGCCCGCCGCCTGGCCAAACCTGCTGCAACCAGCACCGTGGTCGATATCTGCCTGGAGGTGGCCCATGGTTGAAAGCCAGAAAGCCATGCCGCAACCGAAGATGGGCCGTATCCGCCGTATTCACTTCGTCGGGATCGGCGGAGTGGGCATGTGCGGGATTGCCGAGGTGTTGCTGAACCTGGGCTATGAAGTGTCCGGCTCTGACCTCAAGGCATCGCCGGTCACCGAACGCCTGGAGTCGTTCGGCGCCGAGATCTTCGTCGGTCACCGCGCCGAGAACGCCGCCACCGCCGATGTGCTGGTGGTATCCAGTGCGATCAACCCGGCCAACCCGGAAGTCGCCACCGCCCTGGAACGTCGCATTCCTGTGGTGCCGCGCGCCGAGATGCTCGCTGAGCTGATGCGCTATCGCCACGGCGTAGCGGTGGCCGGCACTCACGGCAAGACCACTACCACCAGCCTGCTGGCCTCGGTATTCGCTGCCGGCGGCCTGGACCCCACCTTCGTCATCGGTGGCCGCCTGACCGCAGCCGGCACCAACGCGCAGTTGGGCACCAGCCGTTACCTGATCGCCGAAGCCGATGAAAGCGACGCCAGCTTCCTGCACTTGCAACCTATGGTCGCGGTGGTCACCAACATCGATGCCGACCACATGGCCACCTACGAAGGTGACTTCAACAAGCTGAAGAAGACTTTCGTCGAGTTCCTGCACAACCTGCCGTTCTATGGGCTGGCCGTGATGTGCCTGGACGATCCGGTGGTGCGCGAGATCCTGCCGCAGGTCAAGCGTCCGACCGTCACCTATGGCTTTAGCGAAGAAGCCGACGTGCGCGCGATCAACGTGCGTCAACAGGGCATGCAGACCCACTTCACCGTACTGCGCCGCGACTGCGCGCCGCTGGAGGTGTCGGTCAACATGCCGGGCAACCACAACGTACTCAACGCCTTGGCCACCATCGCCATCGCCACCGACGAGGGCATCAGCGACGAGGCCATCATCCAGGGCCTGTCGGGCTTCCAAGGGGTCGGTCGACGCTTCCAGGTCTACGGCGAGCTACCCGTCGATGGCGGCAGCGTGATGCTGGTGGACGACTACGGCCACCATCCGACCGAAGTCGCCGCGGTGATCAAGGCCGTGCGTGGCGGCTGGCCGAGCCGGCGCCTGGTGATCGTCTACCAGCCGCACCGCTACAGCCGTACCCGCGACCTGTACGACGATTTCGTGCAGGTGCTGGGCGATGCCAACGTATTGCTGCTGATGGAAGTCTACCCGGCTGGCGAAGAGCCGATCCCCGGCGCCGACAGCCGCCAGCTGTGCCACAGCATTCGCCAGCGCGGCAAGCTGGACCCGATCTACATCGAACGTGGCGCCGAACTCGCGCCGTTGGTCAAGCCGCTGCTGCGCGCTGGCGACATCCTGATCTGCCAGGGTGCCGGTGATGTCGGTGGGTTGGCCCCGCAACTGATGAAAAGCCCGCTGTTCGCAGGCGCCAAGCAGGAGAAGTCGAAATGACCCGCGCCTATGACAAGCTGCATTCCACCCTCGACATAAAGGCCTTCGGCCGCGTCGCCGTGCTGTACGGTGGCAAAAGCGCCGAGCGTGAGGTGTCGCTCAAGTCCGGCGCGGCGGTGATCGAGGCGCTGACGGCTGCCGGTGTCGACGTGGTCGGCATCGATGTGGGCGACGACCTGCTGGCGCGCCTGCAGAGCGAAAAGATCGATCGCGCCTTCATTATCCTGCACGGCCGTGGCGGTGAGGACGGCAGCATGCAGGGCCTGTTGGAGTGCCTGGGTATTCCTTACACCGGCAGCGGCATTCTTGCCTCGGCGCTGGCCATGGACAAGCTGCGCACCAAGCAGGTGTGGCAGAGTCTGGGCATTCCCACGCCGCGTCATGCGGTGCTGGCCAGCGAGCACGATTGTGTAAAGGCCAGTACGGAACTGGGCTTCCCGTTGATCGTCAAACCTGCCCATGAAGGTTCCAGCATCGGCATGGCCAAGGTGAACAGCGAACAGGAATTGATCGCTGCCTGGAAAGATGCCGCCCACTACGATTCGCAAGTCCTGGTCGAACAATGGATTCACGGCCCGGAATTCACCATCGCCGTGCTGCGTGGCCAGGTGCTGCCGCCGATTGCCCTGGGCACGCCTCACGTGTTCTACGACTACGACGCCAAGTACATCGCCAATGACACCCAGTACCGCATTCCGTGCGGCCTGGACAGCGTCAAGGAGCAAGAGCTGATCGACCTGACCGCGCGCGCCTGCGATGCCGTTGGCATCGAGGGCTGGGGGCGTCTGGACGTGATGCAGGACGAGCAGGGCCGGTTCTGGCTGCTCGAAGTCAACACCGCACCGGGCATGACTGATCATAGCCTGGTGCCCATGGCGGCCCGCGCGGCCGGCCTGGACTTCCAGCAACTGGTGCTGGCGATCCTGGCCGACAGCGTAGCGACGCGAGGTTAAGCAGCCATGCAGGGCGCGATGATACGTCAGCAGCAACCCGTTACCGGCCGAAGCAAGCCGGTGCCGCGTGGTGCCAGCCGACTGGTGGCCGACGAGCCCGTATCGGCGCGCCTGCCACGGCCGAGCTTCGGCGGCCTCAAGCGCCTGCTGTGGCCGGTGCTGCTGGTGGCCGCAGGCTTCGGCGCCTACGAAGGCGCGGTTCGCCTGATGCCGTATGCCGACCGTCCGATCACCAAGATCGCTGTGCAGGGCGACCTGAGCTACATCAGCCAGCAGGCGGTACAGCAGCGAATCGCCCCCTACGTGGCCGCGAGCTTCTTCACCGTGGACCTGGCGGCGATGCGCATGGAGCTTGAGCAGATGCCTTGGATCGCCCATGCCGAAGTGCGTCGGGTGTGGCCGGACGAGGTCGTGGTGCGCCTCGAAGAGCAACTGCCGGTGGCGCGCTGGGGCGATGAGGCCCTGCTCAACAACCAGGGCCAGGCTTTCACCCCGCGCGAGCTGGCCAACTACGAGCACCTGCCGCAGTTGTTCGGGCCGCAGCGCGCTCAGCAACAGGTCATGCAGCAGTATCAGGTATTGAGCCAGATGTTGCGCCCCATGGGCTTTTCCATTGCGCGCCTGGAGCTGCGCGAGCGCGGCAGCTGGTTCCTGACCACTGGCGCCGGCAGCGCAGGGCCAGGTATCGAATTGCTGCTGGGGCGTGATCATCTGGTGGAGAAGATGCGCCGTTTCATTGCCATTTACGACAAATCGCTTAAAGACCAGATCACCAATATCGCCCGCATCGATCTGCGTTATTCCAACGGACTTGCCGTTGGTTGGCGGGAACCGAATGCACCGACGACGGCCCAACCCGCCGTTGCGAAGAATTAGAGAGAGGCAGGACCATGGCAAACGCGCATAGCGGCAAAATGATCGTCGGGCTGGACATCGGCACCTCCAAGGTGGTGGCGCTGGTGGGCGAGGTCGGCGAAGACGGCACCCTGGAGATCGTGGGCATCGGCACCCACCCATCGCGCGGCCTGAAGAAAGGCGTGGTGGTGAACATCGAGTCGACCGTGCAGTCGATCCAGCGCGCTGTGGAAGAGGCCCAACTGATGGCCGGCTGTCGCATCCACTCGGCGTTCGTTGGCGTGGCTGGCAACCACATCCGCAGCCTGAACTCCCACGGCATCGTCGCCATCCGCGACCGTGAAGTGAGCATGGCCGACCTCGAACGTGTGCTCGACGCTGCCCAGGCTGTGGCCATTCCGGCCGACCAGCGCGTGCTGCACACCCTGCCGCAGGACTACGTGATCGACAACCAGGAAGGCGTTCGCGAGCCGCTGGGCATGTCGGGCGTGCGCCTGGAAGCCAAGGTCCACGTGGTCACCTGCGCCGTCAATGCCGCACAGAATATCGAGAAGTGCGTACGCCGCTGTGGCCTGGAAATCGACGACATCATCCTCGAACAGTTGGCTTCGGCCTATTCGGTGCTGACCGACGATGAGAAAGAACTCGGCGTGTGCCTGGTGGACATCGGGGGTGGCACCACCGACATCGCGATCTTTACCGAAGGCGCGATTCGCCACACCGCGGTGATCCCTATCGCGGGCGACCAGGTCACCAACGACATCGCCATGGCTCTGCGTACACCGACGCAGTACGCCGAGGAGATCAAGATCCGTTACGCCTGTGCCCTGGCCAAGCTGGCTGGCGCTGGCGAGACCATCAAGGTGCCGAGCGTGGGCGATCGTCCACCGCGCGAGCTGTCGCGCCAGGCCCTGGCAGAAGTGGTCGAGCCTCGTTACGACGAGCTGTTCACCCTGATCCAGGCCGAGCTGCGCCGCAGCGGCTACGAGGACCTGGTGCCCGCCGGTATCGTCCTCACCGGCGGTACCGCGAAGATGGAAGGCGCCGTGGAACTGGCCGAGGAAATCTTCCACATGCCGGTACGCCTTGGCGTGCCGCACAGCGTTCGGGGCCTGAGCGACGTGGTGCGCAACCCGATCTATTCCACCGGCGTGGGCCTGCTCACCTACGGCTTGCAGAAGCAGTCCGAAGACCTGGTCATGACCGGTATCAGCAACAGCAGCAACAGCAATAACAGCTATGGCGATGAACCCAAGGGGCCAGTGCTTGAACGACTCAAGCGTTGGGTCCAGAGCAACTTCTGAGTTTCAAAGCAGTAGTGGTAGGCGCGACAACTAGAGAACTGTAAGGAGAGGGAAAATGTTCGAGCTCGTAGACAACGTCCCGCAAAGCCCGGTCATCAAGGTGATCGGCGTCGGCGGTGGCGGCGGCAACGCCGTCAACCACATGGTCAAAAGCAGCATCGAAGGCGTCGAGTTCATCTGCGCCAACACCGATGCTCAAGCGCTGAAAAACATTGGCGCACGCACCATCCTGCAACTAGGCACCGGCGTGACCAAGGGCCTGGGTGCGGGGGCCAATCCAGAGGTCGGCCGTCAAGCCGCGCTGGAAGACCGTGAGCGCATCGCCGAAGTGCTGCAAGGCACCAACATGGTGTTCATCACCACCGGCATGGGCGGCGGTACCGGTACCGGTGCTGCGCCGATCATCGCCGAAGTCGCGAAAGAGATGGGTATCCTCACTGTTGCGGTAGTGACCCGTCCGTTCCCGTTCGAAGGCCGCAAGCGCATGCAGATCGCCGATGAAGGCATCCGTATGCTCGCCGAGAGCGTCGACTCGCTGATCACCATCCCCAACGAGAAGCTGCTGACCATCCTGGGCAAGGATGCAAGCCTGCTGTCCGCTTTCGCCAAGGCTGACGACGTGCTGGCCGGCGCCGTGCGCGGCATCTCCGACATCATCAAGCGTCCGGGCATGATCAACGTCGACTTTGCCGACGTGCGTACCGTAATGGGCGAGATGGGTATGGCGATGATGGGTACCGGCTGCGCCAGCGGTCCGAACCGTGCGCGTGAAGCTACCGAGGCGGCGATTCGCAACCCACTGCTCGAAGACGTCAACCTGCAGGGCGCCCGTGGCATCCTGGTGAACATCACCGCCGGACCGGACCTGTCGCTGGGTGAGTACTCCGACGTGGGTAGCATCATCGAGGCCTTCGCCTCCGACCACGCCATGGTCAAGGTCGGTACTGTGATCGACCCGGACATGCGCGACGAGCTGCACGTCACCGTCGTGGCCACCGGTCTGGGTGCACGCATCGAGAAGCCGGTCAAAGTCGTCGACAATACCCTGCAAACTGCCCAGCAGGCTTACGAGGCCTCTAACCCGGCCCCGGTTCGCCAAGAGCAGCCAGCGGTCAACTACCGCGACCTGGAGCGTCCGACCGTGATGCGCAACCAGGCTCACGCCGGTGCCGCCGCAGCCGCTAAACTCAACCCTCAGGACGATCTGGACTACCTCGATATCCCAGCCTTCCTGCGTCGCCAGGCCGATTGATGGAATTTATCAGGGGTATAAGGGTGATTGGTGTTCAGCAAAGGCCGGGTCTGTTATTATCCCCAGCCTTTGTTGATACCTGTTCGCAATTTGCGCTGAAGCGGCCAATGCCATGATTAGACAACGCACCCTGAAGAATACCATCCGTGCCACAGGTGTCGGCCTGCACTCCGGGGAGAAGGTCTACCTGACCCTCAAGCCTGCGCCTGTCGACACCGGCATCGTCTTCCGTCGCGCCGACCTTTCTCCTGTCGTGGAGATTCCGGCGCGCGCAGCCAATGTCGGCGAGACCACCATGTCCACGACACTGGTCAACGGTGACGTCAAAGTCGATACGGTCGAGCACTTGCTCTCCGCCATGGCGGGCCTGGGCATCGATAACGCCTACGTCGAGCTCTCCGCCTCGGAAGTGCCGATCATGGATGGCAGCGCCGGTCCCTTCGTATTCCTGATTCAATCGGCTGGCCTGGAAGAACAGGACGCCGCGAAGAAGTTCATCCGTATCCTGCGCGAAGTGACTGTGGAAGAGGGCGACAAGCGCGCCACTTTCCTGCCGTTCGACGGGTTCAAGGTGAGCTTCGAGATCGACTTCGATCACCCGGTCCTCAAGGGCCAGACCCAAAGTGCGGTCGTTGACTTCTCGAGCACCTCGTTCGTCAAGGAAGTCAGCCGCGCCCGTACGTTTGGCTTCATGCGTGACATCGAGTACCTGCGCAAGCACAACCTTGCGTTGGGTGGCAGTGTCGAGAACGCCATCGTGGTGGACGAGACCGGTGTGCTCAACGAAGACGGCCTTCGTTCCGATGACGAGTTCGTCAAGCACAAGATCCTCGACGCCATCGGCGACCTCTATCTGCTGGGCAACAGCCTGATCGGCGAGTTCAAGGGCTACAAGTCCGGGCACGCGCTGAACAACCAGCTGCTGCGCAAGCTGATCGCAGAAACTGACGCCTGGGAAGTGGTTACCTTCGAAGATGCCAGCACGGCACCGATCTCGTACATGCGCCCTGTTGCGGCCGTGTAAGTTCGAACACTCTCTAGTTCATTGAGGCCACCTTCGGGTGGCCTTTTTTATGGGCGCTCGCTCAGGGCTTGTCCTGGGCGTGGGCTGCCAAGCGTTCCAGCGCGGCCTTGAGCTTCGGATCGCTGATGCCTTCGGCAGAGGCGTGAATACTGTTGGCCGCTTGTTGCGACAGGACAGGAGCGTGCCCTTCACGTTTGGCGGGCACCAAAGGTGGCTGGACCTTGAAGATGATACGGCTCAGGTTGGCGAACGCCTCCATGCCTTGCAGTTGGCGTTGCAGGCGCTTTTGCTGATAGCGCAGGCGCGTGGCCCAGTGGCCGTCGGTAACCACCAGCAGCAACGTGCCGTCTTTCCACGATGCCACATGGCAGTGCTCGCGGGCAGCCGGTTGCAGCTGGCTTTCCAGCAGGCGCTGTAGGTGTTCCAGGCGTTCGGCCTGATTGAGCAGCAGGCGCAGTGGGCGGGCCTTGCGCAACAGCGCCGAAGGCTGGTGGGCGGAGGAGGGTTTGTAGGCCATGAATGTACGCAGACGGTTACAAGATCGGCAGTCTATCAGTTGAGCCCCGGGTATGGGCGGGCATCGTGCTCGGTCTGCGCTAAGCGGGCTTTTGATGCACGTCATGCTCGGCACGTTTCATCTTTACGCACCTTGAACTTGCGGAAAAAGCCCCTATGTTATTCAAGCCCCCTAAAAGCGCTGTGCCAGCATCGTGGAAATCCACCACTTTCCTCACCATCGTTTCCGGGTAGAATGCTCGTTCGCATGCGGCCTTAGGGCTGCACGGGCGACTCACGGGGCCGCCCTCCATCCCTACGTGTGGAAGATCCTGCCGATATGTTTGCGCCTTTGTTAAAGAAACTTTTTGGAAGCAAGAACGAGCGTGAAATCAAGCGCATGCTCAAGACGGTGAGCACCGTCAATGCCTTCGAAGAGAAGATGGTCGCCCTCTCCGACGAGCAACTGCGTGGCAAGACCGCAGAGTTCAAGGAGCGTCTGGCCAAAGGCGAAACGCTCGACCAACTGTTGCCTGAAGCGTTTGCCGTGGCCCGTGAGGCCGGCAAGCGTGTCATGGGCATGCGCCACTTCGACGTCCAGCTGATCGGCGGCATGACCCTGCACGAAGGCATGATCGCAGAAATGCGTACCGGTGAAGGCAAGACCTTGGTCGGTACCCTGGCCGTCTACCTCAACGCGCTGTCCGGCAAGGGCGTGCATGTGGTCACGGTCAACGACTACCTGGCCCGTCGCGACGCCAACTGGATGCGCCCGCTGTACGAGTTCCTTGGCCTGAACGTGGGCATCGTCTCGGCCTTCCAGCCGCCGGAAGAAAAACGTGCGGCCTACGCCGCCGACATCACCTACGGCACCAACAACGAGTTCGGTTTCGACTACCTGCGCGACAACATGGCGTTCAGCCAGGACGAGAAGTTCCAGCGTGAGCTGAACTTCGCGGTGATCGACGAAGTCGACTCCATCCTCATCGACGAAGCGCGTACCCCGTTGATCATCTCCGGCCAGGCCGAGGACAGCTCCAAGCTGTACATCGAGATCAACCGCCTGATCCCGCGTCTGACCCAGCACATCGAGGAAGTCGAAGGCCAGGTGACTCAAGAGGGTCACTACACCATCGACGAGAAGAGCCGTCAGGTCGAGCTGAACGAAGCTGGGCACCAGTTCATCGAGGACATGCTGACCCAGGCGGGCCTGCTGGCCGAAGGTGAAAGCCTGTACTCGGCGCACAACCTTGGCCTGCTAACGCATGTCTATGCCGGGCTGCGTGCGCACAAGCTGTTCCACCGTAACGTCGAATACATCGTGCAGGACGGCCAGATCCTGCTGATCGACGAACACACCGGTCGGACCATGCCGGGCCGCCGCCTCTCCGAGGGTCTGCACCAGGCCATCGAAGCGAAGGAAAACCTGAACATCCAGGCCGAGAGCCAGACCCTGGCCTCGACCACCTTCCAGAACTACTTCCGTCTCTACACCAAGCTGTCCGGCATGACCGGTACCGCTGACACCGAAGCGTTCGAGTTCGCCCAGATCTACAACCTCAATGTGATGGTCATCCCGCCAAACAAGCCGTTGGCGCGCAAGGACTTCAACGACCTGGTGTACCTGACCGCCGACGAGAAGTACGCCGCGATCATCGCCGACATCAAGGAAAGCATGGCCCAGGGTCGTCCGGTGCTGGTCGGTACCGCGACCATCGAAACCTCCGAGCACATGTCCAACCTGCTCAAGAAGGAAGGCATCGATCACAAGGTTCTGAACGCCAAGTACCACGAAAAAGAAGCCGAGATCATCGCCCAGGCCGGTGCGCCGGGTGCGCTGACCATCGCCACCAACATGGCTGGCCGTGGTACCGACATCCTGTTGGGTGGTAACTGGGAGGCCGAAGTGGCCGCCCTGGACAACCCGACCCCCGAGCAGATCGCCCAGATCAAGGCCGACTGGCAGAAGCGTCACCAGCAAGTGCTGGAGGCCGGTGGCCTGCACGTGATCGCCTCCGAGCGCCACGAGTCCCGTCGTATCGACAACCAGTTGCGCGGCCGTGCCGGCCGTCAGGGCGACGCCGGCTCCAGCCGCTTCTACCTGTCGCTGGAAGACAGCCTGATGCGCATCTTCGCCTCTGATCGGGTGAAGAACTTCATGAAGGCCTTGGGCATGCAGTCCGGCGAGGCCATCGAGCACCGCATGGTCACCAATGCCATCGAGAAAGCCCAGCGCAAGGTCGAAGGCCGCAACTTCGACATCCGCAAGCAACTGCTCGAATACGACGACGTGGCCAACGAACAGCGCAAGGTGATCTACCACATGCGCAACAGCCTGCTGGCCGCAGAAAACATCGGCGATACCATCGCCGAGTTCCGTCAGGAAGTGCTCGATGCCACCATCAGCCAGCACATTCCGCCGCAATCGCTGCCCGAGCAGTGGGACGTGGCCGGCCTGGAAGCTTCCCTGGCCAGCGACTTCGCCATGAAGCTGCCGATCCAGCAGTGGCTCGACGAGGACGATCACCTCTACGAAGAGACCCTGCGCGAGAAGCTGCTCAAGGAAATCACCGACGCCTACAACGAGAAGGAAGACCAGGCCGGTCTCGACGCCCTGCGTACCTTCGAGAAACAGATCCTGCTGCGCGTGCTGGACGACCTGTGGAAAGACCACCTGTCGACCATGGATCACCTGCGCCATGGTATCCACCTGCGTGGCTATGCGCAGAAGAACCCGAAGCAGGAGTACAAGCGCGAGTCGTTCACCCTGTTCCAGGAGTTGCTGGAGTCGATCAAGCGCGACACCATCCGTGTGCTTTCGCACGTTCAGGTACGTCGCGAAGACCCGGCAGAAGAAGAGGCGCGCCTGCGCCGCGAAGCCGAGGAACTGGCCAGCCGCATGCAGTTCCAGCACGCCGCAGCGCCGGGCCTTGAAGGCGAGCAGTTGGCCGATGAGGGCGCTGAAGTCGCCGTCGCCTCCGCCCCTGTACGCAACGACCTGAAGCTGGGCCGTAACGAGCCGTGCTGGTGTGGTTCGGGCAAGAAATTCAAGCATTGCCACGGTCAGATCGAGTGATCTGAGCAGGCTGTGCAAACTGAAATAACCGGGGGCCGCTTTGCGGCCCTTTCGCGACGCAAGGCCGCTCCTACAGGTATCGCAACCACCTTGTAGGAGCGGCCTTGTGTCGCGATGGGGCGCGAAGCGGCCCCGCTTTTTGATATCAACCGATTTTTCTAGGAGCGCTCTAATGGCTGTTGGTCTTGGTCCCCTGCCTACCCTGCACCCGGTTCCCGGTTTCGAACTTGGCATCGCTTCGGCCGGCATCAAGCGCCCAGGGCGCAAGGACGTGGTCGTGATGCGCTGCGCCGAAGGCTCCAGCGTGGCAGGGGTGTTTACCCTCAACGCCTTCTGTGCAGCCCCGGTGATCCTCTCCAAGCAGCGTGTGCAAGGCACTGTGCGCTACCTGCTGACCAACACTGGTAACGCCAACGCCGGCACCGGCGCTCCGGGCCTGGCCGCTGCCGAGCGCACCTGCGCCAAGCTGGCCGAGCTGACGGGTGTTGCGCCCGAGTCTGTTCTGCCGTTCTCCACCGGCGTGATCGGTGAGCCGCTGCCGGTCGAGAAGATCGAAGGCGCCCTGCAAGCCGCCCTGGACAACCTCTCCGAGAACAACTGGGCCGAAGCCGCTACCGGCATCATGACCACCGACACCCTGCCCAAGGGTGCCAGCCGCCAGTTCCAGTTCGCCGGCAAGACCATCACCGTCACCGGTATCAGCAAGGGCGCGGGCATGATCCGTCCGAACATGGCGACCATGCTCGGCTACATCGCCACCGATGCCAAGGTCGCCCCGGCCGTGCTCAAGGACCTGATGCTCGACGGCGCCAACAAGTCGTTCAACCGCATCACCATCGACGGCGACACCTCGACCAACGACTGCTGCATGCTGATCGCCACTGGCAAGGCCGACGTGCCTGAAGTGACCGAAGCGCGCGGCGAGCTGTTCGAAGCGCTGAAGAAGGCGGTGTTCGAAGTGTGCATGGAAGTGGCCCAAGCCATCGTCCGTGACGGCGAAGGCGCCACCAAGTTCGTCACCGTGCAGGTGAACGGCGGCGGCAACCACCAGGAGTGCCTGGACGTCGGCTACGCCGTGGCCCACTCGCCACTGATCAAGACCGCGCTGTTCGCCTCCGATCCCAACTGGGGCCGCATTCTGGCTGCCGTTGGCCGTGCGGGCGTACCCGAGTTGGATGTCAGCCTGATCGACGTCTATCTCGACGACGTGTGCATTGCCAGTCAGGGCGGTCGTAGCCCCAGCTACACCGAAGAGCAGGGCTCCAAGGTCATGGCCCAGGAAGAGATCACCATCCGTATCGAGCTGGGCCGCGGCCAGTGCAGCGAAACCATCTGGACCACCGACCTGTCCCACGAGTACGTGAAGATCAACGCCGAGTACCGTACTTGATGTATTGATCCAAAGGCCTTGTCGCGGGCTTGCCCGCGATTGGCTGCTGGACAGCCAGCAGGGCCTGAATTGCCCATTCAATGGAGCCGACCCATGAATTATCACTTGATCATCGGCGACAAGTTGCTGTCTTCCTGGTCTCTACGCGGCGCCTTGGCCTTGGAACTGGCCGGTGCTTCCTACGATGAAACCCTGGTCAAGCTCAAGCAGCCTGACACGCGTCAGCGCATCCTGGCGTTCTCTCCCAGTGGTAAAGTCCCGCTGCTCAAGTCCCCGCACGGTCTGATCGCCGATTCCCTGGCCATCGCCGAGTACCTCGCCGAACAGCATCCAGAGGCCCGTTTGTGGCCCGAGGACGTGGCTGCCCGGGCCCAGGCGCGTTCGGCCTGCGCGCAGATGCACAGCGGTTTTCTCGCCCTGCGCAGCAACATGCCGTTCGATCTGTCGCGTGACCAGGCGCTGGAGAGCATTCCCCTGGAGGTGCAGGTGGACATCGACCGGATCCTCGCGCTGTGGGCCGAATGCCGCCTGGTCGCCAAGGACAGCGGCCCGTTCCTGTTCGGCAGGCCGACCCTTGCCGATGCGTTCTTCGCCCCGGTAGCGGTGCGTCTGCGCACCTATCGCGTCGAAGTGCCGGCAGAGGCGGCCGCTTACATTGAGGCAATCTATCAGTGGCCGGCCTTCCAGGCCTGGCAGAAAGCGGGCTTGGCGGAGCGTGAAGGGTGAAGCGGATTCATGTAGTGGCTGCGGTGATCCGCGGTGCAGACGCACGCATCCTGATCGCACGGCGCGCCGACACGCAGCACCAGGGTGGCCTGTGGGAGTTCCCCGGCGGCAAGGTGGAGCAGGGCGAAGGCGTCGAGGCGGCGCTGGCCCGTGAACTGCGCGAGGAGCTTGGCATCGAGGTCACGCGCTCGCGCCCGCTGATCACGGTCAGTCACGATTACCCGGACAAGCAGGTACTTCTGGAGGTGCGCGAAGTCGACGCCTTTACCGGCGAACCCCACGGCGCCGAAGGCCAGCCGCTGGCCTGGGTGGCCGCGCGGGAGCTAGACCAGTACGCGTTTCCCGAGGCCAACAAGCCTATCGTCGCCGCCGCGCGCTTGCCGGATCAGTACCTGATCACGCCGGACGGGCTTGAGGTTCCTGCGCTGCTCAAGGGCATTCAGAAGGCCGTGGCCAGTGGTGTTCGCCTGATCCAGCTGCGCGCCCCGGACATGTACGATCCCAAGTACCGCGACGTGGCGGTGGATGCGGTGGGCCTGTGCGCTGGCAAGGCGCAGTTGATGCTCAAGGGGCCGTTGGAATGGCTGGGCGACTTCCCTTCGGCAGGCTGGCACCTGACGGCTGCGCAGTTGCGTAAATATGCAGCTAACGGTCGGCCATTCCCGGTTTCGCGCTGGTTGGCAGCTTCGTGCCACAGTGCCGAAGAGCTGGCGTTGGCCGAGCAGATGGGAGTGGATTTCGTCACCCTGTCGCCGGTGCAGGCGACCCAGACCCATCCTGATGCCACGCCGCTGGGGTGGGATGCGGCGCAGCGGCTGATCGGCGCGTTCAAGCATCCTGTGTATCTGCTCGGTGGCGTCGGGCCGGATGAGCGTGAGCGTGCCTGGCAGGTTGGGGCACAGGGGGTGGCGGGTATTCGGGCGTTCTGGCCAGACGCTTGAGTCGCCCCGCTCGCAGGGCAAGTCGACTCGGCGTACCGAGGCGACTTGCCCTGCGAGCGGCTCAGTCAGGCTTCGCTGCCGGCTGCCACAGCACCTCGTCCACGCCTTGGCGTCGCCCGATGATCCGCGCCGCGACGAACAGCAAATCCGACACCCGGTTGATGTAAGCCAACCCAACCCCGGCCAACGGCTCGAGCGCATTCAATTGCTGGCAGCGCCGTTCTGCCGCCCGCGCCACGCTGCGGCACACATGGGCTTGGGCGACCAGCGCCGAACCGCCGGGCAGGATGAAGTTCTTCAGCGGCCCCAACTCGTCATTCCACACATCGATTGCCTGCTCCAGGCGTTCCACCTCGCGCGCATCGAGTGCCTGGTAACTGGGCATTGCCAGTTCGCCGCCCAAGTCGAACAGCCGATGCTGGCAGGGGGCAAGCACCTCCAGTACCTCATCGATGCCGGCCTGCGCCAGCCCCGCCAGTAACACCCCCAGTTGGCTGTTGAGGCTGTCCACTTCGCCGATTGCCTCGATGCGCGGGTGGTCCTTGGGTACCCGGCGGCCGTCGCCCAGGCCGGTCTGGCCCTGGTCTCCGGTGCGGGTGTAGATCTTGGTCAGGCGATTGCCCATGTCAGGTCTCCGTCTTGTTCGGCTGGGCTGGGCCCAGGGGCAGGCGCAGGGTGAAGCAGGTGCCCTGGCCGGGCGTGGAGTGCACCTCCATCTGCCCTTTGTGGTTGTTGGTGATGATGAAGTACGACACGGACAGCCCAAGCCCGGTGCCCTGGCCGATCTCCTTGGTGGTGAAGAACGGCTCGAAGGTGCGCTTGCGCACGGCCTCGGGCATGCCGATGCCATTGTCCTCGATCTGGATTTCCGCCCACGGTGGGTTGAGCCGGGTGCGCAGGGTGATGCGCCCAGGCTCACTTGGCTGCGGGCGCTGGTGAATGGCCTGGGCGGCGTTCTTCAACAGGTTCAGCAGCACTTGTTCCAGCTCGTTGGCGGTACAGGGCACCGGCCCCAGCTCTGGGTCGAACTGACGCACGATGGCCTGGCCCTTGAAGTCGAAGCCGATGGTCAGGTCAAAGTCGTTACCGGCGATGTCTACTGCCTGGTCGATCAGTGCGGGCAGGTCACAGGGGGCCAGCTGGCGATTGCTGCGGCGACTGAAGCTGAGCATGTGCGTGACGATTTTCGCGGCGCGTGCCCCGGCCTGCTGGATACCGTCGAGCAGTTGCGGTACTTCGCGGCTTTCCAGGTAGCGGTTGACGCTGAGTAGATCGATGCCTTGCTCGTCAGCTTGCTCCTGGTTACGCGGTAGCTCCGGTGACAGGCGCCGGCGAATGTTCTGTACGTTGTGTAGGATCGCGCCCAGCGGGTTGTTGATCTCATGCGCCATGCCGGCCGCCAGGCCGCCCACCGACAGCATCTTCTCGGACTGCACCATCATTTCTTCCAGGGATAGACGCTGGGTGATGTCGTCGATGCGGATCACCACGCCACGCCCACCGCCGCCGGTCAGCGGGTAGAACGTCAGGGCATAGTGGCGCGCTTCGTCGCCTTTGGGCCAGGTCACCCGCTCGATCTTCGCCACCCGATGCTTCTCGACGCTCTCCTTGAGCTGCGGCAGGAACGGTTTGAGCGGCTCGAAGGCGAGGAAGATAGGCTGATTCAAGGCTTGGTCCAACGGCGTGCCGGAGAGTGCCGTGGCCTCCTGATTCCATTGGGTGACGTAGAGCTGCTCGTCCAATGCGATCAGCGCCGAAGGCATCGAGTCGATGATGCTGTTGAGGTAGTTCTGAAAACCTGTGAGTTTTTTCTCGATCTTGCTGCGTACCTGGACTTCCAGTTCCAGCTTGCGGTTGGTGTGGCGAGTTTCCTCGGCCAGGCCCTGGGCCTGGTCGTACGCGCTCTGGAATTCGTCGCGGGCGCTCTTGAGTTGCTGCTCGCGCGCCTCGATGCGCGAGAGCATGGTGTTGAACGCCTGGGCCAGACTGCCGATCTCGTCATCGTTGCCACGCTGGGCACGCAGGGCGTAGCTCTCTTCGCGAGTGACCTGGCGGGTGAGTTCTTCGAGGCGGTTGATCGGCACGGTGATCAGGCGCTTGATCTGGCGGGCGATAAGGATCCACAGCACCACGCTGAACACCAGGATTGCCAGGCTGGCGGAAAGTGTGCCGGTGTAGAAGGCACTGGGCAGTTCGCTGCTGGCCACCAACAGCAGGTATGCCGGCGCGCTGCCGTCGCGCGGCAGGCGGATCAGCTGGGTGCTGCGAAACTCCATGAGCCGCCAGGCGTCGACGTTGCGAAAGCGCTTGGGCAGGCTCAGTGCATCGCCATGTTGGAGTTGGGCGAGCTGGCGTCCGTCGCTGCCGTAGACTGCGGCGGCGCGCAGTGGGGTGTAGCTGTCGAGCGCCTTGAGTAGTGCTTCGGCGCGCTCGGGGCTGTCGCCGGCGCGGGCCGACAGCTGCGGGTTGGACACCAGCTTGCCGAGTGTTTGCAAGGCTTGAGGCGCCATGCTCTCCTGGGTAATCCAGTAGGCGGCGCTGATGAAGGCCAGGTTGGCCACCAGCAGGATGGTCACCAGCAGTACCAGCAGGGCCGCCAGCAGTTTTTGCCCGACTGGGAGGTTTTCCAGGCGTTGGCGCAAGGTCATGGGCAAGGCCGCTTCCGTATCCGTTGAACGTGGGTTCAGGCGCTGGGCAAGCCGCGCGCCGTCAGGCTGTCGACCAGGTGCTGGTGCAGACGTTCCAGTTTTGGCAGTGCCAGCCCATGACGTCTGCCGGCGCGGCACGCGTGGCCGAGCAGGTAGTGGATTTCGGTGCGCCGCGCATGGCGTACGTCCTGGTACATCGAAGAGTAGTTGGCCGCGGTGGCAAGAATCACCCGTTGTACGTCTTCGTGCAGGCCGCTGGCGGCATCCGGCTGGCCGCAGCGGCGCAGCAGCTCGGCCAGCTCGTCGCACAGGGCATTGACTTCGGCCAGGTGACCCAGCAGGCCGCCGTTCGGGCAGTCGTGCAACACCGTCAGTGGGTTGATCGCGCAGTTTAGCGCCAGCTTGCGCCACAGCCGGCCAAGGATGTCGAGGCTCCACTGTGCCGGGATACCGGCTTGCTGCAAATCGTCGAACCAGGTCGGCACGCTGGGATTGGCGGGGTCGCCCAGCCAGTTGAAGCCGTGGCCGGCGAAGCGCACCTGCCAGTCGGCCTCACGGAACGCGCCTTCGGTGCTGGAGGCAAACACGCAACGCGCATGCGGCACCTGTTCGGCGACTTCGTCCTGGCTGCCCAGGCCGTTTTGCAGCAGTACCAGCTCGGCACCGGCGCCCAGGCGTGGTGCCAGGCGTGCCACGGCGGGGGCGGCATCGTAGGCTTTGCAGGCCACCAGCAGGCGGTGGATAGGGCCAGCTGCCGCGTAGGTTTCGGCAGGAATCGCGTAGTGGCTGCGCAGGTCCTGTTCGACCAACGTCAGCCCGCCGGCCGCTTGATAGTCGGCCAGGCGTGCAGCATCGCGCAGGATCAGGCGAACCGCCTTGCCGGCGCGGGCCAGGCGACAGGCCCAGAGGGTGCCGAGGCTGCCGGCGCCGAGAATATGCCAGGTGCTGCTCATCTGCGTTTCGCAACCCGTTATAATGAGCCCGCATTTTAACTATCTAATACCGCGTGCTCCATCTTCAGACCGAGCGCGCGTTTCATTTATGGAGATTACCTAATGCCTTCGTTCGACGTGGTATCGGAACTGGACAAGCACGAAGTGCAGAACGCTGTGGACAACGCCATCAAAGACCTCGACCGTCGCTACGACCTCAAGGGCAAGGGCACGTTCGAGTTCAAGGACAAGGAGCAGACCGTGCTCATGACCGCCGAGGAGGAGTTCCAGCTCGAAGCCATGCTCGAAATCCTGCGCCTGGCGCTGGTCAAGCGCAAGATCGACGTCAAGTGCCTGGAAACCAAGGACCCGTACCCCTCGGGCAAGGAAAAGAAGCAGGAAGCCAAGTTCCGTGAAGGCATCGACAAGGACCTGGCCAAGAAGATCGTCGCCACCATCAAGGACGGCAAGTTGAAGGTCCAGGCCGCGATCCAGGGCGAGCAGGTGCGTGTTACCGGCAAGAAGCGTGACGACCTGCAGGAAGCCATTGCCCTGCTGCGCACCAAGGAATTCGATATGCCGCTGCAGTTCAACAACTTCCGCGATTGATCGGCCGTGGGCCTTGAACCTTGATGGCGCAGTGATGTCCATGTGGGTTCGAGGCCGCCCGGCGAGACTGGCGGCTTGCTTCAGTGTGTAGGTGCCGCAGGGCTCAGGAGATGAATATGGATTTGAACGCAGAGGTCGATCAGCTGGTCCGCCAGTCGCAGACTTGGATCCCTTTGATCATGCAGTACGGCAGCCGGCTGCTGTTGGCGTTGCTCACCCTGGCCATTGGTTGGTGGATCGTCAACAAGGTCAGTGCGCGCCTGGGCAAACTGGTCGGCCTGCGTGCCGACGCGGCCTTGCAGGGGTTCATCAGCACCCTGGCCAACATCGTGCTGAAGGTACTGCTGCTGGTCAGCGTGGCGTCGATGATCGGCATCGAGACCACCTCGTTCGTCGCGGCCATCGGTGCCGCGGGCCTTGCCATTGGCCTGGCGTTGCAGGGCAGCCTGGCGAACTTCGCTGGCGGCGTGCTGATCCTGATGTTCCGACCGTTTCGCATCGGTGACTGGATCGAGGCGCAGGGGGTTTCCGGCACGGTAGACAGCATCCAGATCTTCCATACCGTGTTGCGTACCGGCGACAACAAGACCGTGATCATGCCCAACGGCAGCCTGTCCAACGGCATCATCACCAACACCAACCGTCAGCCAACGCGCAAGGTGGTGTTCGACGTTGGTGTCGATTACGAAGCCGACCTGCAGAAGGCGCGCCAGGTCCTGCTGGAATTGGCGCAGGACCCACGTGTGCTGTCGGATCCGGCGCCCCAGGCAGTGATTTCCACCCTGGGCGACAGTTCGATCACCGTGTCGCTGCGCCTGTGGACCAAGACCTCGGATTACTGGGATGTGATGTTCATGCTCAACGAGCATGCCCGTGACCGGCTCAAGGCCCAGGGCATCGACATTCCTTTTCCGCAGCGAGTGATTCGCGTGGTGCAGGAGACGGCCGCGCAGTAACATCGGCGTAGCGCTCATCGCGGGGCAAGCCCGCCCTCACAACGCCTTGTACAGGCTGCGTGGGGGCAGGCTTGCCCCGCGTGCATTTGCACGCCTTACACTTGTTCACAGCCAACCCCGGCTGTTTCTGGCATATAACCTGCCCCTACCTGCCTGTACCCGATACCCACCATGAAACCACTGCTGTACATCACCCCCCTTCGGGCCCTGCTGTTCGGCCTGACCCTGGCTTTGTTCGAGCTGCTCACCTACCTGGCCAGCGATGCGGTCATGCCTGCCATGCCGGTTGTGGTCGGCGACCTTCAGGCCAGCCCCGAGTACATCCCCCATGCCCTCAACCTGTACCTGCTGGGCGGGGTGGTATTGCAGTGGCTGATCGGCCCGCTGGCCGACCGCTATGGGCGTCGTCCACTGTTGCTGGCTGGTTGCCTGTGCTTCGGCATCGCCTGCCTGGCGACCTACTGGGTACACGATATCGGCCTGTTCAACCTGCTGCGCCTATTGCAGGGCATTGGCCTGGGTTTCGTGGTGACGGTCAGCTACCCAGCACTCAACGAGGCGTTCAGCGAGGCCGATGCGGTGCGCATGATGGCGCTGTTGGCCAATATCGCGCTGCTTTCACCGCTGCTTGGGCCGCTGGTCGGCACCTTGATGTTGCAGTGGCTCGACTGGCGCTGGCTGTTCGTGGCCTTTGCGGTGGGCGCGGTGCTGTGCTGGCTCCTGTTGTGGCGCCTGATGCCCGAGACCTTGGGGGTGGAGCGCCGGGATGGTTCACGCCTGGCATTCACGCCGATCCACCTGCTGCCGCTGCTGGCCGGTTACGGCCAGTTGCTGGGCAACCGCAAGTTCGTCGCTGGCAGCGCGGCGCTGGGGCTAGTGGGCCTGCCGCTGATCGGCTGGATCGGTCTGTCGCCGGTGCTGCTGATTCATGACGAAGGCCTGAGCACGATGGACTACGCGCTGTGGCAACTGCCGGTGTTCGCTGGGCTGATTGCCGGCAACCTGATCATCAACCGTATTGCCGAGCGCTATCCGCTGCCGGCGTTGGTGCGCGGTGCCCTGTGGCCCTACCTGGCGGGCCTGTGCCTGATGGTCGTGGCTACCTGGTACTGGCAGACGGTGGTCAGCGTGGTGGCGGGCATGTCGTTGTATGCCCTGGGGCTGGGGGTGGCCAATGCGGTGCTGTACCGCATGACACTGTTTGCCAGCGAGCAGAGCAAGGGCCTGGTTTCGGCGATGTTGGGGATGATCACCATTGCCTTGTTGGGCCTGGGCGGTGCGCTGCTGGCGATGGTGGGGGCGGGCGCGAGCTTGCTGCACTTCGCCGTGGCTGCGGGGCTTGCCGGGGCTCTGGCACTCTGGCCATTGTGGTTCGTCGTTGGTAGGCAACGGGCTGTAGGCGCTGCCTTGCGCCGCAAACCGGGCGCGTAGCGGCCATAGGAATTCGGCCTCATGCACGATTGCCGGGAGGGCTGCGCCCTCGTTTCGCGGCACAAGGCCGCTCCTACAGGGGCGGCGCTGGTTGCAGCGTCAGTTTTTCTCGGCTGTCGGGGCGGCTGCCGGCTTGCCCCGACCGCTCTGCTGGCGCCAGTGCAGTGCGATCAGGATCAGTGTCGGCACACCTAGCAGGGCGGTGATCAGGAAGAAATTGTGGTAGCCGAATTTCTCTACCATCACCCCGGAGTAGCCGCCGATCAGGCGCGGCAGCAAGAGCATGATCGAACTCAGCAGCGCGTATTGCGTCGCCGAGAACTTCAAGTTGGTCAGGCTCGACAGGTAGGCGACGAAGGCCGAGGTGGCCAGGCCTGAGCTGAGGTTGTCCAGCGAAATGGTCACCACCAGCATCTGCAGGTTCGGGCCCATGTCGGCGAGCATTACGAACAGGATGTTGGTGGCTGCCGAGGCCGCACCGCCGATGAACAGGATTGGCAGGATGCCGAAGCGCACGATTAGCAAGCCGCCGACACCGGCACCGAGCAGTGTCATGATCAGGCCGAAGATCTTGCTCACGCTGGCGATCTGATCCTTGGTGAAGCCCATGTCGATGTAGAAGACGTTAGCCATGACCCCCATCACGGTGTCCGACATCCTGTAGGTGGCGATCAAGCCTAGTAACAGCAGGGCTTGCCAGCGGTAGCGCACGATGAAGTCGTTGACCGGGGTCAGCACTGGGGCCAGGCCACGGCGGCCCAGCGACGACAGGCACGCCCAGGTCAACAGGGCGTACAGCAGCAGGCGCAGGAACGCGCGGTCTTCCAGCAGCAGATCGAGCACGGTGGCATCGCCGAACAGCACGCTGGCCCAGTCGGTGTTGAACATTTGGGTGAAGCTGGCCGGTACCGACACCAGTAGGATGATCAGTACGAACACCGACACCAACTGGTGCATCAGGCCGTAGCGAGCCGCAGATAGCTGGGTGCGCAGCGGCACTGGCGGTTCGCGCATCACCAAGGTGGTGAAGACCGCAGGCAGCATGAGCACGCCGAACAGCACGTAGGTGCCTGTCCAGGCCTTGTGCAGGTAGCTGAAACCGGTCGAGCCGAACCACTCGGCGAAGAACAGTGCGCCAGCCGTGGCCAGCAGTGCGGCGACGCGGTAACCGGCCATATAACTGGCTGCCAGTGCGGCTTGGCGCTGGTCGTCGGCGATTTCGAGGCGGTAGGCGTCGACGGCGATGTCCTGGGTGGCCGAGGCGAAGGCCACCAGTACCGCCAGGGCGATCAACCAGGACAAGTGTTTCTGTGGGTCGCAAAAGCCCATGCCTATCAGGCCCAGCACCACCAATACCTGTGACAGCAGCAGCCAGGAGCGGCGTCGGCCCATGCCGCCGAGCAGCGGCAAGCGCCATTGATCGAGCAGTGGCGACCATACCCATTTGAAGGCATAGGCCAGACCGATCAGGCTGGCGTAGCCAATGGTCTCGCGGGCCACACCCGCTTCGCGCAGCCATACCGAGAGGGTCGAAAACACCAGCATGTAAGGCAGGCCGGCGGCGAAGCCAAGCAGCAAGAGCACCAGGGTTGACGGGCTGGCATAGGCAGCGAGCGCAGCGCGCCAGGTTTTACGGGGCATGGGCCAACATCTGCCTCAAGTTTTCGAAAACAAAGCGCGCACTCTAACCGCTGTGCTCCATTGGACGCCAGCCATGGCGTGCTATATCCACACGATTATTGGACACATTCACGCCTTCGGCGCGCAGCCTGGCACGCTGTTCGTCGCCGGACGGGGTGCCTGCGGCCAGGCTCAGCCGCCCACCAGCGCCCAGTACCCGGTGCCAGGGCAGGCGTGTGTCGCCTGGCAGTTGCCCCAGGGTTCGCCCAACCCAGCGTGCCGCGCGGCCCAGGCCTGCCAGTTCGGCGAGTTGGCCATAGCTGACCACTTTACCTGCGGGGACTTGGCCCAAAACGCTATACAGTGCCATCCGTCGGGCTTGGGCATTGTCCGTGGGCGCAGACGTGAGGGCTGGCATCGGCGCGATTCCTGGCCTGCGGATGAAACCGGACAGGCGGTGGCAGTGAATGGGAATGGAACTCATCGGGTAGGGCCGGGTCTGTGCATGTTCAGTGCCCGGGCATTCGAATAATGCCCGCTTTTTTCGCCGAATCGAACCCGTAGTGCGCCTATGCCTTCCAGAACCCTGCTGTGCCTCATCGCTGCCTCCCTGTGCACCCCAGCTTTCGCCGACACCGTCTGGATGAAGAACGGCGACCGTCTGACCGGCACGATCACGGTCTTCGATGGCGGCAAGCTGGTGTTGCAGACGCCGTATGGCGGCTCGATCGCACTGGACTGGAAGCAGGTGCAGACCCTGGAAAGCGATCAGGAGTTGCTGGTCAAGCAGGACGCCTACAGCGGCGAGAAGGCCAAGTCGCTCAAGGCCGCCGAGCCCGGCAAGGTCACCCTGGCCAATGGCGAGGCCCCCAAAACCGTGGAACTGGCCAGTATCCAGCAGATCATGAAGCCGCGTCCGGTCGTCGAGGACCTGATGTGGAAGGGCAACGTCGATGTGGCCATGGACTACAAACGCGCCGAGAACGACACCGACGACTACGACGTCAGCTTCAAGACCACCGCGCGTCACGGGCGCTGGCGGCATAACGCCGAAGGCGAATACAACCGCGAGAGCAAGGACGATGTCACCACCACCAACAACTGGAGCGCCGAGTACGCGCTGGACCGCTTCATTACCGAGCAGTGGTTCTGGCAGGGAAGGGCGGAGTACAAGCGCGATCAGATCGAAGACCTAGCCCGCCAACGCACTGTCGGTACCGGTCCTGGCTACCAGTTCTGGGATGACGAGTTGGGCGCATTTTCCTTGAGTTCGCTGATCAACCGCAGCGACTTCGAATATCGCGACGGTGACAAGGACAACTTCTATGCCGCGTCTTTGAAGTGGGATTACAACCGTTACCTGATCGGCAAGCGTGTCGAGTTCTTCACTACCGGTGAGGTGGGCAAGCCATTTGGCGGTGTCGCCGACTACACCCTGGATGCGGAAATGGGCCTGCGCTACAAGGTGACCGAGTGGGCGTCGCTCAACCTCAAGGCCGAGAAAGACCTGATCAAGGGCACTGACGACAGCGACCTGAGCAAGACGCGCTACACCGCAGGCTTCGGCGTTACCTGGTAAGGGCAGCTGCGAGCTGCAAGTCGCAAGCTGCAAGAAAAAGCACGGTGGTTGCAGGGCCGCAGCCCTTGCTTTTTCTTGCAGCTTGTAGCTTATAGCTTGCAACTGATTCTTGTTCGAGGTTCTTGCCGTGAGTATCAACGCCCTTCGCCCTGCCCGGGAACTGCTGCTCAAGGAGTACCGCGGGGTGCTGTCGACGCATTCCAAGTCCATGCCTGGTTTTCCGTTCGGCTCGGTGGTCCCGTACTGCCTGGATGCTGAAGGCCATCCGCTGATCCTCATCAGCCGCATCGCCCAGCACACCCATAACCTGCTCAAAGACCCCAAGTGTTCGCTGCTGGTCGGCGAGCGTGAGGCCGAGGACGTTCAGGCGGTGGGGCGCCTGACCGTGATGGCCGAAGCCCACAAGCTGACCGAGGACGCCGCCATCGAAGCGGCTGCCGCACGTTACTACCGGTATTTCCCTGAGTCGGCCAACTACCACAAGGCCCACGACTTCGATTTCTGGGTACTACAGCCGGTGCGCCACCGTTATATCGGTGGCTTTGGCGCAATCCACTGGCTCGACCAGGTCACACTGGCCAACCCCTTCGCCGGCAAGGCTGAGGCCAGCATGGTCGAGCACATGAACAGCGACCATGCCAATGCCATCGCTCACTACGTCGAACTCACCGGCCTGCCGCGCACGGCGCCGGCCGAACTGGTCGGCATCGACAGCGAAGGCATGCACCTGCGCATCGGCCAGGCCGTTTACTGGCTGGCCTTCCCGGAAACGTGCAATACGCCGACACAAGTCCGCGAAGCCTTGGTCTTGTTGGCCCGCGCGCAACAGTGGCCGGTTGCGGCGACGACCGAGGGTTGAAAACCCAGGACGACGCATCCATGTGAAGGTCTTACAGGAAGATTCTCTTCCGTCGAGGAATTCTTGATGCGTGCCTTTCTATTGCTGTTTCTGATTTTCCCTGTGCTCGAGCTGTTCGTCTTCGTCAAGGTTGCAGGGGCGATCGGTTTCTTCCCGGCGCTGTTGCTGATCATCGCCGGTTCCGCCCTGGGCGTGCTGGTGATGCGTTTTGCCGGCCTGGCGACGGCCCTGCGGGCGCGTGAAAGCCTGCAACGTGGCGAGCTGCCTGCCGAGGACATGTTCCAAGGGCTGATGTTGGCTGTCGGTGGCGGCCTGCTGGTGGTGCCGGGCTTTATCAGCGATGTACTGGGCTTGTTGTGCCTGCTGCCGTTCACCCGCCGCCTGGTGGCCGGCAAGCTGCGTCAGCGTGCCGAGGCGCAAGCGATGCGCCAGCGTGCCTTCCAGGACGATCCCTTCCAGGCCCAGCCGCGCGAGGGCGCTCAGCGTCCGAACGTGATCGAAGGCGAGTACGAGCGCCGCGACCAGTGATTGCTGGCGGGCGCCAGGCAGTCTGGGTTTTGGATCACGGACACCCACTTGAGTAAAAAATTTCTGCAGCAAGCCTTGTAATCGAATCAGGCGGCCTCATGTAGTGGTCACCGCAAGGTTTCTGGTGGTTGCACCAGACATGACTCAGGTGGTTCGCCCAACGCGGGCCACCCCCGGCAACGCCGGATTGCATCAACCCGCCGGTGTCTATACCGGCCGATGAAAACCACAATTTGGGAGAGATCGACAATGAAGCTTCGTCCTCTGCATGACCGCGTCGTCATCCGTCGCAGCGAAGAAGAATCGAAAACCGCTGGCGGTATCGTTCTGCCAGGTTCGGCCGCTGAAAAACCAAACCGCGGTGAAGTCGTCGCCGTCGGCACCGGTCGCATCCTGGACAACGGCGAAGTACGTGCGCTGGCCGTGAAAGTGGGTGACAAAGTGGTTTTCGGCCCTTACTCGGGCAGCAACACCGTGAAAGTCGATGGTGAAGACCTGCTGGTCATGGCCGAGAACGAGATTCTCGCCGTCATCGAAGGCTGATTTCCCCGACTTCCCGTTACTCCAAAGATTTTCAAGGATTAAACGATCATGGCTGCTAAAGACGTAAAATTCGGCGATTCCGCTCGTAAGAAAATGCTGGTTGGTGTCAACGTACTGGCTGACGCCGTCAAAGCGACCCTCGGCCCGAAAGGCCGCAACGTGGTTCTGGCCAAGAGCTTCGGCGCACCGACCATCACCAAGGACGGCGTTTCCGTCGCCAAAGAGATCGAACTCAAAGACGCTTTCGAGAACATGGGCGCCCAGCTGGTCAAGGAAGTTGCTTCCAAGGCCAACGATGCTGCTGGTGACGGCACCACCACCGCCACCGTTCTGGCTCAAGCCATCGTCAACGAAGGCCTCAAGGCCGTTGCCGCCGGCATGAACCCGATGGACCTCAAGCGCGGTATCGACAAGGCCACCGCGGCTGTCGTCGCCGAACTGAAGAACCTGTCCAAGCCATGCGCCGATTCCAAGGCCATCGCCCAGGTCGGCACCATCTCCGCCAACTCCGACAGCTCCATCGGTGAAATCATCGCCGAAGCCATGGAAAAAGTCGGTAAAGAAGGCGTGATCACTGTTGAAGAAGGCTCGGGCCTGGAAAACGAACTGTCCGTCGTCGAAGGCATGCAGTTCGACCGTGGCTACCTGTCGCCGTACTTCGTCAACAAGCCAGACACCATGGTCGCTGAGCTGGAAGGCCCGCTGCTGCTGCTGGTCGACAAGAAGATCTCCAACATCCGTGAGCTGCTGCCGGTGCTGGAAGCTGTTGCCAAGGCCGGTCGTCCGCTGCTGATCGTCGCTGAAGACGTCGAAGGCGAAGCCCTGGCTACCCTGGTCGTCAATAACATGCGCGGCATCGTCAAGGTCGCTGCGGTCAAGGCTCCGGGCTTCGGCGATCGCCGCAAGGCCATGCTGCAGGACATCGCCGTCCTGACCGGCGGCCAGGTCATCTCCGAAGAAATCGGCCTGACCCTGGAAACCACCACCCTGGAGCACCTGGGTAACGCCAAGCGCGTCATCCTGTCCAAGGAAAACACCACCATCATCGACGGTGCTGGCGTTGACGCCGACATCGAAGCACGCGTCAAGCAGATCCGTGCCCAGATCGAAGAGACTTCCTCGGACTACGACCGTGAGAAGCTGCAAGAGCGCCTGGCCAAGCTGGCTGGCGGTGTTGCCGTGATCAAGGTCGGTGCTGGCACCGAAGTCGAGATGAAAGAGAAGAAAGCCCGCGTTGAAGACGCCCTGCACGCTACCCGTGCAGCCGTTGAAGAAGGCGTGGTGCCTGGCGGTGGTGTTGCCCTGGTTCGCTCCCTGGCTGCTATCGTTGACCTCAAAGGCGACAACGAAGACCAGAACGTCGGTATCGCTCTGCTGCGTCGCGCTGTCGAAGCGCCGCTGCGCCAGATCACTGCCAACGCCGGCGACGAGCCAAGCGTTGTCGCTGACAAGGTCAAGCAAGGTTCGGGCAACTACGGCTACAACGCCGCTACCGGCGAATACGGCGACATGATCGAGATGGGTATCCTGGACCCAGCCAAGGTCACCCGTTCGGCGCTGCAAGCCGCTGCCTCGATCGGTGGTCTGATGATCACCACCGAAGCCATGGTTGCCGACCTGCCGGAAGACAAGCCAGCTGCTGGCATGCCTGACATGGGCGGCATGGGTGGCATGGGCGGCATGATGTAAGCCAGCCTTACCCCCTGTTGTAAGCAAAGCCCCGGCTAGTGATAGCCGGGGCTTTTTCATGTGCGCCAACCCGTCAATCGCGGTGGCTGCACGTCCCCCTGTAGGTGCGGCCTCGCCGGGGCGCCGGACCGGCGAGGCCGCTCCTACAGGGACGTGGGTATTCAGGCCACGCCGCGCTCGGTCACCGGCACCTTGGCGATTCCTCGGCGATACAGCACCAGGTAGTAGCAGCCCAGCCCGATCAGCCAACAGAACACCGCCGTCCAGATGTTGTGCGACAAGAAATGCGCGCCCTGCATCATCCGCCCCACCGAGAGCAGCGAGCCCGCGACGAACGCCAGCCCCAGCGCGGCCTTGGCCAGGCGTGGCTTGCGATCACGCAGCACGAAGAACAATGCGAACAGGCAGAAACCGGTGGCCGCATGGCCGCCTGGCCAGCACAGGCCGGGCTTGTCGGTGGGCGGACGCGGTTCGAGCAGCTTGCTGTAGGTTTCCTTGCCGCCAAACTGAGTCAGGCTCCATGGGCATTGCACCTGGGTCAGTTGCTTGAGCGGGGTGACGAATGCGGTCGACAGGCCCAGCGCCAGTACCAGGCAGCCCAGTTCGCGACGCCAGCCATACAGGCGCTGAACGAAGAAGCTGGCGATAAAGCCCACCACGGCCAGCAGGCCGAACACGATCACACCTTGCTTGACCCGGTCGTGCAGGATGTTTTCCAGCAGGTAGCTGTGGCGTCCGATGAACTCTCCGGCTTGCTGGTCGAAGAACAGGTCGGCGATGTTCATGTCGATCGAGGTCGACTCAAGCAGGATCAAGGCGAGGATGGTGGCGATCGGAATGCCCAGGTACAGCCATGGGTTGAGCGGGCGAGGGCGGATGGTTTCCTGCATGGCGACTCCAAGGGACAGAAAAAGACCGGGCATTTTGGTCTGGCCGCTATCCTGTGTCCGTGAAGGATGAGTGAAAAAACTGTCAACTTCGGCGATATTTCCACAGCACTGGCACAGTGCGCGCGATGGCCTTAAGCTGCCGCCAGCCGCGCCGCGCGAAGCGACGCCCAGGAGACCTCGATGCGTATTCTTTTGGTTGAAGACAACCGCGATATTCTAGCCAACCTTGCCGACTACCTCGGCATGAAAGGCTACACCGTCGATTGCGCCCAGGACGGCCTGTCGGGCCTGCACCTGGCTGCCACCGAACACTACGACTTGATCGTGCTCGACATCATGCTCCCAGGCATCGATGGCTATACGCTGTGCAAGCGCCTGCGCGAAGATGCCCGGCGCGACACGCCAGTGATCATGCTCACCGCCCGCGACCAACTCGACGATCGCCTGCAGGGCTTCCGTTCCGGGGCTGACGACTACCTGCTCAAGCCGTTCGCGCTGTCGGAGTTGGCGGCGCGCATCGAGGCGGTACTGCGCCGCGCCCAGGGTGGCGGACGGCGTACCTTGCAGGTCGCTGACCTGAGCTACGACCTCGACACCCTCGAAGTCACCCGTCAGGGCCGCCTGCTCAAGCTCAACCCGGTTGGCCTGAAACTGTTGGCGGTCCTGATGCAGAAAAGTCCCCACGTGCTGCGTCGCGAGGTGCTGGAGGAAGCCCTGTGGGGCGACGACTGCCCTGACAGCGACAGCCTGCGCAGCCACGTCCACCAGCTTCGCCAAGTGATCGACAAGCCGTTCGAAAAACCGTTGCTGCATACGGTCCATGGCGTTGGCTATCGCCTCGCCGAGGGTCGCGATGGAGTTTAAGCAAAGCCTTGCCCAGCGCATCATCATCGCTTTCGCGCTGATGAGCGCGCTGGTAGCCGGCGCCTTCGCGTTCGGTATCGTCGCCACGGTGCACCTGGTCGAGGAGCGCCTGATTTCCTCGGTGCTCGGCGGTGACCTACAGCGTCTGCTACGCATGGACAGCGTCAGCGACTGGAGCCACCGTCCGCGACCGGACCAGTTGTTCTACTTCAGTGGCGGGCGTGATGAGTTCGAAATGCCCAAGGACCTGCGTCACCTGAATCCGGGCTTCCATGAGGTGTTCCGTGACCAGCTCTCGTACCACGCCATGGTCGAGATCGTCGACGGTCGCCGTTACGTGCTGTTGCAGGACCAAAGCGATTTCGAAGAGCGCGAGCGGGTGCTGTTCGCGGTGGTCGTGGTCGGCTTCGTGCTCAGCCTAGCGCTGGCGGTGATTCTCGGTTGGCTGTTGGCGCGCCGGGTCATGGCACCGGTCATTCGCCTGGCCCGGCAGGTACGCCACCGCGACCAGTTGCTGGGTTTGGCACCTCCGTTGGCGCCGGACTACGCGGCGGACGAGGTAGGCCAGTTGGCGGTGGCGTTCGACGACACGTTGGGCCGGTTGCGCGATGCCTTGACCCGTGAGCGTCTGTTCACCAGTGATGTCAGCCACGAGCTGCGTACGCCGCTGATGGTCTTGGCCACTTCCTGCGAACTGCTGATCGAGAACCCCAACCTCGATAGCCGTTCACGCAGCCAGGTGGAGCGCATCGCGCGGGCGACCGAGGAGATGCGCGAACTGGTCAAGACCTTCCTGATGCTGGCCCGTGCGCAGCGTGACGAGGGAGCCGTGGCCTCTCAGGCGACCCTGCGCGAGGTGGCCGACGATCTGACCGGGGTGTGGCGCGACACCATCGAGCAGAAAGGCCTGACCCTGCACTACGATGGCCAGGTCGGTGCAAGCCCTGTGTTGTACAACGCCACGTTCTTGCAGTCGGTCATGGGCAACCTGTTACGTAACGCGGCGCATTACACCGATAGCGGTTATATCCGCCTGAGTTTGCAAGGTGACGGTTTCAGTGTCGAGGACAGTGGTGTTGGCATCCCCGAAGAACAGCGCGAGGCGATGTTCCGGCCTTTTGTACGGGGTGACGAGCGCCGTGGCGAGGGTTTGGGGTTGGGCCTGTCATTGGTACAGCGGATCTGCGACGACCAGGGTTGGCGGGTCACCTTGACCACCACCTTGCCCCATGGCTGCCGGTTCCACGTGGATTTGAGCCAAGGCCGCGCTGCGCTGCACAGCGACGTAGGGGGCAGGCAAGCCTCGGATCTGACGTAGTTTTTTGTAAAACTCAAGGTGCGCGGATGACAGTTTTTTCACATCGGCATGACCTGATTCCAACGCTTGCCTGAATAAGGTGTGCGCACTGGAGTCAGGAGATACCTATGCGCACCCCCACCAAACTTGAATTTTCAGACAAATACGACCAAGAGCATGCTCAGGAGTATTTTCTGAAGCACCAGGACGGCCTGGCCCGACGCCTTTCGCACAAGCGTGATGAACAGCTGGCCCGGCGTGCCCTGGCGCTGGCTGGCGAGCCCGGTCTAGTGCTCGACCTGCCCTGCGGCGCTGGCCGCTTCTGGCCGCTGCTGGCGGAAAAACCTAACCGCGTGATCATCGGTGCGGACAACTCTGCTGCGATGATCGAGACGGCCTGCGCGGCACAACCGCCAGAAGTGGTCGCGCGGGTACGCCCTTTGCAGACTTCAGCCTTTGCCATTGATCTGCCCGATAACGCCGTGGACAGCATTTTCTGCATGCGCTTGTTCCACCACATCGGCGAAGCAGAGCACCGCAAGCAAATTTTGTCGGAGTTTCAACGGGTTAGCCGCGACAGCGTGATACTGTCGCTGTGGGTCGATGGTAACTTCAAGGCCTGGCGACGCCGTAAGCTGGAGGCGCGCCGTAGCGCTAAAAGCGAGCCAGGCAGCTACCAGAATCGCTTCGTGTTACCTGCGCACACAGTCGAGCAAGAGTTCGCATCCGCAGGTTTCAGAATTCAGGAGCGCCTGGACTTTCTGCCGCTCTATGCGATGTGGCGAGTTTATGTATTGCGAAAGGGATAAGGAAACCGATGGCAGTGGCCCAGAGACGATCCGAGCAGTTCGAGTTTTACTGGCAGCAGCAGGGTGAATGGGTCGAGGAGCCCAATCAGCGACGTGGCGGCGAGAGCGGCGTGCAGCGCTTGTGCGACGCCAGCGGCCAAGTGCTGTATGCCAAGCGTCAGGTGGGCCATATCTACCGCAGCCTGAGGCATCCGTTCGGGCGGCCGACGGTACTGCGTGAGCTTGATGCGCTGAACAGCTTCGAGCAATTGGGGGTACGTGTACCACGCATCGTTTACGCGGGCGCCGAGCGCAGTGACGATCAGCAGTGGCATGCGCTGTTGATCAGCGAAGCCCTCGATGGGTTCGTCGACCTGGAAACCTGGCTCGCCGAAGGGGCCCGCGAGCGTTATGCGCCGGTGGTTCACGAGCGCATGCTCAAGGATCTGGCGGATAACCTGGCGCGCATGCACCTGGGGCATTGGCAACATGGTTGCCTGTACGGCAAGCACGTGTTCGTGAAAGTGATCGGTGAGGGTGAGCAGGCCCAGGCAGAGGTGGCATTGCTGGACCTGGAAAAGTGCCGTCGACGGATCAGTTGTCAGCGGGCGGCCTACAACGATTTGCGTCAGTTGCGTCGCCACTCGTCGTTGGACGAGGCGCACTGGAAAACCTTGCTCTACTTTTACCAGAGGGCGTTTGGCAGCGCTGTCAAAGGGTTGGAGTAATGAAACTAGAAATCGCTCGAGGTTTGTTCCTGGTCGCGGCGCTTGGTGTCACGACCCTCGCATTTGCGGCTTGGGAAGAGCCGAGAATGATGGTGTTGAGTCAGGCACAGGTGCCCGGGGTAGCGTCGCTGCCGCGGGTGGCCAAGGTCGAGCAGAGTCGGGTCGAGCCTGATCATGATTTCTTGTTGTTTTTGTTTGGGATGCGGCAGGGGTTGCGGCCGTTTGGGTGATGGCTGGTTAGGCTAGGCTAGGTTTGGTTTGGTTTGGTTTGAAAGTTGTGTGCGCACTCATTGGCTTAGTTGACTTTGAGTCACCTTTCCGCCCTTACGGCGGGTAACTTTTTGAAGGATCAAAAAGTCACCAAAAAATCCTCGCTCCATTCATTCGGCCCCTGCGCTTCGCTCCGGGGTTCCCTCGCTACGGTGACTTGCGGGCCCGCGCGGCCTCCGACTTGCTGCGCAAGTCTACATCTCGCGCCTTCGGCTGCGCCGAAGGGTGCTGCGCACCTTGGGCCCTCCAGTCACCTTCGCTCGGCCTACTGAAGTCGCGAAGTTACGGGTGGCGCCTGGGCTTGCGCAGCTAACCGCTAGTTACAGATGTGGGAACTCTGGGTTACAGGACTGCGCCAAGCCTGAGTCCAGCGTTGCACCTGTAGGAGCGGCCTTGTGCCGCGAACACCGGCGTAGCCGGGCCATCCACCGCGTTGCTTGCCTCGCGGGACAAGCCCGCTCCTACAGGATTGTGCAAAGCCTGAATTGCTCAAAACTTCAGACCTTGCTCTTGCTCTTGCTCTTGCTCTTGCTCTTGCTTCTAAGCGCGCAATAGTCCAGGCGCCGCCAATTGCGACTTCAGTAGGCCGAGTGTAGGCGTCTGTAGGGCCAGGTGCGCAGCACCCTTCGGCGTAGCCGAAGGCGCGAGATGTAGACTTGCGTAGCAAGTCGCAGGCCCGCGGGCCCGAAAGGCGCCGGAGCGAGGGAACCCCGGAGCGCAGCGCAGGGGCCGGATGATGGAGCGAGCATTTTTTGGTTCCTTTTTGATGCTTCAAAAAGGGACCCGCCGTAAGGGCGGAAAGGTGCCGAAAAGTCGACATCGTCAATAAATGTGCATACATCTCCAAAAACAAACCCTTATAAACCGGCCCCTCCCCGATGCCCCAAAACCGTATAAACACAAGGCAACACAAACAGCGTAAACAGCGTCCCCACTGACATCCCTGTGGCAATGACCACGCCGATATCGAACCGGCTCACCGCCCCGGCGCCACTGGCCAGTATCAACGGCACCATGCCGAACACCATGGCCGCCGTGGTCATCAGCACCGGACGCAAGCGAATCGCCGCCGCTTCTTCGATAGCTGCACGTGCCCCGAGGCCCTTTTCCTCACGTAGCTGGTTGGCGAATTCGACGATCAGGATTCCATGCTTGGTAATCAGCCCAATCAAGGTCACCAGCCCCACCTGGGTATAGATGTTCATGCTCGACACCCCCAGGAACAGCGGCAACAGCGCCCCACAGATCGACAGCGGCACGGTCACCAGGATCACCAACGGATCGCGGAAACTTTCGAACTGCGCCGCCAGCACCAGGAAGATCATCGCCAGCGCCAAGCCAAAGGTCACCCATAGCGCGCTGCCCTCCTGCACGAATTGCCGGGCGGTCCCTGCGTAATCGATGGAGAACCCCTCGGGCGCCTCTTCGCGGGCGATGCTGCGTACCGTGTCCAGGGCCTCGCCCATGCTCACCAGTGGAAAGCCCTGAATGATCGCCGAGTTCAACTGCTGGAACTGGTTCAACTGGCGCGGCCGGGCACGATCAGTGAGGGTGACCAGGGTCGACAACGGTAGCAGCTGGCCTTGCTCGTTCTTCACGTAGTAGCGGTTCAGCCAACCGGGTTCGGCGCGGTAAGGGCGCTCGACCTGGGCAATCACCTTGTAGCTGCGGCCTTCGAGGGTAAAACGGTTGATCTCGGCCTCGCCCAGCAAGGTCGCCAGCGTGCTCCCCAGGGTATCCATCGCAACCCCCATCTGCGCAGCCTTGGCCCTATCGATATCGACCATCACCTCAGGCTTGTCGAAGGCCAGGTCGATGTCCAGAAAGGCGAACTTGCCCGAAGCCAGGGCGCGCGTCTTGACGCGCTGGGCCACGTCGAGCAGGGCAGGGTAATCGCCTGCGGTGTTGATCACGAATTGGAACGGCAAACCTTCACCCGTGCCCGGCAGCGACGGCAGGTTGAAGCCGAAAATCTGCAACCCGCCGATTTTCCCAAGCTCGGCCTGTACCAGCGGCAGCAGCTGCATCTGCGTGCGTTCCCGCTCGTTCCAGGGCTTGAGCAGGAAACCGCCAATGCCACTCTGCACCCCGTTGAAGCCATTGATCTGGAACGACGAGTAGTACTCGGGGAAGCGCTTGAAGATCGGCGTGAACTGGTCGGTGTAGGCGTTCAGGTAGTCCAGGTTGACGGTCTGCGGTGAGCTGCTTATCATGAAAATCACCCCTTGATCCTCGTCCGGGGCAAGCTCGTTGCGGGTGAACATCAGCAACACCGGGATCAGGCACAAGATCAGCACGGCGAGCACCATCACTACCGGGCGGCTGTCCAAGGTGGCGTGCAACAGACGCTGGTAGCGCTGTTTGAGCCGGTCGAACACGCGGTCCAGGCGCTGGGCCAGGCCGCCGTCGCTTTGCTCGCGGCGCAGCAGCAGGGCGCACATCATTGGCGACAGGGTCAGGGCGACGATACCGGAGATGATCACCGCCCCTGCCAGGGTCAGGGCGAACTCCTTGAACAGTGCGCCGGTCAGCCCGGTCAGAAAGCCGATGGGCGCATACACCGCGGCCAGGGTGATGGTCATCGATACCACCGGCAAGGCGATTTCCCGGGCCCCCTCGAGCGCTGCGTCGAACGGCGACTGGCCTTCTTCGATATGCCGGTGGATGTTTTCCACCACGACGATGGCGTCGTCGACCACCAGGCCGATGGCCAGCACCATCGCCAGCAGGGTCAGCAGGTTGAGCGAATAGCCCATCATCTGCATGAAGAACAGTACCCCGATCATCGACAGCGGGATGGTCACCACCGGGATCAGCACCGAGCGCAACGCGCCGAGGAACAGGAATACCACCACGATAACGATCAGCACTGCCTCGCCGAGGGTCTTGATCACTTCGTCGATGGAGGCCTGGATGAACAGCGTGGCGTCGTAGGCGATCGACACCTTGAGGGTCGAGGGCAGTTGTTCTTCCAACTGCGGCATGATCCGCCGCACCTCCTTGATCACCTCCAGCGGGTTGGCCGCAGGTGTTGCCTTGATACCGATGTACACCGACGGCGTGCCGTCGAAGGAGCTGACGGTGTCGTAGTTCTCCGCGCCCATTTCGATGCGTGCGACGTCGCCCAGCAGCACCCGGCTGTCACCGCGAGTCTTGACCGGCAGTGCAGCGAAGTCTTCGACGGACTTAAGCTCGGTACGCGCATTGACGCTGGTGACGACATACTCACCTTTCACCTCGCCGGCGGCCGACAGGAAGTTGTAGCGGCGGACCGCGCTGGTCACATCCGCGGCCGACAGGCCGAACCCGGCCAGTTTCACCGGGTCCAGCCACAAGCGCATGGCGAAAACCTGATTGCCGAGGATCTCGGCCTCGGCCATGCCTGGCAGGGTCGCAAGCTTGGGCTGGATCACCCGCGACAAGTAGTCGGTGATTTGCGGGTTGCTCATTTCGCTGCTGTAGAAGCTCACGTACATCAGTGCTGAAGCATCGGCTGCTTCCTTGCTCAGCACCGGGTCTTGCGCATCCTGTGGCAGCTTGTTGCGCACTTCGTTGGCCTTGGCCAGCAATTGGGTGAACAGCCGGTCGCTGTCGGCGCCCACGCGGGCGTAGATCGAAATGACCGAGAAGTTCTGCCGGCTCACCGAGGTCATGTAGTCGATACCGTCGGCGCTGGCCAGGCTCTGTTGCAGAGGCTGGGTGATGTAGCCCTGAATGGTCTCGGCGTTGGCTCCTGGGTAGGCGGTGGTCACGGTGATCAGGGCGTTTTCCATCTGCGGGTACTGGCGGATCTGCAACTTGCTCCAGGCTTGCAGCCCCAGTAGCAGGATCAGTAGGCTGACCACGCACGCGAGCACGGGACGACGGATGAACGGGTCGGTGAAGGCCATGCCGGGTCCCTCAGTCGGTGCCGGAGGCAGTGGGCTTGAGGGCTGTGTCAGTGCTGATATGCACCGTGGCGCCCGGGGTGAGCTTGAGCTGGCCAGCGGTCACCACCTGGTCGCCCGGATGCAGGCCTTTGCTCACCACGACCCAGCCGTCACGCCGCTCGCCGGTCTGCACCGTACGCTGCTCGGCGATCAGCGGCGCTTCGGCGTTTTGCGCGGCGTCCTTGTTCGATGTGATCACGTACACCGAATTGCCGTAGAGGGTGTAGGTGATGGCATTTTCGGGCACCACCACCTGTGGGCTGGGGCCGGGCAGCAGCACTTGCAGGCTTGCGAACATGCCCGGCAGAAGCTTGCCATCAGGGTTGGCCAGGGTCGCGCGTACCAGCAGGTTGCGGGTGCTTTCCTCGATTTTGGGGTTGATCGCGCTGATGTTGGCAGGGAAGGTCTGGCCCGGATAGGCCGCCACCTGTACCTGCACTTGCTGGCCCAAGGCAAGCTGCGGCAGGGCTTGCTCGGGCACGTTGAAGTCGACGTAGAGACTGGAAAGGTCTTGCAGTGTCGCAAGCACCGTACCGCTGGGCAGGTAGGCCCCCACGTCCACCTGGCGGATGCCGATGGTGCCGCTGAACGGCGCGTTGATGCGCTTTTTCGCAAGGGTCGCCTTGAGTTGACTGACCACGGCCTGATTGCGCCGGTACTGTGCGCTGAGGCGGTCGAATTCGCCGCGCGAGATGGCCGAGTCACCGACCAGCTGGCTGCCGCGCCCGAAGTCCACCTTGGCCAGGCCCAGGTCGGCCTCGGCGGTCGCCAGTTGTGCGGTTTCCTGGTCGTTGTCCAGTTGCAGCAGCAACTGCCCGGCCTTGACTGGCTGCCCGGACTCGAAATAGAGCGCCTTGACGGTGCCGGCCACTTCCAGGCTCAGCTCCACGCCCTGGTAGGCCTTGAGGCTGCCGACCGTTGGCAGGCGTTCCTGCCACTGGCGCAGCTCGGCGTGGGCCGCGGCGACGCTGACCGGCGGCTTGGGCTGCGAGAACATCTGTACCTGCCGGTAGATGGAGAGGCCTTTGATGCCTCCCAGAATCAGCACGATCAGCAGGACGACGGCCAACATGATCAGCATGCGGCGGCGCAACATGGTCCGGTTCCCTGGAGGCGAGGTGAGGGTGGGGTTGTACGCGCGCGAGCATCCTGCCCATGGGCGATGGGAGAAGTATTGTCGAGATTTGCGAAAAGGGGAGGGAAACCCGGCGTACGTATCGCGGGCTTACCCCGCGACACGGCCGCTACAGGTGCATGAGCGATCAGACCAGATGCAGGTGGTTATCCCAGAACCCGGAAGGCAGGTTCATCGGTTGCCCGATCAGTGCCGGCTTGCGGCAGTCATAGAAGCGGCAGCGCCCCTGGCCGGAGGTGACCACGAAGCCGTCTTTTACCGCACCTACACCTGCACAGTCAGGCATCGGCGCATCGAGCTTCACCGCGCCGCTGTCCAGGTCCCAGATGAACAACCGGTTGGCACGTGGCGCCGTCAGTGCGACCAGGCGCAGGTCGCTGTGGATGGCGACGCTGGCGGTGTACTGGGCCATCGACTGCAACTGGTATTCCGGCACCGGAAAGGCCTTGAACGGCTCGCCCGGACGCTTGATCGCCAGTAGCTCGGCGGTTTCCTCTGCGCCACCCATGAACTGCTGGCAGGCGGCAATCGTGCCATCCTCGCCTATGGCCAGGTGACGCACGCTGTTCATCTGCTGGGCCAGGGTTTCCTTGCTCAGCAATGTGCCGTCACGCTGCATCAGCACCAGGCTCGGCTGCATGGCGTCGAGGTTCATCTCGACCCGGCTTTCGGCCTCGGTACGGATGCCGCCGTTGGCCACCACCAGTGTTTCGCCGTCGGGCAGCCAGGCGACTTCGTGGGGGCCAATGCCGTGGGTCGGGATTTCGCTGGTGTGCACCAGGCGCTCGCCGTCGAAACGGTACACGCCCAGCACCCCGCGCCCGGGGTCGGTGGTGTCGTTCTCGGTGGCGTACAGCCACTCGCCGCCCTTGTGGATCACGGCATGGCCGTAGAAGTGCCGGTCAGGCTGCGAGACAAGGGTCTGCAACAAGCGCCCGTCGCGCAGGTCGATCAGGTAGCTTTCGGTGCCTGGTCGGCGTGCCACGAACAGGGCGATGGGCCGCTCAGGATGGTTGATGATCGCGTGGCAACGCTGCGCCACCTCGGTGCTGAACACCTCGGTGCCGTCCAGGCGAAACCCGACGGCATAGTGTTTGCCGTTGCCATCATCGCGCGCCGAGAGCAGCAGAGGTTGGTTGCCTTTGCTGCGAAACAGGCTCCAGCCGCCTAGGGTCAGGGCGCTGAGCAATACGCTACCGAGTTTGAGGGCCTGGCGTCGCAGCATGATCAGTCACCGTCGTTGGCATTGAAGCCCAGCTGGATGTTCAACGCTTTGGCCAACTCGCCTTCGTGCAGGCGGTGGAGGACGTTGAGGCTGTCGTAGATCTGGTTGAGTTTCTGCTGGCCGGCTGGGTCGGCCAACAGCTCGCCCAGGCTCTGCTGGTTGTCGGCCAGCAGCTTGAGCGAGGTCGCGTAGGCGTCGTCGATCTTCTGCGCCAGGGCGGCCTGGTCTTTGCCCAGCAGGGCGCGCAGGCCCTGGTTGTCGACGCCCTGCCACACGGTTTCGGCGGCCTTGAGCGAGGCCTCCAGGCTCTTGAGCGAGGAATGGCTGCGCCAGGCTTCGGCCTGCAGCGGTTGCGCGATGCCTTTGCTTTGGCGGCCCATCGGTGCGCCGAGCTTCTTCTTCAGGGTGTCCAGGGCGGTGACCTGGGCACGCAGCAGGTCGGCGATCGCCTCGTGGGAGTCGGCGTAGCGCTGGTTGGGGAACTTGGTCATCTGCGAGAGCATGCCGTCGGTGCTGTTCCAGCTCTTGAGGATTTCCTCGGCCAGGGCTTGCTGATGCTCGGCGATGGCTACCAGCAGCGGGCAGTAGCGGGCTTTTTGTTCGGCTGTGGCGACGTCAGGCTTGCTGTCGAAGAGGATGTATTCGTAGGCGGACAGGCCACGCACCACGACGCTGGCCTTGCCCAGCGAGTCCTTGTCCACCGGTTTGTCGCCGTTGAGCAGTTGCTCGACCTGACGCCCGACCAGGTTCTTCTTGTCAGGCCAGAACTGTACCTGCCAGGCGCGGTTGCCTTCGGCCAGCGGGCCGACCAGCAGCGGTTGCAGTTCTGCCCAGGCTTTCTGCGCGTTGAGGAAGTCGGCGCGGGCGGTGTCCAGCGAGGTCTTGCCTTCGCAGTAGGCCAATGCACTGGCGGCCAGGTTGCGGTCGGCTTCGACCCAGCGGCTGTAAGTGGGCAGGATCACTTGCTTGGCGATCGCCGCAGAGGTTACCGCTTGCGGGTCTTGCGGCGAGCAGGCGCCGAGGGCGAGGGCGGCAAGGCTGGTGAACAACAGTTTGGGTCGGAACATGCCCGGCTCCTTGTGCGGTTTAAAGGGAATTCAGGAACGCCAGCAGCGCGTCGCGCTGCTCGGCGTTGAAGGTCAGTACCTGGTCGCGCGCCGCTTGAGCTTCGCCGCCGTGCCAAAGCACGGCTTCGAGCAGGTTGCGGGCACGGCCGTCATGCAGAAAACGGCTGTGGCCGCTGACGGTCTCGCTCAAGCCAATGCCCCACAGCGGCGGGGTGCGCCAGTCCTGGCCATTGGCGGCGAACTCGGTGCGTTCATCGCTCAGGCCCGGCCCCATGTCGTGCAGCAACAGGTCGCTGTAGGGGCGGATCACCTGGCCGGCCAGTTCTGGCTCGGCGGCGTCCTTGGCGGTGGTGAACTGGGGGGTGTGGCAGGCCTGGCAGCCAGCCTGGAAGAACAGGTTCTTGCCGGCCAGGACCTGCGGGGCGTCGACGTCGCGGCGGGCCGGGACCGCCAGGTTGCGGGTGTAGAAGGTGACCAGGCGCAGGATGTTGTCGCTGACTTCCTTTTCGCCATCCACGCCGTCGCCGTTGGGCGCTGCCAGACAATCGACTTGTGCCGGGGTGCAGTCGTCCTTCGGTTGCAACGTGCTGGTCAGGCCCATGTCGCCGGCGAAGGCGTGTACGTTCTGCTGGTTGACGTTGGGCTGGCCGGCTTTCCAGCCGAAGCGGCCGATCACGGTCTTGCCTTGGGCGTCGTCCCAGACACGGTTGGCGCGGCCACGGATACCGTCACGGTTGCGGTCGTCCGGGTCTTCGTGGGCCAGCAGGTCGGCCTCGGGGATGGCTTCGAGCAGGCCCAGGCCGATCATCGGCGGGGCGACCCGGGCCGAGAAGCGGGTGTCCGGGTGCATCGGGCCATAGCCTAATTGGGTGATGTGCAGCGTCGGGCGTTGCAGTTCGACCTGATGACCGTCTTTGAAGGTTACGGTGTGGCTGTCATAGCGCACGCGGACCTTGCCTTCTGGCGCAACGCCAGGGATCGCCATGTCCTGTAACTGGGTGCCGTAGGTCGGTTCCGGGACCACGCCGAGGCGCTCGATCTCACCGGCGAGATAGGGTTGATCGGGGATCGACAGGCGCACCAGCATGGACACCGCGTTGCTGTCGTCTGGCGCGGGCGGGTGGCCGCGTCCGTCGCGCACGTGGCAGTTCTGGCAGGCGTTGGTGTTGAACAGCGGGCCGAGGCCGTCGCGGGCCGTGGTGGTGCTCGGGGCGATTACCCAGGGGCTGCGAAAGAAGCTGTTGCCCACCGAAAAATCCAGGCGTCGTTCGGGCGAAAGGTTGGCCGAGGGCAGCGAATAAGCACCACGGTCGTTGCGTTGCACCGTTGTGTTGCCTCCCGAGAGGGCTTCACCGGGCTCGGCCTGGGTGAAGCGCGGCGCGTCGTCGCAGGCGGTGAGGGTGAGGGCCAGTAGCAGGGGGCTTAGGCGGAGCAAGGACATCGATAATCCTGGACGTAGGCGAAAAACCGGCGTGCAAGCTTAGCAGGCCGGGGAGGGGAAAACAGCTGCAAGCTTCAAGCTGCAAGCCTCAAGAAAACCCGCGCCAGTCGCAGCTCTAGCTTCTAGCTTGCAGCTAAAAAAACAGGCGGCCATGGCCGCCTGTTTTCTGCCGCAACGATCAGAACTCGTGATCGGCGGTGTCCGGGTTCAGGTTGTCGATCCCCAGCTTGCCAGCGGCTTGCTCGATTGCACCGGTCTGCTTGACCAGCGATGCGATGGCGTCGCGCACGATCTGGTTGCCGGCCGCGTTGTCGGCGGCGATCAGTTGGTCGTAGTGCTCACCCTTGAGGGCGTGATCGACCATGACCTGAATCTTGGCTTCGGTGGCTTCGAGGTCGGCCTTGAGCGTAGCGTCGGTTGCAGGATCGGCCTTGGCCACCAGCGAAGACAGGCTCGGGCCGGTCATCTTGGTGCCGTCGACACGGGTGTACTCGCCCAGGTAGACGTTGCGGATGCCCTTGGCATCGTAGAAGTGCGAGTAGTGGGTGTTGTCGCTGAAGCAGTCCTGTTCGTCTTCAGGCGAGTTGGCTTCCAGCGAAACCTTCATGCGCTCGCCAGCCAGTTCGCCCAGCGACAGGCTGCCCATGCCGAACAGCATCTTGCGCAGGCCGTCGTTGACCGGCTCGTTCTCAAGCGTTGCGCGATAGTTGTCGGCGACGTTCGGCGCCCAGTTGCCGACCATCTCTTCGAGGTCCTTGACCAGCAGCTCGGTAACCGCCTTGAGGTAGGCGCGGCGACGGTCGTTATGACCGCCAGTGGCACCTTTGCCTTCCAGGTAGTCGGAGACCGGACGCGCGCCTGCGCCTGGGCCAGTGCCGTTGAGGTCCTGGCCCCAGAGCAGGAATTCGATGGCGTGGTAGCCGGTGGCGACGTTGGCTTCGGAACCGCCCAGCTCGTTCAAGCTGGCCAGTTTCTCAGGGGTGATGTCCTTGACGTCGACTTTTTCTTCGCCCACCTGGATCTCGGTATTGGCGATGATGTTGGCGCTGGCGGCGGGGTTGCCCAAGGCGTGTTCGTAGCTCTGGTCGACGTAGTCGATCAGGCCTTCGTCCAGTGGCCAGGCGTTCACTTGGCCTTCCCAGTCGTCGATGATGGTGTTACCGAAGCGGAATGCCTCGCTTTGCAGGTACGGAACGCGGGCTGCGGCCCAGGCTTGCTTGGCGGCCGCGAGGGTCTGCTCGTTCGGCGTGGCGAGGAATGCATCGACCGCAGTCTGCAACTGCTTGGCGGTGCTCAACGCATCGCTGTACACGGCGTAGACCATCTCGGCGTAATGCTTGACCACGGCCTTGCCGGCCGCTTCGTCGACAGCGCCGGGCGCGGCGGCCGTGGTGCTGGCGGCAGCAGGGGCCTGGGCTTGAGGTGCGCTCGCCTTGTCGTCCTTCTCGCCGCAACCGGCAAGGGCAATGGCAATGGCCAGCAGACTGGCGGAGGCCAGAGGCATTCGAATCATTGTGGATTTCCTGCGTCGTGTTGGTTGGACCAATGGTTGAGCCGTGCGCCGTGGCACGCGAAAACGACACATCATGCGAAAGATTTGCATTTGCTGTAAAGGGGTAGGGCGTGCATTTCATGCAAACGCCCGTTCCTGATGCGGGGGATGGGCTGGCCGCCGTTACAACGCCGAGACCTGATTGCGTTGCGCTTGCTTGAGGAACGCGGTCAGCTCGCGTGCCGGCAGCGGTTTGCTGTAGTGGTAGCCCTGACCTTCGTGGCAGCCCTGGGCGATGATGTAGCTTTCCTGCTCGCTGGTCTCGACACCTTCGGCGATTACCTGCATTCCGAGGCTCTTGCCCAGCTGGATGATGGCACGCACGATGGTGGCATCGTCGTCATCGTCGAGCAGGTCCTGGACAAAGCTTTTGTCGATCTTGATCTTGTCCAGCGGCAGCGATTTCAGGTAGCTCAGCGAGGAGTAGCCGGTGCCGAAGTCGTCGATGGCGATCAATGCCCCTGAGCGGCGTAGGCTCAGCAAGTGCTGGGCTGCGGTGCTGATGTCTTCCATCAGGCCGGTCTCGGTCACTTCCAGTTCCAGGCTGCGCGGCGGCAGGCGGTAAGCTTGCAGCAGGTTGTTGACCACACGTGGCAACTCGCTGTGGTGCAGTTGCACGGTGGACAGGTTGACTGCCATGCGCAGCTCGCTGAAACCTTGGTCGTGCCATTCGCGCAGTTGGCGACAGGCCTGGTCCAGGACCCATTCGCCGATGCTGATGATGTTGCCATTCTGCTCGGCCAGGGGGATGAACTGGTCCGGTGGAACCATGCCCAGCTCCGGGTGCTGCCAACGCAGCAGAGCCTCGACGCCCACTACGCGGTGGTCGCGGTAGCTGATCTGCGGTTGGTACACCAGATACAGCTGGTTGCGCGGCAGCGCCTCGCGCAGATCCTTTTCCAGCTCCCGGCGACGACGCATCTCGCTGTCGACGCTGGCGATATAGAACTGGTAGCGATTGCGCGAGCGCGCCTTGGCCAGGGTCATGGTCTGCTCGGCCTTTTGCAGCAGCTTCTCGGTGCTGTCACCGTCCTCGGGGAACAGGGTGATGCCGATGGTGGCGCGTAGGCGGATCTGCTGATGGTCGAGGTCGAAGGGTGCTTCGAGGTCGTCGAGGATGCTCTGGGCAAGCTCGGCGGCCTCGTAAGGTTGCTCGATATTGGCTTGTACCAGTGCGAACTGATCACCGCCCAGACGTGCCAGGACACCCAGGCGCCCACTGTGGGCGCGCAGGCGGTCGGCCAGGGCCAGTAGCAGTTGGTCGCCGACTTGATAGCTGAACTGCTCGTTCACGCCCTTGAAGTCGTCCAGCCCGACGCACAGTACCGCTACGCGATGTTGCAGTCGGCCACCGTCGACCAGGATCTTGTCCAGTTGTTGCTGCAGCTGCTGACGGTTGGGCAAGCCAGTGAGGAAGTCGTACTGGGCCATGCGTTGCAGGCTGTTCTCGGCCTCGTGACGCAGGTGCGTGTTGCGCTCGATCGAGGCCAGCAACTGGTTGGCGGTGTTGACCCACAGCCCCAGCTCATTACGCTCGTGCCCCTTGAGCTGCGGGATCTGGTGTTGGCTGGGGCGGTCGGGGTTGATCTGGGTGAGGTGCTCGATGATCTTCGACAGCGGTTTGGTCAGCAGCCAGTGGTACACCAGGTACAGCACCAGGCCCATGGCCAGGGCGCGCAACACGCCGGAAATGAAGATGATCACTGCATTGATCAGGAAGCCTTCGCCGTAGCTGGAGGTGTCCAGTGTGATGCTGAGGTCGCCGTAGTACTCGCTATATGGACCGCGGCCAACCAGCTGTGTGGTGTAGGTGCGTTCCTGGCCGAGAATCGGATCGGTCAGCCAGCGCATGGACATGTCCTGCAGCGGCCTGGATTTTTCCGCCAGCATGGTTTCGTTGGGGTGGCCAATGGAGGCCATGCGCACCGATTCGTCCTGGAACAGGCCTTCCATCACCTGCATGCCCATTTCCCGGTCGAGGCTATACACCGCCTGGGTGGAAGGGTCGCGGAACATGTCGAGGATGCGCTGGGCATCGTTGTTGATGGCCTGGCGGGTCTTGTAGACGTCGTAGACAATCTGCGCGCAGCTGAGCACTACGCCCACAGCCAGCGCCGAGAGCAGCACTACCCTGAGCAACTTCACCGACAAGCTGTTGCGAAATTCCAGCTTCAATGGGGTTTCCTTAATCCATGCGCATGCCACTATTTTGCCATCAACTTTGACAACAGAATATCCACCGATTGCCGTGGTGGGCAACTCGCTTGTCGACGACGTTGCCCTTGGCTCTATATCGGTTGGACGAGCATGCGACTTGAGTGCGTTGCGTCAGCTTTCCAAGCAATTGATGTTAGCGCGCTGTGCGTCCTGAGCAAGCACCGGATGACCGATCTGTGGCGAAAAAAAACCCGGCCGAGGCCGGGTTCTTTGCAAGGCGCGAAAATCAGGCCTTGAAGGTCTTGCCTTCGAACTGCTCGGCGACGAAGGCCCAGTTGACCAGGTTCCAGAACGCCTCGACGTACTTCGGACGCAGGTTGCGGTAGTCGATGTAGTAGGCGTGTTCCCAGACGTCGCAGGTCAGCAGCGGGGTGTCGCCGCTGGTCAGCGGGCAGCCGGCGCCAATGGTGCTGGCCAGTGCCAGGGAGCCGTCGGCTTTCTTGACCAGCCAGCCCCAGCCGGAGCCGAAGGTGCCGACCGAAGTCTTGGTGAACTCTTCCTTGAACTTGTCGAAGGAACCGAAGGCGGCGTTGATGGCATCAGCCAGGGCGCCGGTCGGTTGGCCACCAGCGTTCGGTGCCAGGCAGTTCCAGTAGAAGGTGTGGTTCCAGACTTGAGCGGCGTTGTTGAAGATGCCACCCGAAGAGGTCTTGACGATCTCTTCCAGGGTCTTGCCTTCGAATTCGGTGCCTGGGACCAGGTTGTTCAGGTTCACGACGTAGGTGTTGTGGTGCTTGTCGTGGTGGAACTCCAGGGTTTCCTTGGAGATGTGCGGCTGCAGGGCATCGTGGGCATACGGCAGCGGCGGCAATTCAAAAGCCATGGTGGATCTCCTGATTCAGGTCTGTTTGCGGTGTACGCCAGGCCTCACGGGTGGCCTGTATGAAAGCGTCGACGAGTTTGTACTCTTTGCGACGCAAGGGCCCGATCATAGCACCGGGTCTGCCGCATAACCACGCAACAACTATAGGGAATAGTCGCAAGCGGCGAGCTGCAAGCGGCAAGTTTGAAGCGTGTCCGCTGCCCCCGCCTTTGCTTGCAGCTTGAAGCTCGCCACTTGCCGCTCAAGAAAAGATCAACTGCGCTGCCACCGCGAACATCATCACCGCCACCATCAGGTCGAGCATCCGCCAGGTCGTTGGCCGCGCCAGCCACGGCGCCAACCACGCCGCGCCCAGTGCCAGGGTCGAGAACCACAACAACGATGCACTCGCCGCACCGGCCACGTAGGCGCCAGGCGCAGCCTGCTGAGCGCCGAGCGAGCCGATCAGCAGCACGGTGTCCAGGTACACGTGGGGATTGAGCAGGGTCACCGCCAGGGCGCTCAGCAGCACCGCGCGGCGCGAGCGCGCGCCCTGGTCTTGCTGGTGTTGCAGGCTCTGTTTGGAGCAGGCACTGCGTAGCGCCTTGGCCCCGTACCAGATCAGGAACACCGCACCGCCCCAGCGAGCGATCGCCAGCAACATTGGGTTGTGCGCCAGCACCGTGGCCAGGCCGAACACCCCAGCGGCGACCAGGATGGCGTCGCAGACAATGCACAGCGCAGCCACCGGCAGGTGATGCTCGCGGCGCAAGCTCTGCGCCAGGACGAAGGCGTTCTGCGCACCGATGGCCATGATCAGGCCAAAGGCGACCAGCATGCCGTTCAAATAGCTTTGCCACATGGCCGATACTCCCGAAAAGATGCTGGCCAGTGTGGGGCGTCGCGCTGTATAAGAAAAACAAATAAAGCTGATCAGGCATTAGTTAAATCGATGTTCGACTATAAATTGCTCGCTGCCTTGGCTGCGGTGGTCGAGCAGGGTGGCTTCGAGCGCGCAGCTCAGGTACTGGGGCTGTCGCAGTCGGCGATCTCGCAGCGCATCAAACTGCTCGAAGCGCGGGTCGGCCAGCCCGTGCTGGTGCGTGCCACGCCGCCAAGTCCCACCGATGTGGGCCGTCAGTTGCTCAACCACGTGCAGCAGGTGCGCCTGCTGGAGCGTGACTTGCAACGCCAGGTGCCCGCTTTGGACGAACAAGGCATTCCCGAACGCTTGCGCATCGCCTTGAACGCCGACAGCCTGGCGACCTGGTGGGCCGGCGCGGTCGGCGCATTCTGCGCCGAGCACCGACTGCTGACCGACCTGGTGGTCGAAGACCAGGAGGTCGGCCTCAAGCGTATGCGTGCCGGTGAAGTAGCGGCGTGCCTGTGCGGCAGCGAGCGGCCGGTAGCCGGCGCGCGCAGCCTGGCGCTGGGGGCCATGCGCTACCGGGCCCTCGCCAGCCCTGCATTCATGGCGCGGCATTTTCCCCAGGGTTTCGAGGCGGCGCGGTTGGCCCGTACTCCCGGGATCGTCTACGGCCCGGACGACTTCCTGCAGCATCGCTACCTGGCTTCGTTGGGCATCGAGGACGGTTTCCTGCACCACCTGTGCCCCTCGTCAGAGGGCTTCCTGCGTATGACCGAGGCCGGGTTGGGCTGGGGCCTGGTGCCTGAATTGCAGGCCCGTGAGCAGATCGCCAGCGGTCAGTTGGTGGAAATCTGCACCGATACCCCCATCGATGTACCGCTGTACTGGCATCATTGGCGCAATGGCGGGCAACTGCTTGCCCAACTGACCGATCACCTGCGCCACGCGGCGCGCGACTGGCTGGTGCCCTTGTAGGCGCGGGCAGCGTCAGTTGCATCTGAAATCTGGCAAGGCGGAGTGTCACATGCGAATTCTGGTCACCGGCGCGAGCGGCTTCATCGGCGGGCGCTTTGCGCGCTTTGCCCTGGAGCAGGGCCTCGAAGTACGGGTCAATGGTCGCCGGGCCGAGGGTGTGGAGCATCTGGTCAAGCGGGGTGCGCAGTTCATTCCGGGCGATTTGGGCGACGCGGAACTGGCGCGGCGTCTGTGCCAAGGCGTCGAGGCGGTGGTGCATTGTGCGGGCGCCGTAGGGACCTGGGGGCGCTACCAGGACTTTCATCACGGCAACGTGGTGCTGACCGAGAATGTGGTCGAAGGCTGCATCAAGGAGCATGTGCGCCGTCTGGTGCACCTATCCTCGCCATCGGTCTACTTCAATGGCCGCTCGCGCCTGGACATTCGCGAAGAGCAACTGCCCCGGCGTTTTCACGATCACTACGCGCTGACCAAGCACCTGGCTGAGCAGAAGGTCTTTGGTGCCCAGGAGTTCGGCCTCGAAGTGCTGGCGCTGCGCCCGCGCTTCGTCACCGGAGCAGGCGATGCAAGCCTCTTCCCTCGCCTGATGCAAATGCAGCGCAAAGGCCGTGTGGCGATCATCGGCAACGGCCTGAACAAGGTCGATTTCACCAGTGTGCACAACCTCAATGATGCACTGTTCAATGCGTTGTTCGCCGATGACGCGGCGTTGGGCCAGGCCTACAACATCAGCAATGGCCATCCGCTGCCGTTGTGGGATGTGGTGAACTATGTGATGCGCCGCATGGACCTGCCCCAGGTGACCCGCTACCGCAGCTACGGCCTGGCCTATAGCCTGGCGGCGCTCAACGAGGCTGCCTGCCTGCTGTGGCCCGGACGTCCGCAGCCGACCCTGAGCCGTACGGCGATGCAGGTGATGAGTCGCGATTTCACCCTCGACATCAGTCGTGCCCGCCAGTATCTGGATTACCGTCCACGTGTGCAGGTGTGGAGTGCGCTGGATGAATTTTGCGCCTGGTGGCAGGCCCAACCGGGCAATCACTGAACTGCACGCGGCGCTGATGGTCACCAGTGCGCCGCTTCGACGGTTTATAATCATTCCTCTTTGCTATCACCGTGGTTGAATGCCCATGCGTAACGACGCTCACGACGATTTCGACGACGTGCCCCCCCTGCGCGCCGGTACCCCTGATGATGACGAGCTACTGCCCGCCCATGTGGCGCGTAGCCGGCAGAAGGTTGCACGGCCGCGCAGCAATGGCCCGTTGTGGGCCCTGCTGGGGGCTTCGTTCATAGCCCTTGGCGGGCTTGGCTGGTGGAGTTTCCAGCAGATCTCGCTGATGGAGCAGCAACTGGTGGCGACCCAGGAAAGCTTCGCGCGTATCAGCGAGGAAGCCGCCGGGCGCTTGCAGGCGATCAGCGGCAAGGTCGAGGCGAGCGAGTCGTCCAGCAATACCGGCAGCGAAGCGTTGAAGTTGCAGATTCGCCAGTTGCAGGCCAGCCTGGCCGAGCAGGGCAAGCAGCAACAGGGCGTCGCCGGTCAGGCGGGCGACCTGGGCAAGCGCCTGGAGCAGGTGCTGGCCGATACCCGCGCCCAGCAGCAGGCGGTCAGTGCATTGCAGGTTCAGTTGCAGGCGCAATTGAAAGCGGTGAACAGTGAGTTGGCGGCGTTGAAGTCTGGCCAGCTCGACGGCGGTAAGCTTGAGACTGAGCTCAAGAGCCTCAGCACGGAAGTCGCGGCGCTCAAGAAGAGCAACCCCAACGCGGCCATCGAGAGCCTGGAGCAGGATGTACTGGTGCTCAAGACTCAGATCGACAACCGCCCGGCGGCAGCCTCCGGGGGCGCTTCGGTGCAGGAGTTCGATGCCTTCCGTGGGCAGACCACGCGTAATATCAGCACCCTGCAAAGCCAGATCCAGAACCTGCAACAGCAGATCAACGCCCGGCCCTGAACTAGGCGCGGGCGTGGTTAAACCCACGTCCACCGGTCAACGCAAAACCTGTGGGAGCGGGTTCACCCGCGAAGGGCCGCAGCGCGGCCCCGGCGAGTTCGCTCACAGGCGCGGATAGTCGATGTAGCCCACCGGGCCACGCCCATAGAAGGTCTCTGGATGCGCCGGGTTCAGCGGGGTATCGGCCGCCAGCCGCGCCGGCAGGTCAGGGTTGGCAATGAACGGCACGCCGAACGCCACGGCATCGGCCCAACCCGCCGCCAGCGCGGCATTGGCACTGGCCTTGTCGAAGCCTTCGTTGACGATGTACGGCCCACCGAAGGCGGCCTTGATTTGCGGCCCGAGGCTGTCGTCGGCTTCTTTCTCCCGCGAGCAGATGAACGCGATGCCGCGTTTGCCCAGCTCCCGCGCGACATAGGTAAAGGTCTCAGTGCGGTCGGCGTCGCCCATGTCGTGGGCGTCGGCGCGGGGGGCCAAGTGCACGCCGACCCGGCCGGCGCCCCACACTTCGATGGCTGCGTCAGTCACTTCCAGCAGCAGCCGTGCGCGGTTTTCCAACGAGCCGCCGTAGCGGTCGGTGCGCTGGTTGGTGCTGCTTTGCAGGAACTGGTCGAGCAGGTAGCCGTTGGCGCCGTGGATCTCCACGCCGTCGAAACCTGCGGCCTTGGCGTTCTCGGCGCCACTGCGGTAGGCCTCGACGATGTCGGCGATTTCTTCGGTTTCGAGGGCGCGTGGGGTCGGGTAGTCACTCAATGGACGCACCAGGCTCACATGCCCTTTGGGCTGGATCGCGCTGGGCGCCACCGGCAGTTCACCGTTCAGGTAGGAGGGGTGAGAGATGCGCCCCACGTGCCACAGTTGCAGGAAAATCCGCCCGCCAGCGGCGTGCACGGCCTTGGTGACGTTGTGCCAGCCGCGCATCTGTTCGTCGTTCCAGATGCCCGGGGTATCGGGGTAGCCGACGCCCATCGGGCTGACCGAGGTCGCCTCGCTCAGGATCAGTCCCGCGCTGGCGCGCTGTACGTAGTACTCGGCCATCAGCGCGTTGGGCACGCGACCTTCGTCGGCGCGGCAACGGGTCAGCGGGGCCATGATGATGCGGTTGGGCAATTCGAGGTCGCCCAGTTTGATCGGATCGAAAAGCGTGGTCATAGCGGTTACCTGCCTTGTCAAAGCGCTTGGCGCAGTTGTTCGAGGAACGCCTGGATGGTGGCTTCGTCGCGTTTGAAGAAATGCCATTGGCCGATTTTCTGGCTGTTGATCAACCCCGCGCGCTGCAAGGTGGCCAGGTGGGCGGAGACGGTCGACTGCGAGAGGCCGCAGCGTTGGTCGATCTGCCCGGCACATACGCCGTTTTCGGTGCTGTGGTACTGGTCGGGAAACTGCGCGGCGGGATCTTTCAGCCAGCTGAGGATTTCTCGCCTGACCGGGTGGGCCAGTGCTTTGATAATTTCGTCGAGATCGAGTGGCATGCGGTGAGGCTCGTTGTGTATCGCGATAGGGCGAAATTTAAATCGATATTTCGCGATATACAAATATGAAGGCGTTATGAGCTGAGTGCGAATCGCTATATCGCGTTATAACGATATAGGGCTTACCGGTGCTAGACTGCGCCCATGAACTACCTCGCGCACCTGCACCTGGGCGGCCCGGCGCCGCAACAACTACTCGGCAGCCTGTATGGCGATTTCGTCAAAGGATCGCTGGAGGGGCGTTTTGCGCCTGAGCTGGCGGCTGCTATCCGGCTGCACCGGCAGATCGACAGCTACACCGACAGCCACCCGTTGGTGCTGGCTGCGCTGGCGCGGTTCCCACAGGCGCGCCGACGTTTTGCCGGGATCGTCCTGGATGTGTTCTTCGACCATTGCCTGGCGCGGCATTGGGGGGATTACGCCGAGCAACCGCTGGCGGTGTTCACCGGGCGCTTTTACCAGGTGCTGTTGGCTGAACCTGAGCTGCCTGGGCGTCTGGCGCGCATCGCGCCGTTCATGGCGGCGGATGATTGGTTGGGCGCCTATGGTGATTTCGCCACGCTTGAACAGGTGTTCAACGGCATCGCCCGGCGTTTGTCGCGGCCCGAAGGCATGGCAGGGGTAATGGATGAGCTTGAGCGCTTGTACGAGCCGCTGATGGCGGATTTTCGGGCGTTCTATCCGCAGTTGCAGAGGTTCGCGGCGGCGCAGCGCGGATAGGCCAGCCGGCCTGTCGTGGGGCTCTCGCCTGGCCGCGCGGTGTGAGCCGTTTCATGCAGCACGCGCCTGGCGCTGCGCCGACGGTGCGCTGTGCTCGATCCCGAAGAGCGCCAGATGCACGGCCTGTTGGGCCTGCAAGGCGAGTATGGCGCGCTCTTTGCCCTGGCTGGCGATGGCCGGCAAGAGCTGGATCTGCACCTCGCCACGCGGTTGCGCAAACAGCCGCATCAGGTGCGAGAGCACGTCGTCGTCGCCGATGAACGGTGCGATGGGATCAGTTTGGCCGTCACGCAGGTAATGGATCGCAACCGGTTGAATCGGTACGCCATGGTCGATCGCCCCAGCCAACAGGCGGCCATGGAAGGTGCGCAGTGTGCGGCCATCGGTCGTGGTGCCTTCGGGGAATATCAGCAGCGGGCGCTGTTGGGCGAGCTGGCCACTGATCTGCTCGCGCAGCCGTTGTCCATCACCACCGCCACGTCGGATGAACAAGGTGCCGGCTTTCTCTGCCAGCCAGCCGGCCAGCGGCCAGTGGCGCACTTCGGCCTTGGACAGAAACGACAGTGGGGTGAGCATGCCCAGCAGTGGGATGTCGGTCCAGGACACATGGTTGCTCAGCCACAGCATCGGCTGGCGTGGCACCTCGCCGATCACTTTCACCTCGAACGGCAAGGCCGCCACCAGCCGGCCCATGAACAGGCGGGTCCAGCGCTGACGGCGTTCAAGCGGGGTAGGCAGGCCCAGGCGTTCGGCCAGGGCGATGCTGGCGGCCAGCGCCACGCCCAGTAGCAGAACCAGCACAAGGCGCAACAGGCGGGCGTATGCCCGCAGCCGCAGCATCAGACCGCCGCCTTGAAGTGGCGGGCGTAGCGAGGGCAAAGGTCGTCGCGCTTGAGCAGGATGAACACGTCGGCGACCTGGAAGTCCTCGTCCCAGCACGGCTCACCGCAGATCTTCGCGCCCAGGCGCATGTAAGCTTTGAGCAGTGGCGGCATCTGGGCGATGACGTTGCCGGGCAAGGCCAGGTTGGGCAGCGGGTTCTTTGGCTCGGCACGCAGGTGATCGGTGCACAGGTGCCGCTCGCGCAGGCGCTGCATGATGGCGTGGGCTTGTACGCCACCATCCTGCATGGGGATGCTGGCGCAGCCCATCAGGTAGTGGTAGCGGCCTTCGTTGAGCACCTCGGCCAGCTCTGCCCAAAGTACCGCGATGGTGCCGCCATTGCGGTAGTCAGGGTGCACACAGGTGCGGCCCAGCTCCAGAATCGGCCCTTGCAGTTGCAGCAGACCGTGCAGGCGGAATTCTTCTTCGCTGTAGAAGCGCCCCAGGCTGCTGGCCGCCTGGTGATCGAGCAGGCGGGTGGTGGCGACCAGTTGCCCGGTGGCCAGGTCACGCACGCCGATGTGGCGGCAGTGGACGTCGTAGTCGTCCATGTCCAGGCCCTGTTCGGCGCCCTTGAGCCTGGCCTTGAATTCACCACTGAACACCTTGAAGCGCAGCGCCTGAGCTTCGTGCAAGGCGTCAGCGCCGACCAGGCGTTCGGCTTGCAGACGGCGTTCAGGGCTGTTGTCGCCAGAGCGAGCGATCCGAGTCATTGCGAGTCTCCATGAGCCAGCCAAAGGGTTGCGGCCGGTCGGCTTTGTTGTGCAAAGTCAGCCTAGGTACGTGCGGTGTCACCCCCGTGAATCTTTGGTGATGCTTGCGTGACAGCCCCCATGGGAGGACCCTCGATGGCCTGGTTGCAACGACTCAACGACCCCTTGCGGTATGCGCCCCAGGCCAGCCTGGGGGAGGCCTATGCAGCGGTGCTTGAGCGCTTCGGCGCCGGTTCGCCGTTCGAACTGGCCGTGCTGGGGGCTCGCGCCATGGCCACGCCTGGGCTGGCTTTCCTGGTCGGCTACCAGGCCGCGTTGCGGGTGCTGTGGCCCAGCGCGCCGGCCAGCCTCGGCGCCCTGTGCGCCACCGAACGGCGCAGCGTGCGCCCGGCCGATATGCACACCCGGCTCGATCAATTGCGCCTGACCGGCAGCAAGGATTTCGTCACCGCCGGACTTGAGGCCGAGTGGTTGCTGGTGGCGGCGCGTAGCGAGGCGCAGGGGCAAGCGCCGCAGTTGCAGTTGGCGGTGGTCTATCCGGGCGAACCTGGTGTGGCCCTTGAAGCGTTGCCGATCCTGCCGCTGATGCCAGAGATCGGGCATGCGCGGGTTCAACTGGAAAGCGCAGCCTGCGAGCTGCTGGCCGGCGATGGCTGGGATGCTTACGTCAAACCCTTCCGCACCCTTGAAGACCTTTACGTGCTGGCCGCCCTGGTGGCGTGGCTGCATGGGGTTGCCCAGGAGTGTGCTTGGCCGCAGCCCTTGCGCCTGCGTTTGATCAGCCTGCTGGCCGGCTGTGCCGAGGGCAGCCGGCAGTGTGCCGACAGCACCACGGGGCATTTGTTGATGGCAGGATTGTTCGCCCAGTTCGATAGCCTGCGCGGTGAGATCGACAAAGCGATGGCTGCCGGCCCTGCGTCGTGGGGGCAGTTGTGGGCGCGTGACCAGGGGGTGCTGGCGCTGGCCAGTGCCGCGCGGGATAAACGCCTGGCCAAGGCCTGGGCGGCAGCGGGATTGTCATGAAAGCCTGAGAAATTGGGCGCATTTGACCACCCATCCTGGGGCCCTGCGATCACCATGAAGATACTGTTGCTGCTGCTTGCACTGGCAGTTGTCGCGGTTCGCGCCGAAGAGTGGCCTACCCCGGATTGGCCAATCGACGGCGTCGCCATCGACTGGCGAGCCGTGGACGCCTACGCCTTCCCTGAACGCAACGCCGAGCGCAGCGGTGTTCGCACCGACGCACTGCTGATCATCCGCGATGGCCGCATCGTTCACGAGCGCTACGCCGCGCCAACCCGCGCCGACACACCGCACCTGACCTGGTCGGTGAGCAAGAGTGTGCTGGCCACGTTGCTGGGTGTGGCCCAGGGCGAAGGGCGCTTCGAGCTGGACGACCCTGCCTCGCGCTTTTACCCGGCATTGCGGGCGCACCCGGCGCTGCGCCTGCGTGACCTGCTGCACTGGGCCAGTGGCCTGGTCTGGCAGGAAGACTATGAGTACGCACCGCTCAAGTCGTCGGTGGTGGCCATGCTCTACACCCGTGGTCGTGACGATATGGCGGCATACGCTGCCGGCATGCCCGCCGAGCGTGTGCCTGGCGAACGTTTCGTCTACTCCAGCGGCGACAGCAACCTGCTCGGTGCAGCCCTGCGCGGCATGCTTGCGCCGCAGCAGTACGCCGATTATCCCTGGCAGGCGCTGTTCACGCCGCTGGGGATCGACGGCGCAGTCTGGGAGCGCGATGGCGCCGGCAACTACGTCGCGTCTTCTTATCTTTACCTGCGCGCCCGTGACCTGGCACGTATCGGCCTGCTGATGCAGCGTGACGGGCGTTGGGGTGATCGCCAGCTCGTCCCCGCCGCGTGGGTGGCCTTCAACCGCACCCTGTTCGCACGCGCCGAAGCCATCCCAGGGGAGGCCAATCCCGGCGGGCATTGGTGGCTCAACCAGCCGCTGCCCGGCCAGCCGCGCCCGTGGCCCGATGCCCCGGCGGACACCTTTGCCGCTTTGGGCCACTGGGGTCAGGCGCTGTACGTGCTGCCTGCGCAGAAACTGGTGATCGTGCGCTATGCCGATGACCGTGACGCCAGTTTCAGCCATAACGCACTGCTCAAGCAGGTGCTTGCTGCGCTGGCCAAGGAGGGGCGATGAAACGCATCGGGCTGTTGCTGGTGCTGGCGCTGCTGGCCTGGGCCTGGCACGAGCGCCAGGCGCTGGCGGACTTTCCCGGCATCCTGTCGGCATACTCGGCCAAGGAATACTGCTCCTGCCGGTTTGTCATGGGCTTCGAGCAAGGCTACTGCCGTGGCTACGTAAAACAATACCTGCCGCTGGGCTTGCTGGAGGAGGACAGCACGCAGCGCCGGGTTCGCGCCGAAGGCCTGGGCCGACGCAGCGAGGCGGCCTGGCAAAGTGCGCGCGAGGGCTGCCGCTTGCTGCCATGAAATCGGGCGGGTAATGTTGACGGCCTTGTTTTACAGGATTTCCCATGTTCAAGCCGTCCCGTCTGCTTCCTGCATTGCTGCTTCCCCTTCTCGTCAGCGTGGGCCTGCCAGCCCAGGCTAACTGGCACCTGGATGGCGAGTCGTCGCGCCTGTCCTTCGTCACCGGCAAGAACGGCAACATCGCCGAGGTCAACCGTTTCCTGGTCCTGCACGGCACGGTCGATCGCAAGGGGGCGGCCGAGGTCAGTATCGAGATGGACTCGATCAGCAGTGGCATCGCCCTGCGTGATGAGCGCCTGCGCGATAGCCTGTTCGAGGTGGAGCGCTTCGCCGAGGGCAAGGTGCAAGCCCAGATCGACTTACGCCCGATCAACGACCTGGCCAACGGTGCGCAACTGGAACTGCGCTTGCCGGTGAGCGTCACCCTGCATGGGCAGACTCACAACTACAACACCCTGCTGCTGGCCACTCGGCTGGACGAGCGACGTTTCCAGGTGGTGACCCTGGAACCGTTGGTGCTGCGTGCCGAGGACTTTGGCTTGATGCCGGGCCTGGAAAGCCTGCGCAAGCTGGCCGGGCTCAAGTCGATCAACCCGTCGGTGCCGGTGAGCGCGGTGCTGATCTTCAACGCCCGCTGACATGCCGGGGCCGGTCTTCCCCTGGCGCGGCGGCAACCAGTTCGAGCTGCTGATCGACGGCCCCGAGTTTTTCCCGTGCATGCTCCTGGCCATCGTGCGTGCCGAGTTCCAGGTGGACCTGGAGCTGTACCTGGTCGAGGGCGGGGCCTGTGCGCAGGCGGTGGTCGAGGCCTTGGAACAGGCCGCGCGGCGGGGCGTGCGGGTGCGTTGCCTGTTCGACGACTACGGCTCGCTGGGGTTTCCTGCGGCCTTGCGCGAACGCTTGCTGGCAGCCGGCGTGGAGCTGCGCTGGTACAACCGCCTGCGTTGGCGTCGGGGTTTGCGCAACCTGTACCGCGATCATCGCAAGCTGCTGTTGGTGGACGAGCGCTGGGCGGTGGTCGGCGGCACCGGGGTAACCGACGAATTCTGGAAGCCGAACGAGGTGCTCAGCGAGTGGCATGAGGTGATGGTGCGCATGGAGGGGCCGATCGTCGGCGACTGGCAGTTGCTGTTCGACCGCCAGTGGCACGCCAACCAGCGCCGTACCGCCTGGCGCCCGCCGGAGAATTTCGGCCTGCCACGCCTGCCCCGGGTCCCGCTCGAAGGGCAGGGCATGGGCCGCGTAGCCTACGCCGATGCCCGCCAGCACAAGGACATCCTGCATGCGCTGGTGCGCGCGCTGAACAGCGGGCAGCGGCGTATCTGGCTGGCCACGCCGTACTTCTTGCCTACCTTCAGCGTGCGCCGCTCGCTGCGCCGGGCTGCGCAAAAGGGCCTGGACGTGCGCCTGCTGCTAACCGGCCCGCGCACCGATCACCCCGCAGTGCGCTATGCCGGCCATCGCTACTACCCGAGGCTGCTGCGCGCCGGGGTTCGAATTTTCGAGTACCAGCCGTGTTTCCTGCACCTGAAGATGGTGCTGGTGGACGATTGGGTGAGTGTGGGCTCGTGCAACTTCGACCACTGGAACCTGCGTTTCAACCTCGAAGCCAATGTCGAGGCCCTCGACCCAACGCTGACCGCCGCGGTGGCCGCGAGCTTCGAGCGCGACTTCGCCTTGAGCGAGGAAGTCGACCTGCTCCAGTGGCAGGCACGCCCCTTGTGGCGGCGGGTCAAGCAGCGTGTGTGGGGTTGGCTCGACCGGCTGGTGGCCAATCTGTTGGACCGACGCGATTAGTGTCCTGTCCCGGAAATAAGCTGTTCACTTTTGGCGGCGTCTTGAATGCCCGGCCTGCGTTGCCACTCCTCGCCATAGCCCTGCTATGACTCGTCGCGGCGCCTTGGCCGAACATCCAAGCCACTCCCCAAAAGAGCACGTATTTCCGAGACAGGGCACTAGCGGCGTATATCGCTCGCCGGCAAAGCGGACTATTGTGCTCGGATTGTTCCCCTGCAACGCAAGGAGTGGATGCGATGACGGCTAAGAAGATTCTCATGCTGGTGGGTGATTACGTCGAGGACTACGAGGCGATGGTGCCGTTCCAGGCGCTGAGCATGGTCGGGCATACCGTGCATGCGGTGTGTCCTGAAAAGGTCGCCGGGCAAACGGTGCGCACGGCGATTCACGATTTCGAGGGGGAGCAGACCTACAGCGAGAAGCCCGGTCACAACTTCGCCCTGAACTACGACTTCGTCCAGGTACGCGCCGAAAGCTACGACGCACTGTTGATTCCCGGTGGCCGGGCGCCGGAGTACCTGCGTCTGAACGAAAAGGTGCTGGACTTGGTGCGCGCCTTCGACCAGGCCGGCAAGCCGATTGCTGCCGTATGCCATGGCGCGCAGTTGCTGGCCGCAGCGGGGGTGTTGGAGGGGCGTGAGTGCAGCGCGTATCCGGCGTGTGCGCCAGAAGTGAAGCTGGCAGGCGGGCGCTTCATCGACATTGCCGTGGATCAGGCGCATGTCGATGGCAACCTGGTGACTGCGCCGGCGTGGCCTGCGCATCCGGCGTGGCTGGCGGCGTTTCTCAAGGTGCTGGGGACGCGTATCCATTGACACCGCCTTCGCGGGGCAAGCCGCAATGGCGCCCCGCGATATGCCTCAGCCTACCTGTTCGACCCAGTCGTTGAGGTTGTAGTAGTTGCTCACCCGGGCGATCTTGCCGCAGTGGATGTAAAAAAATGCGCCGGCCGGCAGCACGTACTTTTGCCCGTTGGCTGGCGGCAGGCCTTCGTCGTCGGCCAGGTACTCGCCGTGCACGGTGAACTCGGCGGCAGCGCGGTTGCCCTCGGCGTTCTGCATTACCACGATATCGGCCAGGCGTTCGCGATAGCAGCGGTTCATCTTGTCCATGAAGGCGGCGAAGGCGGCCTTGCCCATTTGCCGTTCGCCCTGGTTGATGTCGTGGATCACGTCTTCGCTGAGCAGCGCGAGGAAGGCGGGCATGTCGCCAGCGTTGAAGGCGTTGTAGTAGGCAGTGACGAGTTCGGTAGCGGTCATGGAGAAATACCTGTCGCGCAGGGGAAAGGGAGTGATGTGGAGCCGATGATAGGGTTTCCCCTCAGGCCCGGCTTAGCCGAGCGCGTCATCCACATCGACAAAACGACCGCCCCGCATGCAAATACGCCTGCTGCATGGCGCTGCCATCGCGCCTTACATCGATGACCTCGCTCGTTTGCGCCTGACGGTGTTCCGCGAGTTTCCCTATCTCTACGACGGTGACGAAGCCTACGAGGCCGAGTACTTGTCTACCTATGCGCGCTCCGGGCGCAGCCTGGTGGTGCTGGCGCTGGACGGCGAGCAGGTGGTCGGCGCGTCCACCTGCTTGCCGCTGGCCGACGAAAGCCCTGAGTTTCAGCAGCCGTTCCTGGCCCAAGGCCGCGACCCTGCGACGGTTTACTACTTCGGTGAGTCAGTGTTGCTGCCGGCCTACCGGGGGCGTGGACTTGGGGTGCGGTTTTTCATCGAACGTGAATCCTATGCCCACAAGCTCGCCGAATTCGACTACTGCGCCTTTTGCGCGGTGGAGCGCCCGGCGGGGCATCCGCGACGGCCCGAAGACTACAAGCCGCTGCACGGTTTCTGGCGTAACCGCGGCTTTCTGCATGAGCCCTCGCTGCGTACCGCCTACAGTTGGCGTGATCTGGATGAGCCTGAGCAGTCGCCCAAGATCATGTCGTTCTGGCTCAAGGCCCTGCCGGTATGATCCGCGTCGCGGCCTGCCAGTACGCCATCGAGCTGCATGAGCACTGGGACGTCTATGCAGCGCACCTGGAAGGCTTGTGTGCCGAGGCGGCGCAGCAGGGCGGACAATTGCTGTTGCTGCCCGAGTACGCAGGCTTGGTACTCAGTGGTCAGTTGCCGGTCGCCGAGCGCGGCGATCTCAAAGCGTGCATCGCCGGCATCCAGCCGTTGATCGCGCCCTGGCTGGCCCTGTGCGAGGGGATTGCCCGGCGTCTGGGGGTCTACCTGCAGCCGGGCAGCGTACCGGTACTGGACGCCGACGGTTACTACCGCAATCGCGCCTGGCTGTTTGGCCCTGAAGGGCGGCTGGGGCATCAGGACAAGCTGATGATGACGCGCTTCGAGCGTGAGCAGTGGGGCATCAGTGCCGGTCAGGGGGTGCGAGTGTTCGACACCACGCTGGGACGGCTGGGTATTCTGATCTGCTACGACAACGAGTTCCCGCTGCTGGCCCGCACCTTGGCCGAAGGCGGCGCTGACCTGATCCTGGCGCCCAGTTGCACCGATACCGTGGCCGGATACCACCGGGTACGCATCGGCGCCCAGGCGCGGGCGCTGGAGAACCAGGTCGCGGTGCTGCAAAGCCCGACCGTGGGACTGGCGGCATGGTCACCGGCGTTGGATGAGAATATAGGCAAGGCAGGTTTGTTCGTACCGCCCGACCACGGCATGCCGGAGGATGGGGTGATCGCGCAAAGTGCGTCAATGATGCCGGAGGGCAGCCGCTGGCTGGTCTGTGATATCGACCTGGAGCAAGTGCGGCGGGTGCGACAGCAAGGGCAGGTATTCACCCGCAGGGACTGGCCGGAGCAGTTCGACCGAGTGGTGTAGGCAGCTGTACGTCTTCACCGGCAAGCCCGCGAAGACGTACAGCTTTTTCGCCGTTACTTCACTTCGACCGCCAGGCTCTCGGCGATCTTGCCTTGCCACAGGGCGGGGCCGGTGATGTGCACCGACTCACCTTGGCTGTCCACCGCGACGGTGACCGGCATGTCCTTGACTTCGAACTCGTAGATCGCTTCCATGCCCAGCTCGGCGAAGGCCAGGACCTTCGACTTGCGGATGGCCTGGGCCACCAGGTACGCCGCGCCGCCGACAGCCATCAGGTAGACGGCCTTGTTGTCCTTGATCGCCTCGATGGCGGTCGGGCCGCGCTCGGACTTGCCGATCATGCCCAGCAGGCCGGTTTGTTCGAGGATCTGGCGGGTGAACTTGTCCATGCGGGTGGCAGTGGTCGGGCCGGCTGGGCCTACCACTTCGTCACCGACCGGATCGACCGGGCCGACGTAGTAGATGAAGCGGCCTTTCAGATCCACCGGCAGCTGTTCGCCACGGTTGAGCATTTCGACCATGCGCTTGTGCGCAGCGTCGCGGCCGGTGAGCATCTTGCCGTTGAGCAGGATGGTCTCGCCCGGTTTCCAGCTGGCCACTTCTTCTGGGGTGATGTCGTCCAGGTTCACGCGGCGTGCGCTCGGGCCAGCTTCCCAGACGATTTCCGGGTAGGCGTCCAGCGACGGCGCTTCCAGTTCGGCCGGGCCGTTGCCATCGAGTACGAAGTGGGCGTGACGGGTGGCGGCGCAGTTGGGGATCATGCACACCGGCAGCGAGGCGGCGTGGGTCGGGTAATCCATGATCTTGACGTCGAGCACGGTGGTCAGGCCGCCCAGGCCTTGTGCGCCGATGCCCAGTTGGTTGACCTTGTCGAACAGCTCCAGGCGGATCTCTTCGAGGCGGTTCTGTGGGCCGCGGGCCTTGAGTTCATGGATGTCGATGGACTCCATCAACACTTCCTTGGCCATGACGGCGGCTTTCTCGGCGGTACCGCCGATGCCGATGCCGAGCATGCCAGGCGGGCACCAGCCAGCGCCCATGGTCGGCACGGTCTTGAGCACCCAGTCGACGATCGAGTCGGACGGGTTGAGCATGGCCATCTTCGACTTATTCTCCGAACCGCCGCCCTTGGCTGCAACGTCGACTTCGACCTTGTCGCCGGGCACGATGGAGTAGTGGATCACCGCCGGGGTGTTGTCCTTGGTGTTCTTGCGTGCACCGGCCGGGTCAGCCAGGATCGAGGCGCGCAGGACGTTCTCGGGCAGGTTGTAGGCGCGGCGTACACCTTCGTTGATCATGTCGTCGACGCTCATGGTCGCGCCGTCCCAGCGCACATCCATGCCGACGCGGATGAACACGGTGACGATACCAGTGTCCTGGCAGATCGGGCGGTGGCCGGTGGCGCACATGCGCGAGTTGATCAGGATCTGGGCGATCGAGTCACGCGCGGCAGGCGACTCTTCACGCAGGTAGGCCTCGTGCATCGCCTGGATGAAGTCGACGGGGTGGTAGTACGAGATGAATTGCAGGGCGTCGGCAACGCTCTGAATCAGGTCGTCTTGCTTGATCACGGTCATGCAGCGCGCTCCTCTTAAAGACGGGAACATGTATAAAGGCACTCCGACGCAGCACACCGCTAGGTCAGGCATGCCTGGCAAGGCGTCGGTGGTCGGCCGGCGCAAAAAGGCGCGGCAGTATACCGCAGGCCCGCTGCGGGAAACACCTGCGGGCGGTCTGGACCATGGTCGGCTGCCGGGTGGGCATCCTTTTTGCTGTCTGGTGGCCTGACTCCCCTTAGACTGGTTGGGGCTGCGATGCAGCCCTTTCGCGGCACGAGGCCGCTCCTACAGGGAATCGCGTTCGTCTGTAGGAGCGGCGTGCCGCGAAACGGGCGCAAAGCGCCCCCAATCGAAATTGGAGAACCCCCGAACATGCCTGAACTCTGCGTGGGCGAGCGCCGCTTTACGGTGCCGGCCGCGAGCAACCTGCTCGATGCGCTCAACGATGCCGGTTGCGCCGTGCCCTACAGTTGCCGTGCCGGCAGCTGTCACGCCTGTTTGGTGCGCTGTCTGGACGGCCTGCCCGTGGACGCCAAGCCCGAAGCACTGAGCGCCGACAAGCGCGACGAAGGCTGGCGGCTGGCTTGCCAGTGCACACTGGCCGGCGACCTGCGGGTGGCGGTGTTCGATCCGCAGCGCGATGGCCTGCCGGCCACGGTCAGCGCCTTGGACTGGTTCGGCGACGTACTGCGCTTGCAGCTCAGGCCGCAACGGCCGTTGCGCTATCAGGCCGGCCAACATCTGGTGCTGTGGTGTGGCGATGTCGCGCGCCCGTACTCACTGGCAAGCCTGCCGGGCGAGGACGATTGCCTGGTGTTTCACATCGATTGCAGCCGTCCTGGTGCTTTCTGCGACCGGGCCCGGCATTGGCAACTGGGGGATGTGGTCAGCCTTGGCGAGCTGCGTGGCGGCGCCTTGCACTATGACCCCGATTGGCAGACGCGGCCGCTGTGGCTGCTGGCAGCCGGTACCGGGCTGGCACCGTTGTGGGGCATCCTGCGCGAGGCGTTGCGCCAGGGGCACCAAGGGGAGATTCGTTTGCTGCATGTGGCGCGCACGCCAGCTGGGCACTACCTGGCCGAAGCGTTGCAGTCGATGGCGGGGGTGAGTGTGGAACAGGTGCTGGCCGAGCAGATGGATGAAGCGCTGGCCGCATTGCGCCTGACCTCGCGTCAGACCATGGCCTTGCTGTGCGGGGCACCGGGAAGTGTCGAACGTTTCGCCCGGCGGCTGTTCATCGCCGGGGTTCCGCGTAACCAAGTGTTGGCGGATGTGTTCACCGAGCACGTTTGAAGCCTGAAGCGATCGCGGTGGTGCGGCATTCCAAGTCCGCACCACCGCGAAGGTGACGATTGGCGGATCAACCGATCAGCGGATCACCTACGTGCAGGATCTTCATGCCGTTGGTGCCACCGATGGTGTGATAGCTGTCGCCCTTGGTCAGGATCACCCAGTCACCTTGCTCCACCAGACCGCGCTTGAGCAGCTCGTCGACGGCTGCCTGGCTGACCTTGTCGGCCGGCAGCGAGGCCGGGTCGAAGGCAATCGGGTAGACGCCGCGGAACATATTGGCACGGGCCTGGGTGGCACGGTGCGGCGACAGCGCGAAGATCGGTACGTGCGAGCGCAGGCGCGACATGATCAGCGGGGTGTAGCCACTTTCGGTGAGGGCGATGATCGCCTTGACGCCGGGGAAGTGGTTGGCGGTGTACATCGCCGCCAGGGCGATGGATTCGTCGCAGCGCTCGAAAGTGGTGTGCAGGCGGTGGCTGGATTTTTGGCTGGTCGGGTGCTTCTCGGCGCCCGAGCAGATGCGGGCCATGGCCTGCACAGCTTCGATTGGGTAGCTGCCGGCGGCGCTTTCGGCCGACAGCATCACCGCATCGGTGTTGTCCAGCACGGCGTTAGCCACGTCGGAGACTTCGGCGCGGGTCGGCATGGGGTTCTGGATCATCGACTCCATCATCTGGGTCGCCACGATCACCGCCTTGTTGTTGCGGCGGGCGTGCTGGATGATCTTCTTCTGGATGGCAATCAGCTCGGCGTCACCGATTTCCACACCCAGGTCGCCACGGGCCACCATGACGGCGTCGGAGGCGAGGATCAGCTGGTCGAGGGTCTCGTCGTCGGCGACCGCTTCGGCGCGTTCGATCTTGGCCACCAGCCAGGCACTGCCGCCAGCTTCGTCACGCAGCTTGCGCGCGTATTCCATGTCGCTGGCGTCACGCGGGAACGACACGGCCAGATAGTCCAGGTCCATTTCCGCAGCCAGCTTGATGTCGGCCTTGTCTTTTTCGGTCAGCGCCGGCGCGGTCAGGCCGCCACCTTTGCGGTTGATGCCTTTGTGGTCGGACAGCGGGCCGCCGATGATCACTACGCAGTGCAGGGCGTCGCTGGTCGCGGTTTCGACGCGCATGACCACGCGGCCATCGTCGAGCAGCAGTTCGTCACCGACGCCGCAATCCTTGACCAGGTCGGGATAGTCGATGCCGACGATATCCTGGTTGCCTTCGGTCAGCGGGTGCGCGGTGGAGAAGGTGAACCTGTCACCGACTTTTAGTTCGATGCGCTTGTTGGCGAACTTGGCGATGCGGATCTTCGGACCCTGCAGGTCGCCCAGCAGCGCGACGTGGCGGCCGTTCTTGGCGGCGATGTCGCGGATCAGGCGGGCGCGGGCCTTGTGCTCGTCCGGGGTGCCGTGGGAGAAGTTCAGGCGTGCCACGTCCAGGCCGGCGAGGATCAGCTGTTCGATCACTTGCGGCGAGTTGCTGGCGGGGCCAAGGGTGGCGACGATTTTGGTACGGCGGATGGTCATGCACAGACTCCTATAGTGAAGCGCAGCGAAAGGCTACTCCTGAATCTCGCTGTAGTCATTGTTCCGTTGCACTACCTGTTGTTGAACCAAGGTAGCGTTTGAACGGCAGGCGTATGCTTGCAAAAGGCTGTGAAGATTTGACGCAAAAGGCCGATACACTGCCCATCAAAGGAGAATTCCCATGCGCACCCTGATCGTTTTGACCATGGCGGCCAGTGTCGTCGGCTGTACTCGCTGGTCCATGGACCACCACCTCAACAACGCCTACCGTGCCTACGACCGTGGTGACTGCGCGCGGGTGATGCTGGAGTTGTCGCAGGTCGACCGCGCCAGCCGTTCGCGGCCATTCATCCACCCGGAAGTGTCGTTGCTGCGTGGTCAGTGCCTTGAGCGGCAGAAACTCTACGTGGACGCGGCGCAGACCTACCAATTCATGATCCGCCAGTACCCCGGCAACGAATACGCCTACCGCGCCCAGGCGCGCCTGGAGACCCTGGATAAGCTTGGCCACTTGCGCGGCAGCGAGGCGGCGGTCGCCAGTCCGGTCAAGGCTACACCTTGGCGTTAATTCCAAGGTGTCATTGATTTCATGTAGGCAGCCCGCTTCAGTGGGCTAATCTTTGATTGTGTTGTCATCCTCATTGCCAGTACCGTGTCTTCCTGGCCTCAGGTACAGGACCGTGCATACGACCATGTTTGTCGAACGCCGAATAGAACGTCATCAATTGCCTTGCGCGTTGCGGGTCTTCAACCGGTTTACCGGTCAGGAGATCGGTTACTTGGGCAATGCCTCCGAAGACGGCCTGATGATCATCAGCCACCTGCCGGTGCTGGTGGGGCCGGATTTCGAGCTGCAATTGCGCGTGCCGCTGGCCGGTGGCGGGTTGCAGTTCATCAATCTGACGGCCAGTTGCCTGTGGTGCCGCGAAGACGAGAACCCTGGGCATTTCGATGCAGGCTTCATGCTGCTGCAGGCGCCTGATGAGTACGATGCCTTCGTGCGTTCGCTACGCGAGTTCTTCAGCTTCCATTCGCTCAACGCCTCTGCCTGAACGCTGGCCCCTGGCCGGGGTAGGCCGCTAGACTCTGGTCGACCTTGTTACAGGAAGACCCCGTGAGCTCCAGCATCTTCTGGCACGACTACGAAACCACTGGCATCAATCCGCGCAGCGACCGACCGCTGCAAATGGCCGGTGTGCGCACCGACTTGGATCTCAATGAGATCGAGGCGCCGATCAATCTCTATTGCCGCCCCAGCGACGACATCCTGCCGCACCCGGCAGCGTGCCTGGTGACGGGGATCACCCCGCAGCAACTGGTCGAGCGCGGCCTGTGCGAAGCCGAGTTCATGACCCGCGTGCACAGCGAGCTGGCGCGTCCGGGGACGTGCGGGGCCGGTTACAACACCCTGCGCTTCGACGATGAAGTCACCCGCTACAGCCTGTACCGCAACTTCTTCGACCCCTACGCCCGCGAGTGGCAGGGCGGCAACAGCCGCTGGGACCTGATCGATGTGGTACGCACGGCCTATGCGCTGCGCCCCGAAGGTATCGTCTGGCCGCAGCAGGAGGGCCGCACCAGCCTGCGCCTGGAACTGCTCAGCAAGGCCAATGGCCTGGAACATGGCCATGCCCATGAGGCGCTTTCCGACGTACGGGCGACCATCGGCCTGGCCCGGCTGATCCGCAGCAAACAACCGAAGTTGTATGACTGGCTGTTCCAGCTGCGCAGCAAACATAAAGTGCAGGAGCAGATCCGTCTTTTGCAGCCGCTGGTGCATATCACCGGGCGCTTTTCGGCGGATCGCAAGTACATCGGCGTGGTGTTGCCGCTGGCCTGGCATCCGCGTAATCGCAATGCACTGATTGTTTGTGATCTTGGGCAGGACAATTCACCGCTGTTGCAGGAAAGTGCGCAAACGCTGCGTCAACGTTTGTACATGCGCCGTGAGGAAATGTCTGACGGGCAATTACCTGTCCCATTGAAGTTGGTACACATCAACCGTTGCCCAGTGGTGGCACCTTTATCGGTGGTGCGTCCTGCAGACGAGCAGCGTTTGGGGCTAGATATGTCCGAGCTGCAGCGACGGGCCGAGCAATTGGCCAATCAACAGGACATCTGGCGTGACAAGCTGGAAATCATCTACCAGGAAGAGGGGGGCGCCGCGAGCGAAGACCCCGAACAACAGCTGTATGATGGTTTTATCGGGGACCGTGACCGGCGTTTGTGCGAACAAGTGCGTATGGCCGATCCTGCCCAATTGGGTCAGGGGCACTGGATGTTCGACGATCCGCGCTTGCCTGAACTGTTGTTCCGCTACCGCGCGCGTAACTTCGCAGACACCTTGAATGAACAGGAGCAGGCACGCTGGCAGGTGTTTTGTGAACAGCGCCTGAGCAATCGGCAGATGGGTGCACCGAATACCGTGGACGACTTCGAACAGGCCTGTCAGAGCCGCTGGGGCGAGGCCGACGAGGCCGGACGACAGGTGCTGCAAGCCTGGCTTGAGCACGTTGCGCATTTGAAGACGCGCTTTGCCGTGTGAGGCGAGCAGACCCATGAAAAAACGCCGGCAAGTGCCGGCGTTTTTTCATGTTGAAACTGAAACGGCAGTCGCCTGGATCAGTCCAGCAGGGTAGCCCAGCTTTCGACGACGTCGCCGCCCCACTTGGCTTTCCATTCTTTCAGGGTCTTGTGGTTGCCACCCTTGGTTTCAATAACCTCGCCATTGTGCGGGTTCTTGTATTGCTTGACCTTGCGCGCACGCTTGGTAGTAACTGGCTTGGCGACGCCGCGCGGGGCTTTGCTCAGTTTGCTTTCCGGGTCGAGCAGGGCGATAACGTCACGCAGCGACTTGCCATTTTCGGCCATCAGCTCGCGCAGCTTCTTTTCGAACTCGAGTTCTTTTTGCAGTTTGCCATCTTGCTGCAGGTTGGTCAGGCGAGCCTGAAGTTCTTTGATGGCTTCTTCGGTGGCGCGGTATTCGTTGATCAGGGACATGGAGAGTTCCTTGAAAGCGTGTGTAAAAGGGGCAGTGCCGACAATAATAGACACGCCTCACACTCAAGTAAACAATTAAAAAGTCGTGAATCAATTAATAGCAATGAATGGCCGTATCGCTGTTAGGTTAAGAAAAATTTACTTAGTGTTACGGCCAATGGCCATGTCCCTGTAGGACGCAGGGGCATGTGCAGGGGGAGTGCGCGCGATGGGCGCGTGTGTCCGGGCTTCGAACATTACTGCGTTTTTTCCGACAGACCGTTAGAATATGCCCCTTTGCGAAGTTCTGGAGCCTTTTTTCATGCGCACCTATCGACTGGTGATTGCCTGCCCCGACCGCGTCGGCATCGTGGCAAAAGTCAGTAATTTCCTGGCCCTCTACAATGGCTGGATCAATGAAGCCAGCCACCACTCCGATGAGCAGAGCGGCTGGTTCTTCATGCGCCATGAGATTCGCGCCGAGTCGCTGCCGTTCGGTATCGAGGCCTTCCGTGAAGCGTTCGCGCCGATCGCCGAAGAGTTCTCGATGACCTGGCGCATCACCGACTCGGCGCAGAAGAAGCGCGTGGTGCTGATGGCCAGCCGCGAGTCTCACTGCCTGGCCGACCTGCTGCACCGCTGGCACACCGACGAGCTGGATTGCGAGATCCCGTGCGTGATCTCCAACCATGACGACCTGCGCAGCATGGTCGAGTGGCATGGCATTCCGTTCTTCCATGTACCGGTCGATCCCAAGGACAAGGCCCCGGCCTTCGCCGAGGTGTCGCGCCTGGTCGAAGCGCACGCTGCCGACGTCGTGGTGCTGGCCCGCTACATGCAGATCCTCCCGCCGCAGCTGTGCCGCGACTACGCCGAGAAGGTCATCAACATCCACCACAGCTTCCTGCCGTCGTTCGTCGGCGCCAAGCCGTATCACCAGGCCGCGTTGCGTGGTGTGAAGCTGATCGGCGCCACCTGCCATTACGTGACCGAAGAACTGGACGCCGGCCCGATCATCGAGCAGGACGTGGTGCGTGTCAGCCATGCCGATAGCATCGAAGACATGGTGCGTTTCGGCCGTGATGTCGAGAAGATGGTGCTGGCTCGTGGCCTGCGCTACCACCTTGAGGATCGCGTGCTGGTACACGGCAACAAGACCGTGGTTTTCGACTGAGCATGGCCAACCCTCGTGACAAGGCCGGCGCCTCGGTGCCACCTACCTTGGGCGAGGGCTGCCTGGCGCGTTTCGACCCGGATGCGCTCAGCGACGAGGATGGCACCGAGTTTCCCGGTGCCGCCGCGTTGTGGCAGGCGCTCAACCGGCCTGACGCCGCCAGCGCTCCAGCAGAGGACGCGCCAGCAGGCACACGAACACCGGCCCGCCTGCCAGCAGATAAAAGTAGTAGGTAACCGCGCGCCAGATCAGGATCGCGGCAGCGGCTGTCGAACTGCCTACCATTGGCGTGAGCAAGGTTGCTGAAGTCAGCTCCGCTGCCCCCGCGCCACCGGGCAGCAGGCTGAACTGGCCGGCGCTGAGTGCAAGCATTTGCACCAGAAAGCTCGCTCCCCATCCCAGCACGCCCCCCAAGCCCTGCAACACCAGGTACAGCACGCTGTAGCGCAGCCCCCAGTGCGCGCAGGTGAGGCCGAACACCAGCGCAAGCGTATGTTTGGGGAGGCGCGAGGTCTCGGCCAGGGCATGGCAGAAACGCAGCAGTGCGCGCGCCCAGCGTCGACGACGTTGCGCTGGCACGCCCAGGCGCCGCAACAAGTGGCCGCTGGCGCGGATCAGCAGGGCCTGATGGCGCAACGACAGCAACACGCCCGCCAGGGCTGTGCATAGTAGCGCGGCGCTACCCAGTAGCAGGCTTTGCTGGCTGTGGCCCAGGTGGTGGAACAGCGCGTAGCCCGCGATTGCCAGCGTGGCGCAGAAGAAGAACAGCAGATCGTTGAGCTGGTCCAGGGCGAACACCGCCCCGCTGTGCGAGGCCGGGATGCGTTGGCGGCCGAGCAGCGCCATCAGCGTCAGTGGCCCGCCACTGCCGCCAGGTGTGGTGCAGATGGCGAACTCGGTGGCCATGACCACGCCTAGGCCGCGTCTCCAGCCCAGTGCTGTGCCTTGCTGGCCGAGCAGCAGGCGCAGGCGGGCGGTGTTGATCAGCCAGCACAACAGGATCATCCCAAGCAACAGCAGCAGCAGGCGTAGCGGGAATCTGCTCAGGCGCGCCAGCAGGTCGCTGCCACCCAGCAATGCCGGGACCAGTAGCGCCAGCAGCAGGGCCAGGCCAAGCCAGCCGAGACGCTTCATGGACCGATCTGGCGGTCTAGCCAGGCGGACTTGGTCAGCGGCTCGCGGCCTTCGGCGAGCAAGGCTTGCACGGTGTTGAGCCAGTAAGTACGTGCACTGGGGTGGCGCATGTCCACCGGATGCAGGCCTAGGCGCAAGGTGTCGGCGTGTTGCCAGCGCCGACGTTGCCAGTCGCTGAGCACTTTCGAGACGCTGCGGCGCCAGGCGCTGCGCGCGCTCCATACCAGTCCTGGGGCCTCGATCGGGGTGAAGTCTGGCAGGCGGTACAGGTACTGGGGTGTGCTGGTATAGCGCAGCGGCAGTTGGCGCAAGGCTTGGCGGGTGCCTTCGCTCATCAGCCAGGCGGGGGCGACGAAGCCAGCCACGGGCCATCCCTGGCGCTCGAACAGCGCCAGCCCGGCTTGCAGGCGTTGCAAGGCGGCTGCGTGATCGAGGGCGTAGAACTCGCCTTCGTGGGTGTAGAGCCGGCGCATGAAAAACTCGACCGGGCCGCGTGGCGGCGGGCCGTCGTCGGCGTGGTAGTAGCCGTGCAAGGCTAGTTCGTCACCGCAGGCCAAGCGCTGGTCGAGCAGGCGGCAGAAGGCAGGAAAGTGTGCCAGCGCGTTACGCTGGTGAAAGTCTGGCACCACCAGCCACGTCATGCGCACGCCGCCGAGTGCATCGATGGCTTGCACGAAAGGTTGGTAGTCCGGCCAGGTTTGCGGTGCTACGTCGTGCAGCACCAGCATCAGGCTGGGGCGTCGTTCAGCCATGGGCGCGGGCCAGCGGCGATGTGCCGAGCACTGCTTGGTAATGGCTGAGCAATCCGTTGACCACGTTGTCCCAACTGTAATGGCGCTCGACATGCTGGCGGGCCTGGGCACCGAGTTGCTGCACGCCTGCTTCGAAGGTTTCGCGCACTGCATCGGCCATGGCCTGGGCGTCGTTGGGTGGGCACAGGCGGCCGCAGTCTGGGGGCACGATCTCGCCGAACGCCCCGGCGCGCACGGCCACCACTGGTGTGGCGCTGGCCATGGCTTCGAGGATCACCAGACCGAAGGTTTCCTGATCGCCGGCATGCACCAGCAAGTCGGCGCTGGCCAGTATCCGGGCTACCTGTGCAGGCGGGCAGAAGTGATCGATCACGCTGACGTTGTCCGCCGTGCTCAGTGGCATGTTCGAACCGACCAGCAACAGGTGGTAATTCGGGCCCAGGGTGCGCATGCACTCAATCAGCACGGGCAGGTTCTTTTCGCGCGAGCCACGCCCGGCGAACACCAGCAAGTGGCGATTTTCGGGGATACCGAGTTCGGCGCGCAGGCCGGGGTCGCGCTGCTCGGGGTTGAACAGGGCCAGGTCCACGCCCAGGCGTTGTACGTGCACGGCTCTGACTCCGAGGCGTCGGAGCTTGTCGGCCATCACTTGGCTCGGCGCCAGTACCCTGTCGAAGTTACCGTAGAGCTTGCTGACATAGGCTTCGACGTTCGGGGTGAACCAATTGCCCATGCGGTTGCTCACCAAAAGGGGCAGGTCGGAGTGGTAGAAGCCGATCACCGGGACATCGAGTTTACGCCGTGCTTCCAGGGCGGCCCAGGCGGTGAGGTAGGGGTCGCCTACTTCGATCAGGTCCGGTTGCAGGCGGCGCAGCTCGTTGCACCAGGGCGCCAGGCGTACCGGGAAGCGGTAGCCGTTGCCAAAGGGCAGGGGTGGGGCGGGGACCTGGTAGACGCCATCGGTGTGGCCGGCGCTGGCGCCGGGGACCAGCAAACTGTGGCGCACCTCGGGTATGGCGTCGAGGCGGCGGTGTTTGGCATCAAGGTAGGTTCGCACGCCGCCGCTGGCTGGGGCGTAGAACATGGTGATGTCGGCAATGTGCACGATCAGCATCCCTCCGGGATCGTCTTCGGGGTCTGTCATCCGGCACGGGGCTGGTATGACTCGCCTGAAGGTTGACCTTGAGGAAGGATAGTTTGTTCGATCGGGAAGAAGCAGCTGCGAGCTACAAGCTACAAGAAGAAGCGAGACCGCGCACGATCCGCTTGTTCTTGTAGCTTGCAGCTTGAAGCTTACAACTCAGATACGGAAGCTGCCGACCAGGTGTTTCAGGCGTCCGGCCTGTTGCTCCAGGTCTGAACAGGCGCTCAGGGTGGCTTGCAGGTTCTGCACGCCTTGCTGGTTGAGCAGGTTGATTTCGCTGATGTCCATGTTGATCGAATCGACCACGGCGGTCTGTTCCTCGGTGGCGGTTGCCACCGACTGGTTCATGCCGTCGATCTCGCCGATACGCTGGGTCACGCTGCCCAGTCGTTCGCCGGCCTGGTTGGCGATCTGCATGCTGTCTTGGCTGTGGCGCTGGCTTTGACCCATGGTGTCGACCGATTCGCGTGCACCGACCTGCAATTCTTCGATCATGCTCTGCACTTGCTGCGCCGACTCCTGGGTGCGGTGGGCCAGGTTGCGCACTTCGTCGGCCACCACCGCGAACCCACGCCCGGCCTCACCGGCACGCGCGGCCTCAATCGCGGCGTTGAGCGCGAGCAGGTTGGTCTGCTGGGAGATGCTGGTAATCACCTCAAGGATCTGACCGATATTCACGGTCTTGCCATTGAGGGTCTCGATATGCCCGCTGGAGGTGACGATCAAATCCGACAGGCGGTTCATCGCCTCGATATTGCGTTGCACTACCTGCTGGCCTTCTTCAGCTAGCAGACGGGCAGAGCTGGCATGCTGCGAGGCCTGGGCTGCGTTGCCGGCAATTTCCTGGGCCGCAGCCCCCAACTGGTTGATGGCAGCGGCGACGCTGTTGGTGCGGTTGGACTGCTCGTCGGAGTTGCTCATCGAAGAGTTCGAGGCGCTGATCACCCGCTGCGCCACTTCGTTGACCTGCTCGGTGGCCGAGGACACTTCGCGGATCGAACCATGGATGCGCTCGACGAAGCGGTTGAAGGCCGTGCCCAAGGTGCCGAATTCATCCTGGGTGTGGATATCCAGGCGGCGGGTCAGGTCGCCTTCGCCCTCGGCGATGTTCTCCATGGCCCGGGTCATGGTGTGCAGCGGTTGCAGCAGCACGCGAATTAGTAGGCCGAGCAGTACGAGGATGATCACCACCGCCACCAAGGTGGCGATCACCGCCGAGGTGCGCAGGGCCGTGAGCATGCTGAACGCCTTGTCTTTGTCCACCGACAGGCCGATGTACCAGTTGGCCGAGGGCAGCCCTTTGACCGGGGTGAAGGTGACCAGGCGTGGCTGGCCGTCGACTTCGACTTCGGTCAAGTTGCCGGACAGTTTCGGGGTGTTTTGCGGGAACAGGTCCGGCAGTGACTTCATCACCAGGTTCTGGTCCGGGTGTACCAGGATCTTGCCTTGGTCGTTGACTAGGAAGGCGTAGCCCATACCGCCGAAGTTCAGCGAGTTGACGATCTGCGCCAGGCCGTCCAGGGCCAGGTCGCCGCCGACCACACCGACCGAACGCGAGGCGGTGCTGATGATCGAGATCACCATTTTGTTGGTGGCCATGTCGATATACGGCTCGGTGAGCATCGGGCCGTTGGCGTTCAGGCCGTCCTTGTACCACGGGCGTACGCGCGGGTCGTAGCCGTCGGGCATCTTGGTGTCAGGGCGGACGGTGAAGGTGCCATCAGGCTGGCCCAGGTAGATGGTCAGAAAGCTTGAGGTCAAGGCGTTCTGGTTCAACTGGGCGCCAATGTTCTGTGGGTTTTGCGCCAGGTTCTGGGCGACGCTCTCGACCAGCTTGATGCGCCCTTCGAAGAGGTTGCGAATGTTGGTGGCGGTGGAGTCGCCCATTTCGGCGAGGTAGTTCTCCAGGTTGGCGCGAATCGCATTACGCTGAAGGTAGTCGTTGTATAGGGTGAACAGGCTAAAGGCCAATATCACGATCAGTGAGGCGGCCAGAAGGATCTTGTGGCTGAAACGAAGGCTTTTATTCATGACGTGATCGCGTCCGCTAAGGTTTTTTATCGGGTCGTTCGCACAAACAGGGGGTAATAATCCGTGCAACAGCTCCCGCCGATCCTTTACGGGTATTTACCGAATTCAGGAATTAATCATTACTAACTATCGGCCGTCGTAGGGCAGAACTTGAGCGGAACGAGGTAATGTCATGTCAGAAAATTCAGAAATGATTGTAGGTATGTGCTCAGACGGCCAGCCCGCTGTCCAGCGCCTGCGCTTGGCCAACCGTCACGGCCTGGTGGCGGGGGCCACCGGCACAGGCAAGACCGTCACGTTGCAGCATTTGGCCGAGCAGTTCAGCGATGCGGGTGTGGCGGTGTTTGCTGCCGACGTCAAAGGCGACTTGTGCGGTCTGGGCGTCGCTGGAGCCCCCCAGGGTAAGGTGGCCGAGCGAATCGCCAGCATGCCGTGGCTGACGCATCGGCCGCAGGCTTACCCATTGGTGTTGTGGGATATCGCCGGGCTGTCCGGGCACCCCTTGCGCACCACGTTGAGCGAAATGGGGCCGCTGCTTTTGGGCAATTTGCTGGAACTCACCGACAGCCAGCAGGCGGCGCTGTATGCCGCATTCAAGGTGGCCGACCGCGAAGGGTTGTTGCTGCTCGACCTCAAGGACCTCAAGGCCCTGCTCGCGCACCTCAAGGACAATCCGCAACTGTTGGGCGAGGACAGCGCGCTGATGACCAGCGCTTCGACCCAGGCTCTTCTGCGGCGTTTGGCCACGCTGGAGCAGCAGGGTGCCGAAGCGCTGTTCGGCGAACCGGCCCTGCAACTTGAAGACCTGCTGCAGCCGGCCAGTGATGGGCGTGGGCGGATCCATCTGCTCGACGCCAGTCGCCTGGTGCACGAGGCCCCTAAGGTCTATGCGACCTTCTTGCTGTGGCTGTTGGCTGAGCTGTTCGAGCAGTTGCCTGAGCGCGGTGACGCCGATAAGCCGGTGCTGGCGCTGTTCTTCGACGAGGCCCACTTATTGTTCAACGGCACGCCGAAGGCGTTGCAGGACCGGCTGGAGCAGGTGGTCCGGTTGATTCGCTCCAAGGGGGTAGGGGTGTATTTCGTCACCCAATCGCCCGGTGATCTGCCTGATGCGGTACTGGCGCAACTGGGCTTGCGCGTTCAGCACGGATTGCGCGCATTCACCGCCAAGGAGCAGAAATCGCTGCGCGCAGTGGCCGATGGTTTTCGTCCCAACCCGGCGTTCGACAGCCTGGAGGTACTGACTGAGCTGGGGATCGGCGAAGCGCTGGTCGGCACGCTGGAAGACAAGGGGACGCCGGCGATGGTCCAGCGGGTGCTGATTGCGCCCCCGCAGTCGCGGATTGGGCCGTTGAGCGCCACCGAACGCAGCGCTTTGATTGGCGCATCGCCCTTGGCGGGGCGCTATGACAAACCCATTGACCGTGAGTCGGCTTATGAAATGCTTACCCAGCGCAAGGGTGAGCCGGTAGAGCCCGCGCCACAGCCCAAGGCTGACGAGGATAGCTTTGCCGATAAGGCAGGGGAGTTTTTGCAAAGTGCGGCAGGGCAGGCGATCAAGTCGGCGGTACGCCAGGCGGCCAATCAGTTGGGGCGCCAGTTGGTGCGTGGGCTGATGGGGTCGTTGTTGGGGGGAAGGAAAAAGTAGACTGCACCTAATGCCAGTCGGTTAAGTCAATTGGAGCTGCGCTGCAACCCCAATTGACCCGCATCAACTGAGCGACTTTACTCAGCCGATCGCCTTGGACGCCAGCCAGAACAGGCCAGCCGCCAGACCCATCGAGGCCGGCAGGGTCAGTACCCAGGCCAAAAGGATGGTCTTCACCGTACCGCCTTGCAGGCCGCTCTTGTTGGCGACCATGGTGCCGGCCACACCCGAAGACAGTACGTGGGTGGTGGACACGGGCAGGCTGAACACGTTGGCCATGCCGATGGCGCAGGCGGCGGTGATCTGCGCCGACATACCTTGGGCATAGGTCATGCCTTGCTTGCCGATCTTCTCGCCAACGGTCAGTACCACGCGCTTCCAGCCGACCATGGTGCCCAGGCCCAAGGCCAGGGCAACGGCCACGATTACCCAGAACGGGGCGTATTCGGTGGTGGCGGTGAGGTCTTTGCGTAGCTTCTCGAGGTCAGCCTTTTCACGCGCTTCCAGGCCAGGCAGCTTACCGACTTTCTTGGCGGTGTCGTCCAGGCACAGCAGGTAGCGGCGAACTTCGACGCGCTTGTCGGCGCTCAGGTCGCGGTAGTCGGTCACGCCTTGCAGCGACGATTGCAGCGCAGCGATGGTCGGCTCGGTCTGCTGCGGGTTGCAGCTGAACTGCTCCGGCAAATCGGTCGGCGCAGCCTTGCCCAGTGCCAGGAACTCGCCGAGGGTGGCGGCGTTGCGCTGGTAGAACTGGCTCATGTGCAAGGTGGCGTCGCGGGTTCGTTCGATCTGGTAAGTAGTGCTGTTCAGGTCCAGCACGAACTTGGCCGGCACGATACCGATCAGCACCAGCATGATCAGGCCGATACCTTTCTGGCCGTCGTTGGAACCGTGCACGAAGCTCACGCCCATGGCCGAAATCACCAGGACCAGGCGGTTCCAGAACGGCGGGTGCTTCTTGTCGTCGAGCTTGCGGCGCTGGTCTGGCGTCTTGTGCATCTTCGACAGTGGGCGCCACCATTTCAGGGCGATCAGCACCAGCGCGGCGACGGCGAAACCGGCCATCGGCGAGACTACCAGCGACATGGCGATGTCGATCGCCTTCTGCCAGTTGACGCCATCGCCCAGTGGGATGTCGTTGATCAGGGCATTGGCCAGGCCCACCCCGAGGATCGAGCCGATCAGGGTATGCGAGCTGGAGGCCGGGATGCCGAAGTACCAGGTGCCGAGGTTCCAGGTGATGGCCGCGGCCAGCAGCGAGAAGACCATGGCCAGGCCGTGCCCGGTGTTCACATTGATCAGCAGTTCGACTGGCAGCAGGTGGACGATGGCATAGGCCACCCCGACACCGCCGAGCAGGACACCGAGGAAATTGAACACGCCGGAGAAGAACACGGCCAGGTGCGGTGGCATGGCTTTGGTATAGATGACAGTGGCTACCGCGTTGGCGGTGTCATGAAAGCCATTGATGAACTCGAATGCGAGCACGAAGGTTAGAGCGAGCATCAGGCTCACGACAACCCAGGCATCCAGTCCGCTGAATAAATCGATCATGAAGGGTTTTCTGGCGGTCTTAGGGGGGCGAGATTATGCCAGAAAACCATGGCAATCGATGCACCTGCCGCAGACCGATGGCTGCTCGATGAGGTGCGCAGGAGGGCGCGTCGGTGCCGGGCGATGCGCTCAAAATGTCGATAAAAATCTATAAAATGCAGCTAAATCAAGGATTTATTGCGGTTTTTGCAGGATTGACGGAATTCAAACGAATGTATGAAATTTGTGTAATTCCATTTCATCCGCACGGTTAAAGGAACCAGAGAGGTCCGCGCCAACGGCCCCAGGGCCGATGGCACGGTGATGTCGGGCTGCTTCAATCGCCGTCCTGGCGCAGTTCCTTTTCCATCTTCTCGAGTTCTTGGGCGAACGCCTGGTCGTGAACCGTCGCTCGCTTGCGCCAGGGCTTACGCTCTGGATCGGGTTGTGCGGCATAGGTGGTGACTTCACCACCGTAAACTTCCTTGTAACGTTCAGCCTGGCGCTCGAGTTCTGCGCGCAGTTCTTCTTTCGTCACAGTAATACCTGAACAGGTTGTTGTTGATAACTGGCGTAGGTGCACCGCGTCGGTGTGCCGATAGACGCCAGGACAGATTACTCATCGTTGCGCCAACAGGCGCTGGACATTCGGGCGCGGACCGTGCCGCGATGAATCAGGGTTGATTGCCGCCAGGCCAGTGGTGTGCTTGGGGCAAACAGCGTGTGCGATTATAACAATGGCCGCGTCGAAGGCCATGCGCTTGAAACCATCAAACTGCGCGCCGGTGAAGTTGTACGGGCCCGATACGTTGAAAGAGTCGGTGGGGCACGCACAAGTTCAAACTGCGGGATCGAAAGTTACAGTTGCGAAGATGCAAATGAAAACGGCCTCGCGGTTGGGCGAGGCCGTTGCCTGGGACTTCTACGGTGGGTACCTGACCAGTCTCTCCAAAGAAGCCACATGTGGCAGAGGAAAGGTATAAGTAAAAGTGTCGGCGGTCAATTGCGATTATCGGCCGTTCGTTCGATAATCGCACAAGTGACCCGATTTCTTGAGGCGTGCCCATGAACGAAGAAACCACTGGCCCAATGGCGAACGAGCCGGTGCGCAGCACCAGTCTTGCGTTGGCCCCGCCGATCGTGGCATCGCCGGCCAAGCGCATCCAGGCGTTTACCGGTGACCCGGATTTCATGACTTCCCTGGCCCGGGGCCTGGCGGTGATTCAGGCCTTCCAGGAGCGCAAACGCCACCTGACCATCGCCCAGATCAGCCACCGCACCGAGATCCCTCGGGCTGCCGTGCGTCGCTGCCTGCACACGCTGATCAAGTTGGGTTACGCCACCACCGATGGCCGCACCTATTCGCTGCTGCCCAAGGTGCTGACCCTGGGGCACGCCTACCTATCGTCCACGCCACTGGCGGTGTCGGCGCAGCCTTACCTGGACCGCATCAGCGACCAACTGCACGAAGCTGCCAACATGGCCACCCTCGAAGGCGACGACATCCTTTATATAGCCCGTTCGGCCACGGTCGAGCGGCTGATATCGGTTGACCTGTCGGTAGGCGGGCGCTTGCCGGCCTATTGCACGTCCATGGGCCGCATCCTGCTGGCAGCGCTGGACGACGCGAGCTTGCACGAGTACCTGGAGCGCGCTGACCTCAAGGCGCGTACCAGTCGTACCTTGCACGATCACGCATCGTTGTTCGCCTGCATCCAGCAGGTCCGCGAGCAGGGCTGGTGCGTGGTGGACCAGGAGCTGGAGCAGGGGCTGCGCTCGATTGCCGTGCCGATCTACGATGCCTCCGGGCAGGTACTGGCAGCCTTGAACGTCAGCACTCACGTTGGCCGGGTCAGCCGCACCGAATTGGAGCAGCGCTTCTTGCCGATCCTTTTGGCGGCCAGCCGCGACCTCTGCCATCAGTTGTTTGGCTGATCGCATTGATTATTGTCTTGCCACATTTTTAGAAATGGGCGCAATCCCTGTGGGAGATTACCCAGCCTTTTGGGCTGCGCTGTCGCGCAGAAAACTGATTTCGTAAGCGCGCCGCGTACCGCTGTGGGAGCGGCTTTAGCCGCGAACACCGGCAAGGCCGGTGCCACCCACCGCGTAGACCGCTTCGCGGTGGCCCGGCACTCAGGAAAACCTACAGGCCCGCGCAACGCCCGAATCCCCCGTTGCCCTGCACCGAAATCGAACGCCGCGCAGCATTGCTGTTCGATAAACGCACAATCTCGTTTGCAACGAATTGCACAGCCTCGGTCTGCTGATTAATGTCTTGTCACGTGTCGGCTTTGCCGACCCGACAATAACAACAGGCCACCCAAGGGCTTCTCGATGAACACACATCATTCGCTGTCGCGGCCGCACCCGCGAACAGTCGCGCTGCACGACGGCTGAGCGACGGCCAAGCATTCCTGATCACTTCTCGTTTCTGCGTGTCGGTAGCACGCAGTTGCCTGCCTGTGCCCTTCATCCGGATAACAACAATGAACAAACCGCAATCCACTGTCGGTAATTACCTCGACGTCCAGTCATTGATCAACGACCAACCGCTTTCCCGCTACCAGTGGCGGGTGGTGATCCTGTGTTTCCTGATCGTTTTCCTCGATGGCCTGGATACCGCTGCCATGGGCTTCATCGCGCCGGCGTTGTCCCAGGAGTGGGGTATCGATCGCGCAAGTCTGGGCCCGGTGATGAGCGCCGCGCTGATCGGCATGGTGTTCGGCGCCTTGGGCTCGGGGCCGCTGGCTGACCGTTTCGGACGCAAAGGCGTGTTGGTGGGCGCGGTGCTGGTGTTTGGCGGTTTCAGCCTGGCATCGGCGTACGCCAGCAACGTTGACCAGTTGCTGGTGTTGCGCTTTCTGACCGGCCTGGGGTTGGGTGCGGGTATGCCCAATGCCACCACCTTGCTTTCCGAATACACCCCTGAGCGCCTGAAGTCGCTGCTGGTGACCAGCATGTTCTGCGGCTTTAACCTGGGCATGGCTGGCGGTGGCTTCATTTCGGCCAAGTTGATTCCGGCCTATGGCTGGCACAGCCTGCTGGTGATCGGCGGTGTGCTGCCGTTGCTGCTGGCGGTGGTACTGCTGGTCTGGCTGCCGGAATCGGCGCGCTTTCTGGTGGTGCGTAACCGCGGTACCGACAAAGTGCGCAAGACCCTGGCGCCGATCGCTCCAGCGCTGGTGGCGCAGGCTTCGGGTTTCTGTGTACCCGAGCAAAAGGCGGTGGCAACGCGCAACGTGTTCGCGGTGATTTTCTCGGGCACCTATGGCGTGGGCACCTTGCTGCTGTGGCTGACGTACTTCATGGGGCTGGTGATCGTCTATTTGCTGACCAGCTGGCTGCCGACCTTGATGCGCGACAGTGGCGCGAGCATGGAGCAAGCTGCGTTCATCGGCGCGCTGTTCCAGTTTGGCGGCGTGCTCAGTGCGGTGGCAGTGGGCTGGGCGATGGACCGCTTCAACCCACACAAAGTCATTGGCGTGTTCTACCTGCTGGCTGGGGTGTTCGCCTACGCGGTAGGCCAGAGCCTGGGCAACATCACCCTGCTGGCAACCTTGGTGCTGGTCGCAGGGATGTGCGTCAACGGCGCGCAATCGGCCATGCCTTCGCTGGCGGCACGTTTCTATCCCACCCAGGGCCGCGCCACCGGTGTGTCGTGGATGCTCGGCATCGGACGCTTCGGTGCGATCCTCGGGGCCTGGAGCGGGGCGACCCTGCTGGGCCTCGGCTGGAACTTCGAGCAGGTGTTGACCGCGCTGCTGGTGCCGGCTGCGCTGGCTGCGGTCGGGGTTGTGGTCAAGGGGCTGGTCAGTCACGCCGACGCGACCTGACCCTGCGGGAGGGTGGTTAACAGGGCAACAAATGGTTCGATAATCGCACAAAAGTGCGATTATCGGATTGTCGGAGTCCCGCCAGCCTCCTTAATCTGAACGCATCGCAGCGACGCATCGGCCCGCTGCTCATCGACCCGACTCGTTCTGACCAGGAGTCTCCAATGGCAGCAATTCTCTCGCTTCACGAGGCTGTGAAGCAGTTCATCCAGGATGGCGACTGCGTCGCTCTCGAAGGCTTCACGCACTTGATCCCGACCGCAGCCGGCCACGAGATCATCCGCCAGGACAAGCGCGACCTCACGCTGGTGCGCATGACCCCGGACCTGATCTACGACCAACTGATCGGTGCTGGCTGCGCGAGCAAGCTGATCTTCTCTTGGGGCGGCAACCCTGGCGTGGGCTCACTGCATCGCCTGCGCGATGCGGTCGAGAAACACTGGCCGCATGCCATCGAGATCGAAGAACACAGCCACGCCGACCTCGCCAACGCCTATGTGGCTGGCGCCTCGGGCCTGCCATTCGCGGTGCTGCGCGCCTATGCAGGTTCCGACCTGCCCAAGGTCAACCCGCTGATCAAGAGCGTCACCTGCCCGTTCACCGGCGAGGTGCTCGCGGCAGTGCCGTCGGTGCGCCCGGACGTGACTGTGATCCACGCGCAGAAAGCCGACCGCAAGGGCAACGTGCTGCTGTGGGGCATCCTGGGCGTGCAGAAGGAAGCGGCCCTGGCTGCCAAGCGCTGCATCGTCACCGTCGAGGAAATCGTCGATGACCTGAACGCGCCAATGAATGCCTGCGTGTTGCCGACCTGGGCCCTGAGCGCGGTGTGCCTGGTGCCTGGTGGTGCTCACCCCTCGTACGCCCACGGCTACTACGAGCGTGACAACCGCTTCTACCAGGCCTGGGACCCGATCGCCCGCAACCGCGAGACGTTCAGCGCCTGGATCGATACCTACATCCGTGGCACCCAAGACTTCACCGAATTCCAGGCCAAGCTGGCCAGCACCGCGGAGGCCGCGCAATGAGCTACTCCACTTCCGAAATGATGACCGTCGCGGCGGCCCGTCGCTTGCGCAATGGCGCTGTGTGCTTCGTCGGTATCGGACTGCCGTCCAAGGCTGCCAACCTGGCGCGCCTGACGTCCTCGCCCGACGTGGTGCTGATCTACGAGTCCGGCCCGATTGGCGCCAAGCCGAGCGTGTTGCCGCTGTCGATCGGTGACGGCGAGCTTGCCGAGACCGCCGATACCGTGGTGCCTACCGGCGAGATCTTCCGCTATTGGTTGCAGGGTGGGCGTATCGATGTCGGCTTCCTTGGCGCTGCCCAGGTCGACCGCTTCGGCAACATCAACACCACCGTGGTGGGCGACTACTTCGCACCGAAAACCCGCTTGCCCGGTGCCGGTGGCGCGCCTGAGATCGCCGGTTCCGCCAAGCAAGTGCTGATCATCCTCAAGCAGTCGCCGCGTGCGTTCGTCGACAAACTCGACTTCATCACCTCGGTTGGCCACGGCGAGGGCGGCGATTCGCGCAAGCGCCTGGGCCTGCCGGGCGATGGGCCGGTCGGCATCATCACCGACCTGTGCATCATGGAGCCGGAAGCCGACACCCACGAGTTCGTGGTGACCTCGATTCACCCTGGCGTGACCCGTGAGCAGATCATTAACGCCACCGGCTGGGCGATACGCTTTGCCGATGACGTGCAAGAAACCACTGCCCCGAGCGATGTCGAGCTGACCGCCTTGCGCGACCTCGAAGCCCGCACCGCCGCTGCCCATGGGCAAGTGGCAGGAGAAGCCTGATGCGTGACGTATTCATCTGCGATGCCATCCGTACCCCGATTGGCCGCTTTGGCGGTGCGCTGGCCGGCGTGCGCGCCGACGATCTGGCGGCGGTGCCGCTCAAGGCGCTGATCGAACGTAACCCAGGCGTGCAATGGGCGCAGCTCGACGAGGTGTTCTTCGGCTGCGCCAACCAGGCTGGCGAAGACAACCGCAACGTCGCGCGCATGGCGCTGCTGCTGGCCGGCCTGCCCGAGAGCATTCCCGGGGTGACCCTCAACCGCCTGTGCGCCTCGGGCATGGATGCCATCGGCACGGCCTTTCGCGCCATCGCCAGCGGCGAGATGGAGTTGGCCATTGCCGGCGGCGTCGAGTCGATGTCGCGCGCGCCGTTCGTCATGGGCAAGGCCGAAAGCGGCTATTCGCGCAACATGAAGCTCGAAGACACGACCATCGGCTGGCGTTTCATCAACCCCCTGATGAAAGCCCAGTACGGCGTGGACTCGATGCCCGAGACCGCTGACAACGTCGCCGACGACTATCAGGTCTCGCGCGCCGACCAGGACGCTTTCGCCCTGCGCAGCCAGCAGAAGGCTGCCGCTGCACAGGCTGCGGGGTTCTTCGCCGAGGAAATCGTGCCGGTGCGTATCGCCCACAAGAAAGGCGAGACCGTCGTTGAGCGTGACGAACACCTACGCGCAGATACGACCCTGGAGGCGCTGAGCAAACTCAAGCCGGTCAATGGCTCTGACAAGACCGTCACCGCTGGCAATGCCTCGGGCGTCAACGACGGTGCCGCCGCGCTGATCTTGGCATCGGCCGAAGCGGTGAAGCTGCACGGCCTGACCCCGCGTGCCCGCGTGCTGGGCATGGCCAGTGCCGGTGTGGCGCCTCGGGTGATGGGCATCGGCCCGGTCCCGGCGGTGCGCAAGCTGACCGAGCGCCTGGGCGTTGCGGTGAGCGACTTCGACGTGATCGAACTCAATGAAGCCTTCGCCAGCCAGGGCCTGGCGGTACTGCGCGAGCTGGGTGTAGCTGACGATGCGCCGCAAGTGAACCCCAACGGCGGCGCCATCGCGCTTGGCCATCCGCTGGGCATGAGTGGGGCGCGCCTGGTACTGACGGCGCTGCACCAGTTGGAGAAGAGCGGTGGGCGTAAAGGCCTGGCGACCATGTGCGTGGGCGTTGGCCAAGGCTTGGCGCTGGCCATCGAACGGGTTTGACCCGTATCGGCCTCATCGCGTGCAAGGCGCACTGATGCGCCTTGCACGCGATGAGGCCGGACTCGTTAGACCCAAGGCTAATGGCCAGCCCCCAAGCGGAACGAGTGTGTTACTAGGTATGTCTAGACTTACCTAGTACCCTCCAGGAGCAACCCCCATGACTTCAAGCTATTACACCGGCGAAGAACGCAGCAAACGCATCTTCGCCATCGTCGGTGCCTCATCGGGCAACCTGGTGGAATGGTTCGACTTCTATGTCTATGCCTTCTGCGCGATTTACTTCGCCCCGGCGTTCTTCCCCTCAGACGATCCCACCGTGCAGTTGCTCAATACCGCTGGGGTGTTCGCCGCAGGTTTCCTGATGCGGCCCATCGGCGGCTGGATTTTCGGCCGTCTGGCCGACCGCCATGGGCGTAAGAATTCCCTGATGATCTCGGTGCTGATGATGTGCTTCGGCTCCCTGATGATCGCCTGTCTGCCGACCTATTCGAGCATCGGCACCCTGGCCCCGGTGCTGCTGTTGCTGGCGCGGCTGATCCAGGGGTTGTCGGTGGGTGGCGAGTACGGCACCACCGCCACCTACATGAGTGAAGTGGCGCTGCGTGGCCAGCGCGGTTTCTTCGCTTCGTTCCAGTACGTCACCCTGATCGGCGGCCAGTTGCTGGCAGTGCTGGTGGTGGTGATCCTGCAGCAATTGCTGAGTGAAGAGGAGCTGCGCGCGTGGGGCTGGCGCATCCCGTTCGTGGTCGGCGCCATCGCGGCGCTGATCTCGCTGATGCTGCGCCGCTCGCTGCACGAGACCAGCAGCGCCGAAACCCGCCAGGACAAAGAGGCCGGGTCCATCAAGGGGTTGTTCCGCAACCACGCAGCGGCGTTCGTTACCGTGCTGGGGTACACCGCTGGCGGCTCGTTGATCTTCTACACCTTCACCACCTACATGCAGAAGTACCTGGTGAACACTGCTGGGATGAACGCCAAGAGCGCCAGTTTCGTGATGACCGGGGCGCTGTTCCTGTTCATGATCTTGCAGCCGGTGTTCGGCATGCTCTCCGACCGGATCGGCCGACGTAACTCGATGCTGCTGTTCGGCGCGCTGGGCACGCTTTTCACCGTACCGTTGCTGATGGCGCTGAAGACCGTGAGCAGCCCGTTCATGGCCTTCTTGCTGGTCAGCGTGGCGCTGTGCATCGTCAGCTTCTACACCTCGATCAGCGGCCTGGTGAAGGCGGAGATGTTCCCGCCGCAGGTGCGTGCGCTGGGGGTGGGTCTGGCCTATGCGGTGGCCAACGCGGCCTTCGGCGGTTCGGCCGAGTACGTGGCCCTGGGCTTGAAGACCCTGGGCATGGAGAACACCTTCTACTGGTACGTGACGGCCATGATGGCCATCGCCTTCCTGTTCAGCCTGCGCCTGCCGAAACAGGCCGAGTACCTGCACCATGACCATTAAGGACGTTGCATGAGCAACCAACTGTTCGACGCCTACTTCACCGCGCCCGCCATGCGCGAGGTGTTCTGCGATCGTGGCCGGCTACAGGGCATGCTCGACTTCGAAGCAGCCCTGGCCCGCGCCGAAGCGGCCGCAGGGCTGGTGCCGCAAAGTGCCGTGGCGGCCATCGAGGCGGGGTGCAAGGCCGAGCGCTACGATACCCGTGCCCTGGCCGAGGCCATCGCCACGGCGGGCAACTCGGCGATCCCGCTGGTCAAGGCGCTGGGCAAGGTGATCGCCAGCGGCGTGCCCGAGGCCGAACGCTACGTGCACCTGGGCGCCACCAGCCAGGACGCCATGGACACTGGGCTGATCCTGCAACTGCGCGATGCTTTGGGGCTGATCGAGGGCGCCCTGGCCAAGCTGGCCGATACCCTCGCGCGTCAAGCCTTGCTGCACGCCGACACGCCACTGGTGGGGCGCACCTGGCTGCAGCATGCCACCCCCGTTACCTTGGGAATGAAGCTGGCCGGTGTGCTGGGCGCGCTGACCCGTCATCGCCAGCGCCTCAGCGAGTTGCGCCCGCGCCTGCTGGTGCTGCAGTTCGGCGGTGCTTCCGGCAGCCTTGCGGCGTTAGGCAGCAAGGCGCTGCCGGTAGCCGAGGCGTTGGCCGAGCAGCTCAAGCTCAAGCTGCCCGAGCAACCCTGGCACACCCAGCGTGACCGGTTGGTGGAATTCGCCTCGGTGCTGGGCTTGATCGCCGGCAGCCTGGGCAAGTTCGGCCGCGATGTCAGCTTGCTGATGCAAACCGAGGCCGGCGAGCTGTTCGAGCCGTCGGCACCGGGCAAGGGCGGCTCCTCGACCATGCCGCACAAGCGCAACCCAGTGGGGGCGGCGGTGTTGATCGGCGCCGCCACCCGTGTGCCTGGGCTGATCTCGACGCTGTTCGCGGCCATGCCCCAAGAGCATGAGCGCAGCCTGGGCCTGTGGCATGCCGAATGGGAGACCTTGCCGGAGATCTGCTGTCTGGTGTCCGGCGCGTTGCAACAGGCGCAGCAGATTGCCGAGGGCATGGAGGTGGACGCTGCGCGCATGCGCCGCAACCTCGATCTGACCCAAGGCCTGGTGCTGGCCGAAGCGGTCAGTATCGTGCTGGCCCAGCGTCTGGGGCGTGATCGTGCGCACCACCTGCTGGAGCAATGTTGCCAGCGCGCGGTGGCTGAACAACGCCATTTGCGCGCGGTGTTGGGCGATGACGCGCAGGTCAGCGCAGAACTCAGTGCCGAAGAACTCGACCGCTTGCTCGACCCCGCTCATTACCTCGGTCAGGCCCGCGTCTGGGTGGCGCGGGCCGTGTCTGAACATCAACGTTTGACTGCCTGAAGGAGACCGCTGTGGCGCTTTTGCAATTGGCCGATGGCGTATTGAACTACCAAATAGATGGCCCGGCCGATGCGCAGGTACTGGTGCTTTCCAATTCCCTGGGCACCGACCTGGGCATGTGGGACGCGCAGATTCCCGCCTGGAGCGAGCACTTTCGCGTGCTGCGCTATGACACCCGTGGGCATGGTGGCTCGCAGGTCAGCGAAGGCCCTTACAGCATCGAACAGCTGGGCCGCGATGTCCTGGCGCTGCTTGATGCGCTGGATATCGCGCATGCGCACTTCGTTGGTCTGTCGATGGGTGGCCTGATCGGCCAGTGGCTGGGGATCAACGCCGGTGATCGTCTGCACAGCCTGACGCTGTGCAACACCGCCGCGAAGATCGCCAACGACGAGGTGTGGAACACCCGTATCGACACTGTGCTCAAGGGCGGCCAGCAGGCCATGCGCGACCTGCGCGATGCCTCTATCGCTCGCTGGTTCACCCCGGCTTTCGCACAGCAGCAGCCGACTGAGGCCCAGCGCATCTGCCAGATGCTCGCACAAACCAGCGCGCAAGGTTACGCGGCCAACTGCGCCGCGGTGCGTGATGCCGATTATCGCACGCAGATCGCGCGCATCCAGGTGCCGACCTTGATCGTGGCGGGGACCGAGGATGTGGTGACCACGCCCGAACATGCGCGTTTCATGCAGAGCGCCATCGTCAATGCCACATATGCCGAATTCCCGGCTGCGCACCTGTCCAACGTCGAGGTCGGCGAGGCGTTCACCGCCCGCGTGCTCGATTTCCTGCTGGCCCGCTGAGGATTGCCCGATGGATGAGAAACAACGTTACGACGCAGGCATGCAGGTACGCCGCGCGGTGCTTGGCGATGCCCATGTAGACCGGAGCCTGGAGAAGCTCAACGATTTCAATGGCGAGTTCCAGGAGATGATCACCCGGCATGCTTGGGGTGATATCTGGACCCGTCCGGGGCTGCCACGCCACACCCGTAGCCTGATCACCATCGCCATGCTGATCGGCATGAACCGCAACGATGAACTCAGGCTGCATTTGCGCGCCGCGGCCAACAACGGCGTAACCCGCGACGAGATCAAGGAAGTGCTGATGCAGAGCGCGATCTATTGCGGCATCCCGGCCGCCAATGCCACCTTCCACATGGCCGAGGCCGTCTGGGATGAGCTGGGGGTCGAGTCGCGTCAGCAGGTCACCTGATCGAATCAAACGCCGGACCTGTGTAGGCGATCCCCCAGCCCTTTGGGCTGCGCTGTCGCGCAAAGAACTGGTCGTGTAGGTGCACGCACACCCTGTGGGAGCGGGCTTGCCGGTGTTCGCGGGCAAGCCCGCTCCCACAAGATAGTGCAATGCCTGAATCCAGCGTTACCCCTGTAGGAGCGGCCTTGTGCCGCGAAAGGAGGGCGCAGCCCTCCTGGCGATCGTGCATGTGACTGGAATCCTGGGGCCGCTACGCGCCCCGTTCGCGGCACCAGGCCGCTTCTACACATTGCCCGTATCAGGCTACACGACCGCCTTCTTCTGGCGCACCGACACCGGGCCGGCATTCGCCTCCACGGCTTTCTTAAGCTCGCTGCACAGCCCGGCCATGAACGCCAGCTCCGCCACCACGAACAATGGCCCGATGATCAACCCGCTGAGATCATCGACGAAGGCGGGCTTGCGTCCTTCGTACCAGTGCCCGACGAACTGGATGATCCAGCCGACCACGAACGCGCCCAGCCCTGCACTCAGCCACACCCCGGTGGCCTGCACCGCCAGCGCCTGACCGGCCCACAGGCACAGGCCCAGCAGCAATCCCATCAGCACGCCGAAACGCAGGTCCAGGCGCAGGTAGAACCACACCGACCAACCCGCCAGCAGCAGCGCCGGTGACAACCAGATACCCGCGACTTCCCAGCCGGGACGCGACAGCAGGATACTCACCGCCAGCACGATCAGCGGGATGCCGACGAAATGCGTGGCGATGTTGCGTGGATCGCGGTGGTAGGCCGCATATTGACTCAGGTGCTCGACGAGGTTTTTCATTGTTGTTCCTCCATCAGGGGTAGCCCAGCGTGCCCCGTCCTGTCGTCGTCGTCTGTCGCCTGGCCGACAGAGTGCGTTTGCGAGGTGTCATGCACGAGCTGCGTTCCCAACTGCTGCACGGCCAGTGGTTTCGGCAATTACCCGACCCGGTTCAGGATAGCCTGCTCGCCTTGGCGCGGGTGCGGGAGCTGGTGGCGGGGCAGTGCCTGTTCCAGCGCGGCGACGTGCCTTGCGGGCTGTATGCGGTGCTGGCTGGCGCCATGCGCGTAGGGGCGGTCAGTAGCGAAGGTAAGGAGGCGTTGTTGACCTTGGTCGAGGCGCCGCACTGGTTCGGTGAAATCAGCCTGTTCGACGGCCAGCCGCGAACCCATGACGCGTTTGCCGAGGGCCCGACGCGACTGCTGTGGATTCCCCAGGCGGCATTGCTGAACTGGCTGGAGCGACAGCCGCAACACTGGCGTGAACTGGCCCTGCTGATGAGCCACAAGCTGCGCTGGGTGTTCGTCGCCTTGGAACAGCAGAGCCTGCTGGGCGCCGCGCCGCGGGTGGCGCATCGATTGCTGCAGATTGCCGAAGGCTATGGCGAGCGTGATGTCGCGCAGTGGCGCTTGCAGTTGTCCCAGGAGCAACTGGCGCTGATGCTGTCGTTGTCGCGCCAGACCATCAACCAGATACTCAGGAGCTTCGAGCAGTCCGGCGTGCTGCGCCTGGGCTACGGTGAGGTGGAGATTGTCGATGCGCAACGTCTGCGCGCGCTGGCTCAGCATCCAGGCTGACCAGCGTATCGATCATCGCCCGGGCTGCCGGTGACAGCCGGTAGCCGCTGCGGCTGACGATCCCGCAACGCACGCTCAGCACTTCCAGCCCCGGTGGCAGGTTGCGCCAATGCAGGCGCACCAGCCTACCGCCTGCCAGGTCATCGGCCACAGCCTCCTCGCTGGCGCTGCCGATGGCGTCGCTGGCCAGCACCACGCTGCGCAGCACGGCCAGGTGCTCGGTTTGCAGGTGCGGGGTGAAGTCGTCGCGCCCGCTGAGGTTGGCCAGGCGCTTGCGCACGCCGGGGGCGAGCAGGGAGCACGCCAAGGGGTAGTTGAACAGGTCGTTGGTCGACAGGCTTTCCTTGGCCAGCAGCGGATGCTCGGGGCGGCAGAAGAACAAGCCGGGGCGCGGGCTGAGCGGTTCGGTGTGGAAGTTAGGGTCAGCCTCGAAGGGGCGGATGTCGTCGACGAAGAATTCGATCTGCTCGCGGCGCAACGCCTGGCCCAGGCGTTCGGCGTTATCCACCAGCAGCGCGCTACGGATGCCTGGGTGGCTGGCCATGAAGCGTTGCAGGGCCTCGGGCACCAGGCGCGCGGCCAGGGCCGGGCCGCTGCCAAAATGCAGCTCGCCGGCGTCAAGCTTGGTCATTTGCAGAACATCGTTGTTCAGCTGCGCGGCGCCTTGTACCAGGCGGCGGGCGTGTTGCAGGACCACCTGGCCTTCGGGGGTTGGTGGCAGGGCCTTGTTGCCGCGATCGACCAAGGTGCAGCCAAGGGTGTGTTCGAGGCTTTGGATAGCCCGGCTGAAGGCCGGCTGGGTGATGCCCATGGCTTCGGCGGCGCGGACGAAACTGCGGTATTCAGTGAGGGCGATGAAGTAGCGCAGTTGGCGGAGGTCCATGCTCGGGCTCTGGTACGAGGGGCAGGACTCGGTTTTAGCTTTTGTTACATATAGCGTCAAAGAATGTTATTTGATTTATATATGTCTTTTTGTTCTTTTTGGGCTGCTGGCTTTTGCGCGGGCTAGCCCGCTCCCACAGGCTGATGCTGGGGGCGGGCTTGCCTGCGAATAGGCCGGGCCTGTTAAAGCAGGTTCAGCGGGTAACTCACGATCACCCGGTTCTCGTCGAACGCATTGGTGCTGTAGTCCCGGCGCATGGTCGAGTTGCGCCACTTCAGCGATAGGTCCTTGAACGTCCCTGACTGCACCACATAGGCCAGTTCGGTTTCGCGTGCCCATTCCTTGCCATCGTCCACCACGCTGGTGTGCACGTTGTCGCCTTTGATGTAGCGGTTCATCAGGGTCAGCCCCGGAATGCCGACGGTGGCGAAGTTGAAGTCGTGGCGGATCTGCCAGGAGCGTTCCTTGGCGTTGTCGAAACTTGAGTTGTAGCTGTCGTTGGCCAGGGTGCCGCCGCTGGTGCCGTTGACCCGCATCCAGGCGTCGTCGCCGCTGACCTTCTGTAAGCCGACATACAGCGTGTGGCCCTTGTAGCGCGCCGAGAGCAGGGCCGAGGCTGTGCGGTTGTCCAGCTCGCCTGCGCGTTCGCTGCCGTCTTCCTTGCCGATGAAGTAGCCAAGGTTCGCGCCCAGTGTCCAGTCGCCCAGCGGCTGGCTGTGTACCAGGTTCAGGTACTGCTGGCGGTAGATATCCTTGAGTTGGGCGTCCCACAGGCCAAGCATGGTGCGTTTGTCGTTGAAGGTGTATTCGCCGCCTGCGAAGTTGAAGCGGTCCGAAGTCACGGCGGCGCGGCCCTGCATGAACATGTCTTCCATGCTCGCGTCGTTGCGCGGGCTGTTGCCGCGGAACTGGCCGGCATACACCGTCAGGCCGTCGATTTCCTTCGAGGTGAGCTGGCCGCCGCGGAAGGTCTGCGGCAGCGAGCGGCCATCGTCCGAGCGCAGGATTGGCAGCACGGGCATCCATTCGCCGACCTTCAGTTCAGTCTGCGACAGGCGTGCCTTGAAGGCCACGCCCAAACGGCCGAAGTCGTCGGCAGGACGGCCATCGTCGTGCACCGGCAACAGTTGAGTGCCGGCAGTACCCTTGCCGCCATCGAGCTTGATCGAATACATCCCCAGTACATCGACGCCGAAGCCGACGGTGCCTTGGGTGAAGCCTGAACGGGCGTCGAGGATGAAGCTTTGGGTCCATTCTTCGGCCTTGCCTTGTGCGTTGGCCGGATCGACGAAATTGCGGTTGATGTAGAAGTTGCGCAGGTTGAGGTTGGCCTTGGCGTCCTCCAAAAAACCGCCGTCGGCGGCCAGGGCGGGCAGGGCGCAGGACATGGCCAACAGGCCGGGCAGCAGCTGGCGTGCGGGGTGCAAAGTGCTCATCTGTCGTGAATCTCTTGTTTTTATTGGGCGAGCCGTGGCGTTGCGGGTGCGGACCACAGGGTCTGGGCGTCTTTTTGTAAGAGCGTGTGCAACGTTGCGAGGAGGATGGTGCGCGGCAGGGTGGGGGCGAGGCAATTCGTCGCAAACGGAAACGGGCGATTATCGAACGAAATGTTCCAGTTAGTTAATTCTGCACTTGTAGGAGCGGCCTTGTGTCGCGAAAGGGCTGCGCAGCGGCCCCAGGATTCCAGCCAAGACACACATTGTCGGGGCCGCTTTGCGGCCCTTTCGCGACACAAGGCCGCTCCTACAGGGGAGGTGAACGACGGGTAACAAAAAGCCCACCGCGAGGGTGGGCTTTTTGCCGTAGCCAGATCGATCAGCCCTTGGGCTTGTCGATCGAGGCCTGCTGCTGGGTCTGCTCGTACCAGCCACCACCGAGGGCCTTGTACAGGTTGACCTCGCTGACCAACTGCGACAGGCGATCGCTGATCAGCGACTGCTGGGCGCTGAACAGGTTGCGCTGGGCATCGAGGAAGGTCAGGTTGCTGTCGATACCGATACGGTAGCGACGCTCGGCCAGGCGGTAGTAGTCCTGGTTGGCTTGCACCAGATCGCGCTGGGCCTGCAACTGCTCTTCGAACGTCTTGCGTGCGGCCAGGCCATCGGCGACTTCCTGGAAGGCGGTCTGGATGGTTTTTTCGTACTTGGCGACGTTGATGTCCTTCTGGATCTTCGAATAGTCCAGGCTCGCTTTCAGGCTGCCGGCGTTGAAGATCGGCAGGTTGATCTGCGGCTGGAACAGCCAGGTGCCCGAGCCGCCCTTGAACAGCCCGCCCATGGTCGGGCTCAGGGTGCCAGCATTGGCGGTCAGGCTGATGCTTGGGAAGAACGCTGCGCGGGCGGCGCCGATGTTGGCATTGGCGGCCTTGAGCAGGTGCTCGGCTTCCTGGATGTCCGGGCGGCGTTGCAGCAGCTCGGAGGGAAGGCCTGCCGGGACTTCAGCCAGTTGGTCGGCGTCCAGAGCCAGCGGTGCAGGCAGGTTGCCCACACCGGTTCCGACCAGCACGGTCAGGCTGTTGAGGTCCTGTGCGACCAGGCGCTGGTACTGCGACAGCTTGACCCGCGCGCCTTCGACGGCGGTGCGCGCCTGGCTCAGGTCCAACGCCGATGCCACGCCGACTTCGTTGCTGCGGCGGGTGAGGCTGTAGCTTTCTTCGTAGGTCTTCAGCGTTTCTTCGGTCAGCTTCAGCAGCGCCTGGTCAGCTTGCCAGGTGTAGTAGGCGTTGGCCACGCTGGCCACCAGGCTGATCTGCGTGGAGCGGCGTGCCTGTTCGCTGGACAGGTAGGTTTCCAGGGCTTGTTGCGTAAGGCTGCGCACACGGCCGAACAGGTCCAGTTCGTAGGCGCTGACGCCCAAGGTCGCGGAGTACTGGCTGGTGATATTGGCCTCGCCGGTCTGCGACATGTCGGCCGGGACACGCTGGCGACTGCCGCTGCCAGTTGCCGACACTGCTGGGTACAGGTCGGCGCGCTGGATGCGGTACTGCGCGCGGTAGGCGTCGATGTTCAACGCCGCGACGCGCAAGTCTCGGTTGTTTTCCAACGAGGCCTGGATCAGTTGCTGCAGCGCCGGGTCGTGGAAGAACTGGCGCCAGCCTTGCTCGGCGGCTGCCACGTCGGCCGACTCGGTCGGCGAGTACGCAGGGCCTTGCGGCCACTGCACAGCTACCGGCGACTCGGGGGTCTGGTAGTCGGGAATCAGCGAACAGCCGCCGAGGATGAAGGCGGTGACCGCCAGGGACAACAAAGACTTGGTCATTGCCCAGCCTCATAACGTGGAGTTTCAGGGGTGGCGTGTTTGTCGTGTTCTTTTTTGCCGAACAGCGACGACACCGCGACGAAGAACAGAGGTACCCAGAAGATCGCAAGTACCGTGGCGCTGATCATGCCGCCGATCACACCGGTACCGATGGCGTGTTGGCTGCCGGCACCGGCGCCGCTGGCGATGGTCAACGGTACCACGCCGAGGATGAACGCCAGCGAGGTCATGATGATCGGACGCAGACGCATGCGGCACGCCTCGATGGCCGAATCGTACAGGCTGCGGCCTTGCTCGTGCAGTTCCTTGGCGAATTCGACGATCAGGATGGCGTTCTTCGCCGCCAGGCCGATGGTGGTCAGCAGGCCGACCAGGAAGTACACGTCGTTTGACAGCCCGCGCAGGCTGGTGGCCAGCAGCGCACCGATGATCCCCAGCGGTACTACCAGTACCACGGCGATCGGGATCGACCAGCTTTCGTACAGGGCTGCCAGGCAGAGGAACACGAACAGTACCGAGAGGGCGAACAGTGCCGGCATCTGCGAGCCGGAGAGTTTTTCCTCGTAGGACATGCCGGTCCAGGAGTAGCCGATGCCCGCTGGCAGTTGGCCGGCGATGCGCTCGACCTCGGCCATGGCTTCACCGGTACTGTAGCCAGGGGCTGGCGCACCGAGGATTTCCATCGCCTCGACGCCGTTGTAGCGCGACAGCTTCGGCGAGCCGTAGGTCCATTCACCCTTGGCGAACGAGGAGAATGGCACCATTTCACCGGCGCTGTTGCGCACGTACCACTTCTGCAGGTCTTCCGGGTTCATCCGCGCGTTGGGTTGCCCCTGGATGTACACCTTCTTGACCCTGCCACGGTCGATGAAGTCGTTGACGTAGCTGGCCCCCAGGGCAATCGACAGGGTGTTGTTGATGTCCGAGATGGTCACGCCCAGGGCGCTGGCACGCTCGTCATCGATGCTCAGCTGGTACTGCGGCTCATCGTTCAGGCCGTTCGGGCGCACGGCACTGAGGATCTTGCTCTGCGCGGCCATGCCCAGGAACTGGTTGCGCGCTTCCATCAACTTGGCGTGGCCGACACCGCCGCGATCCTGGAGGTACACGTCAAAGCCGGTGGCGTTACCCAGCTCCAGTACCGCAGGCGGGGCGAAGGCGAACACCATTGCGTCGCGGAAGCTGAAGAAGTGTTGCTGGGCGCGTTGTGCCAGGTTGAACACACTGTTCTCGGCGGAGCGCTCGCCCCATGGCTTGAGCATGATGAAGGCCATGCCCGAGCTTTGACCGCGACCGGCGAAGTTGAAACCGTTGACGGTAAATACCGACGACACGGTGTCGGCTTCGTCCTTGAGCAGGTATTCGCGCATCTGGTCGACCACCGCCTGGGTGCGCTCGGCACTGGAGCCGGCCGGAGTCTGCACCTGGGCGAACAGCACGCCTTGGTCTTCCTCGGGCAGGAACGCGGTAGGAATGCGCGCGAACAGCCAGATCATGCCGACCACGATCAGCGCATAGGCCAGCAGGAACGGCACCTTGTTGCGCAGAATGGTGCCGACGCTGCGCTCGTAGCCTTGCACGCTCTTGTCGAAGTTACGGTTGAACCAGCCGAAGAAACCGCCCTTGGCGGTGTGGTGCTCGCCCTTTTTCAGGGGCTTGAGCATGGTGGCGCACAGTGCTGGGGTGAAGATCAGCGCAACCAGTACCGACAGGCCCATGGCTGAGACGATGGTGATCGAGAACTGACGGTAGATCACGCCGGTTGAGCCGCCGAAGAACGCCATCGGCAGCAATACCGCCGACAGCACTAGGGCGATACCCACCAGCGCCCCCTGGATCTGCTCCATGGAGCGCTTAGTCGCCTCCTTGGGCGGCAACCCCTCTTCGGACATCACCCGCTCGACGTTTTCCACCACGACGATGGCGTCGTCCACCAGCAGGCCGATCGCCAGGACCATCGCGAACATGGTCAAGGTGTTGATGCTGAAACCCGCTGCGGCCAGGATGCCGAAGGTGCCCAGCAGTACCACCGGCACGGTCATGGTGGTGATGATGGTGGCACGGAAGTTCTGCAGGAACAGGTACATCACCAGGAACACCAGCACCACGGCCTCGATCAGGGTGTGGATCACGCCGCTGATCGATTCGGTGACCACTGGGGTGGTGTCATACGGGAACACGGCCTTCACGCCTGGCGGGAAGAACGGCTCCAGGTCGCTGATGGTCTTGCGCAGCGCCTTGGCGGTATCCAGGGCGTTGGCGCCGGTCGCCAGCTTAACCGCCAGGCCCGAGGCCGGCTTGCCGTTGAACTGTGCGCTGACCGAATAGTTCTCACCACCCAGGCCGACCGTGGCAACGTCTTTGACGCGCACCTGCGATCCGTCGGCGTTGACCTTGAGCAGAATGTTGCCGAACTGTTCGGCGGTCTGCAGACGGGTCTTGCCGATGATGGTGGCGTTCAGTTGCGTGCCCGGCACTGCCGGCAGGCCGCCGAGCTGGCCGGAGGACACCTGCACGTTCTGCGCGGCCACGGCGGTCTTGACGTCGACCGGGGTCAGCTGGAACTTGTTCAGCTTGGCCGGATCGAGCCAGATACGCATGGCGTACTGGGCGCCGAACACCTGGAAATCACCGACCCCTGCGGTACGCGAGATCGGGTCCTGCATGTTCGAGACGATGTAGTTGGCCAGGTCGTCCTTGGTCATGCTGCCGTCTTCGGACACCAGGCCGATCACCAGCAGGAAGTTCTTCACCGCCTTGGTGACGCGGATACCCTGCTGCTGCACTTCTTGCGGCAGCAGCGGGGTAGCCAGGTTGAGCTTGTTCTGCACCTGCACCTGCGCGGTGTCCGCGTTGGTGCCCTGCTCGAAGGTGGCGGTGATGGTCATGCTGCCGTCGGAGTTACTTTCGGACGACACATAACGCAGGTTGTCGATGCCGTTGAGCTGCTGCTCGATGACCTGTACCACGGTGTCCTGCACCGTTTGCGCCGAGGCGCCGGGGTAGGTCACGGCGATGGCGATGGCCGGCGGCGCGATGCTGGGGTACTGGTTGATCGGCAGCTTCAGGATCGACAGGGCGCCGACCAGCATGATCACCAAGGCGATCACCCAAGCGAAGATCGGGCGATCGATAAAGAACTTCGACATGGTTTACTCCGCTTTGGCGTCTGCTTTCGCTGCGCTGGACTGATCAGAGCTGCCCGGCTTGTTGACGTTGGTGGCTTCGCTGACCTTGACCTCGACGCCTGGGCGCACGTACTGCAGGCCTTCAGTGATCAGGCGGTCACCTGGGTTCAGGCCTTCCTCGATCAGCCAGTCGTGGCCCAGGGTACGGCTGGCCTTGAGCTGGCGCAGTTCGACTTTATTCTCCTGGTTGACCACCATCGCGGTCGGCGCGCCCTTCAGGTCGCGTGTCACGCCTTGTTGCGGGGCCAGGATGGCGTTGGCATTGACACCGGCTTGCAGACGCGCGTGCACGAACATGCCCGGCAGCAGGGTATGGTCGGGATTGGGGAAGATGGCGCGCAGGGTGACGGAACCTGTGGTCTCATCGACGGCCACTTCAGAGAACTCCAGGCGACCTTGTTGCTTGTACAGGCTGCCGTCTTCGAGCACCAACTGCACTTGCGCGGCGTTGTCACCGGCCTTTTGCAGTTGGCCGCTTTCCAGGTCACGGCGCAGCTTGAGCAACTCGGCGGTGGACTGGGTGACGTCGACGTAGATCGGGTCGAGCTGCTGGATGGTGGCCATGGCGTTGGTCTGGCCGTTGCTCACCAGGGCGCCTTCAGTGAACGAGGAGCGACCGATGCGGCCGCTGATCGGGGCCAGCACCTTGGTGTAGCGCAAATCGATCTGGGCGCTCTTGAGCGAGGCCTCGGCCTGCAATCGTTTGGCATTGGCATCGTCGTACTCCTGCTTGGAGACGGCTTGCTCGTCGATCAGTTGCTTGTAGCGATCGGCCAGCGAGCGGGTAGCCTGCAGATTGGCCTGTGCGTTGGCCAGCGTGGCCTCGTAGACGGCCGGGTCGATCTGGTAGAGCTGCTGCCCTTCCTTGACGTCGCTGCCTTCCTTGAACAGGCGCTTGAGGATGATGCCGTTGACCTGAGGGCGAACCTCGGCGACCCGGTAGGCGCTGGTGCGCCCCGGCAGTTCCGAGGTCAGGGTGAAGGCCTGCGGCTGTAGGGTAACGACGCCGACCTGAGGCGCCTGCGCTGCGGGCGGGGCTTCTTCTTTCTTACAGCCGCTGAGCAGTGTTGCCAGGGCGACGGCGGAAACCAGAGCGGTAACAGCTGGCTTGAATTGCATGAGGATCCTCGGGTCGCAGGAGCAGGGAAGCTCAAGAATAGTGGAAGAGTTCTGTCAGAAGAATGCTATCGGGTGGATAAATAGCTTGCTAAGGAATATACTTACATTCATGGTTGTTTGTAAATAGCGCCGGCAGGTACTCGATTACCACCGCGAAGTGATCCATTTTCCCGGGTATCGCCCTGCAAGAGGCGACCCCGGCCTGATTCCCGTGCGGCTATTGCCTGTGCGGGGCCTGATGAGGTTGTACTGCCATGGTCCGTCGAACCAAAGAAGAAGCCCAGGAAACGCGCGCCCAGATCATCGAGGCTGCGGAAAAGGCCTTCTATAAGCGCGGGGTTGCGCGTACCACCCTGGCCGATATCGCCGAACGCGCGGGCGTGACCCGTGGCGCGATCTACTGGCATTTCAGTAACAAAGCCGACCTTGTCCAGGCGTTGCTCGACAGCTTGCGCGAAACCCATGACCACCTTGCACGTGCCAGCGAGAGCGAGGACGAGCTTGACCCGCTTGGCTGCATGCGCAAGCTGCTGCTGCAAGTGTTCAACGAGCTGGTGCTCGACGCCCGGACCCGGCGTATCAACGAAATCCTGCATCACAAGTGCGAGTTCACCGATGACATGTGTGAAATCCGCCAGCAGCGCCAGAGCGCCGTGATCGATTGCCATGAGGGCATCGCCCTGGCCCTCAGTAACGCGGTGCGCCGGCAACAGTTGCCGGCAGACCTCGATTGCGAGCGTGCCGCAGTGGCCCTGTTCGCGTATGTCGATGGTTTGATCGGGCGCTGGCTGCTGTTGCCGGAGAGTTTCGACCTGCTGCGCGATGCCGAGAAATGGGTCGACACCGGGCTGGATATGCTGCGCTTGAGCCCGGGGCTGCGCAAATGAGACTTTGTGAATGATTGTGAGGAAGTGTTGCCCGCTTTTCATTAAGCGGTGATTAAGGCTTGTCGCGCCCGCGCGCGCAGCATGGCGGCGCAGACGCTGACGGCCTCAGCGCCCGCGCAATTGCCGGTCCGGCAGTGCCAGCGCCGCCATCAATCCCAGTAGTGCCACACTGGCACTGCCGAGCAACAGGTGGCGGAAGGTCTCCACCAGTCGGGCTTGGGTCGCCGCGTCCGTTTCTCCGGTTTGCAAGCTGCCCAGCAGCGGGTTGCCGCTCATTTCGAACCCTTCGAGGTGCAGCAGCGCCAGCAACAGGCTCGACATGCACGCTACCCCCAGCGCACCGCCGAGCGAGCGGAACAGGTTGGTGGTGCTGGTCGCAACGCCGATATCCTTGGCTTCCACGGCGCTCTGGGTGCCCACCAGCGAAGTGGGGAACTGCAAGCCGCAGGCGATTCCGCTTAGCAGCATGAACAGGGTACTCCATCCGCCTGCCTGCACAGGCGTCAGGGCCATGGCGGCGATCGCCAGTGGCATCAGCAGTGCGCCGGCCAGGATCTGTGGTTTGTAGCGGCCGGTGCGGCTGGTCATGCGCCCGCCGGTGAAGGCGCCTAGCGGCAGCCCCATGGCCAGGGGCAGCAAATGCAGGGCGGCGCTGTCGGCACCGGCACCGGTGATGCCTTGGTATCGCAATGGCATCAGCATGGTCAGCGAGATCGACTGGAAGCTGGCGAAGAAAATCACGCCCCAGCACAACACCGCTGTGCGGTTAGCGAACAGGCTCATCGGCAGCAACGGTTCGCGGCAGCGGCGCTCGTGGGCAATCAATACGAGCAGCCCGAGCATCGCGCACCCCAGTAGCGCCAGCACGTGTGCGGATAGCCAGGCATGCCCCTGGCCGACCAATGTGATGCCCAGCAGCAGGCTGCCCAGGCCGATGATCATCAGCAACGCGCCCAGATAATCGACCTGTGCCTCGTGGCGTTTCACCGACAGGCCGTCCAGGGCGCGGTGGATCGCCCACAGCGCGATCAGCCCCAGTGGCAGGTTGATCCAGAACACCCAGCGCCACGACAGGTACTCGGTCAGCCAGCCGCCCAGCACCGGCCCTGCGACACTGGCCAGGGCGTACATACTGCTGAAATAACCCTGATAGCGCCCGCGTTCGCGCGGCGGCACGAAGTCGCCGATGATCGCCTGGCTCACCGAGACCATGCCGCCAGCGCCGATCCCCTGGATCACCCGCGCCAGCACCAGTTGTGGCATGTCCTGGGCTAGGCCGCAGGCCATCGAGGCCAGGGTGAACAGCGCCGTGCCGGTGAGGATCATGCGCCGGCGCCCATACAAATCGCCGAGCTTGCCGTAGATCGGCACGGCGATGGTCATGGCCACCATATACCCGGAGATGACCCAGGCCAGCAGGGCGACGTCGTTGAACTGGGCGCTGATTGCCGGCATCGACACGGCGACGATGGTCTGGTCCAGGGCACCGAGGAAGATCGCCAGCATCAGTGCGGTCAGAACGCTGCGCAGAACGCTAGGGGGCAGGGCGGCAGTCACGGGATTACCTTGTGGTGGGCGGTCAGCGCAGAGCTTTTCCGCGCCGACAGTGTGCGGGGAGGCGGCCTGAACGGCGATCAGCCAATTTGTAATGGACCGATTGTAACCTGAGTTACGTAGCTTCCTATGTACTACGTGCATCCCCTATGCAAGATCGGCATTGGCCCATTCATCGTTCAAAGCATGGCCGCGTGATATCGTGATAAGGCCGCAGAGGCTGAAATCCGGGGCCTGCACCAGCGTGGTGCAGCCATTTGCCGCAGGGTTTCGCGTCGCTGTATGTCCACACCTTCTATTCCTCTGCCTGCATGTCGAGCATGACCGCCCAGATGGCGACGGTTGTAACAGTCAGGTAGACCCGATACAGGGGTCGGTTTTCAGCCGTTCAACATTTTCTATATAAAGCGGAGTGATCATGCCCAAGGCTTCCCACCACGATCTGCGCAATGCCTTGCGCGAACTGTTCGATTCCGGTTCGTGCTATCACACCGCTTCGGTGTTTGACCCCATGTCTGCGCGCATCGCCGCCGACTTGGGCTTTGAAGTCGGTATTCTCGGGGGCTCGGTCGCCTCGTTGCAGGTGCTTGCTGCACCGGACTTCGCCCTGATCACCCTCAGTGAATTCGTCGAGCAGGCCACCCGCATCGGCCGCGTTGCCCAACTGCCGGTGCTTGCCGATGCCGACCATGGCTATGGCAATGCGCTCAACGTGATGCGCACGGTGATCGAACTTGAACGCGCTGGCGTCGCCGGGCTTACCCTCGAAGATACCCTGCTGCCGGCCCAATTCGGCCGCAAGTCCACCGACCTGATTTCCGTGGAAGAGGGCGTGGGCAAGATCCGCGCGGCCCTTGAGGCACGCGTCGACCCAGCCTTGGCGATCATCGCCCGGACCAACGCCGGCGTGCTGAGCACCGAGGAGATCATCGTGCGGACCCAGAGCTACCAGAAGGCTGGCGCCGATGGTATCTGCATGGTGGGGGTGAAGGACTTCGATCAACTGGAGCAGATCGCCGAACACCTCAGCGTGCCGCTGATGCTGGTCACCTACGGCAATCCGAACCTGCGTGACGACGAGCGCCTCGCGCGCCTGGGCGTGCGCATCGTGGTTGATGGGCACGCCGCCTACTTTGCTGCGATCAAGGCCACCTACGACTGCCTGCGCCTGCAACGTGGTCAGCAGAACAAGTCGGAAAACCTCAGCGCCACCGAACTTTCGCACACCTACACCCAGCCTGAGGACTACATCCGCTGGGCCAAGGAGTACATGAGCGTCGAGGAGTGACCTGGCGGTTTACCTGACGGCGCTCAAGGTGGCGGTGTGCGGTACGCAATGCTCCAGCGCGCAGCTGGCAGCGCTGTTGGGTTGGCTGCGTAGCAGCTCGACCCGCCAGCAGGCCGAGGCGTAGAGTCCGGCAACGGCGACAATGGCGAAGATGAGGGCGCAACGCCTGAACTTGATGCTCATGGTGCCTACCTCCTGCTGATGCAACAGGTGATCCTTCCTAAGCATAGGCTGGATTGATCGATCTGCACCGGTAATCTGCTCTACACCAATCCCCGATCCCACGTCGGTTCATCAGCGAAGCGTTCCACCAGAAAATCCAGCATGCTGCGCAAGGTCGCAGGCATGTGCTTGCGTGAGGTGTACACGGCGTTCAGTGTCAGCTCGCGTGGTTTGGCTTCAGGCAGCAGGCGTACCAATTCGCCGCTGTTGATCGCCGCGCAGGCTTGGTAAGTGGGCAGCATGGCGATACCCACGCCGGCTACCGCAGCCTTCTGCAAGGTCATGGCCTCATTGGCGCTGATGTTGCCTTGCACCGGTACGGCCAGTTCCTCGCCGTCGACTTCGAAATGCCACAGACTGTGGCCGAAATAGGCGTGGGTCAGGCAATTGTGCTTGCTCAGCGCTTGCACCTGATGCGGTGCGCCATGGATGCGCAGGTAGGCGGGGCTGGCGCAGATCACCGAACGGCACACGCTCAGGCGGCGGGCGATGAGGTTGGGGTCCACATCGTTGCTGGTCCGAATCGCCAGGTCGATGCGCTCGTCCACCAGGTTGACCGTGCGATCGAGCATCTGCAGCTCGATTTTCACCCCAGGGTAGCGTTCGACATAGGCGGCCAGTGCGTCCACCAGCTGCGCTTGACCGAACGAGGTGCTGACGCTGATGCGCAGTTCGCCGCGTGGTGTGTCGTCGGGCTGGCGCACGGCGTTATGCAACTCGTCGGTCAGCTCCAGCAACTGGCGGCAGCGTGGCAGGGTTTCCTGGCCGGCTGCCGTCAGGCTGAGCTTGCGCGTGGTGCGCTGCATCAGCCGCGCACCGACCCAGTCTTCCAGCTCTGCCAGGTAACGCGACACCACCGGGCGTGAAAGTTGTAGGTGATCCGCCGCTGCCGACTGGCTGCCCAGGTCGACGACGGTGACGAATACGCGCATGGCGTTCAGGCGGTCCATGATCTGCTCGATATTAGAAACAAACTATGTTGCAGCATCGCATTTTTTGTATCGGATAGGGCAACTAAGCTTAGCGTCATCGTCCCGTACACAGGAATGCCCGATGCCGCTCTTCGCCCCTTTGCGTCACCTGCTGCTCGCCTGCTTGACCCTGGCCGGCCCTGCCATGGCTGCCGAACCACTGAGTTTGGATGTCTACAACCCAGGGCATGACGCTATTTTTCCGGTCAGCTCGGTGATCGTCAGTGGTCAGCACGACGCCATTTTAGTCGATGCCCAGTTCGGCAAGGCCCAGGCCGAGCACGTGGTCGAACGCCTGCGCCAGGGGGGCAAGCGGTTGACCACCATTTATGTCAGTCACGGTGATCCAGACTACTACTTTGGCCTCGATACGCTCACCCAGGCCTTCCCTGAGGCGCGTGTCGTGGCTTCCGCCGCGACGGTTGCGCATATCCGCAAGACCATGGACGCCAAGCTGGCCTACTGGGGCCCGCAGATGGGGGCTGATAAGCCGGGCAAGCTGGTGGTGCCGCAGGTGCTCAAAGGCAACCGGCTTGAATTGGAAGGGCAAGCGTTGGAGGTCATCGGCCTCGACGGCCCGCAGCCTGATCGCAGTTTTGTGTGGATTCCGTCGATCAAGGCGGTGGTCGGCGGTGTGGTGGTCTCCGAGCATATCCACGTGTGGATGGCCGACACCCAGACAGCACAATCCCACGCCGACTGGCTCGCCACCCTGGCGCATATCGAACAGCTTGAGCCGCGTACGGTGATCCCCGGTCACTACCTGGGGGACAGCAGCCGTTCGTTGCAGGCGGTGCGCTTTACTGCCGGCTACATCCGTGACTTCGACGCGGCCTCTGTCAAGGCAGCCAATGCCGATGCACTGATCGCCACGATGAAGCAGCGTTACCCGAACCTGGCCGACGAGAGCTCCCTGGAACTGGGTGCCAAGGTCGCCAAGGGCGAGATGAAGTGGTAATTCCTTTCAACCTGATGGAGTGTTTCCCATGAGCAAGATTGCAATCATCGGCGCCACCGGCCGCGCCGGCAGCCAGTTGCTGGAAGAGGCCCTGCGTCGAGGGCATAGCGTGGTCGCCATTGCCCGTGACCCGTTGCGCCTGCAAGGTCGTGACGGGGTGACCGTCAAGGCGTTGGACGCCAACGACAGCGTCGCCCTGCAGGCGGCAGTCGCCGGCAGCGATGCGGTGCTGAGTGCTGCGCATTTCTCGACCCTTGAACCGCAGGCGATCATCGGTCCGGTCAAGGCCGCCGGGGTCAAGCGCCTGCTCGTGGTGGGCGGGGCGGGCAGCTTGTTGCTGCCGTCGGGGCAGCGGGTGATCGACAGCCCGGATTTCCCCGAGGCCTATAAAGCCGAGGCCAATGGCGGCGTGCGTTTTCTCGACGCGTTGCGTCAGGAGTCGGCGCTCGACTGGACGTTCCTCTCGCCCTCGGCGGAGTTCGTCGAAGGCGAGCGTAGCGGGCGCTACACGCAGGGCAAGGATCACCTGTTGTTTGGCGCTGATGGCCGCAGCTGGATCACCTTCGCCGACTACGCGATCGCCATGATCGACGAGTTGGAGAAACCTGCGCATTCGCGGCAGCGGTTCACCGTCGGTTACTGAGTCGCCTGGCGCTCGCGGGGGCGTTGCTCCCCTGCGATCTAGAGCTTTGCGCGCTCTTCAAGCCAATCGATCAACTGTGCCAACCCCGCCGGCATCGTCTTGCCTGGGCTCACCAGGTCATAACGCTTGCCCGTCATGACTTTCAGCCCGAATGGCATGCACAACCTGCCGCTGCGTAGGTCATCGCCGATCAATGCCCAGTCGCCGATTGCCACGCCGGTGCCTTGCGAGGCCATGGCCATGGCCATGTCCAGGGTCTCGAAGTGCTGTCGCGGGCCACGCGGCTCGAAGTTGGCCCCGGCTGCCTGCAACCACAGGCGCCAGTCATGCTCGTCACGCGAAGGGTGCAGCAACATGTGCCGGTCCAGGTCCTGCAACTGGCGCAGTGGCAGTGGGCCTTCGAGCAGGGCTGGCGCGCAGACCGGGGTGAGTTGTTCATCGAACAGCTTGCGCACTTGCAGACCGTGGTTCGGCGCCTCGCCATAGACCACCGCCGCATCGAAGCCTTCGCGGCGAAAGTCCACGCCATGTTGAACCGTGGTGGTGAGTTCCACCGGCACATCCGGGCGCAATGCCTGCCATTCCATCAGCCGTGGCAGCAGCCAGCGCATCACGCAGGTGGGGGCCTTGAGCTGAAGCGTGGCGCTGCGACCACCCACCTCGCGTACCCCCTCCTGGATCAGCGCGAAGACCTGTTGCACCCGGGGTAACCAGTCCTGACCTTCGCGGGTCAGGGCCAGCCCGCGTGCCTGGCGCTGGAACAGCGGGTAGCCCAGGTGCGCTTCCAGCCCGGCGATCTGTCGGCTGACAGCTCCTTGGGTAATGTGCAACTGCTGCGCGGCGCGGGTGAAGTTGCAGTGCTGGGCGGTGATCAGGAACGTGTGCAGGGCGGGCAGGGGAGGTAAGCGGTTCATTGTCTTGAGCCATGATGCTAGGTCATGGCTAGTATGTGTTTTTTTGGATTGTGGGGATAGCGGCGGCTTGGTTCCATACCCCTGATTTCAACAAGAATCGGGTACACGATAATGGCAACCTGTGGCGAAGTGCTGGTCAAACTTCTTGAAGACTATGGTGTGGACCATGTCTTTGGTATTCCCGGTGTGCATACCGTCGAGCTTTACCGTGGGCTTGCGGCTTCCGGTATTCGGCATGTCACTCCGCGTCACGAGCAGGGCGCAGGATTCATGGCTGACGGCTACTCGCGTACCCGTGGCAAACCCGGTGTGTGCTTCATCATTACCGGCCCCGGCATGACCAATATCACTACCGCCATGGGCCAGGCGTATGCCGATTCCATTCCAATGCTGGTGATTTCCAGCGTGCAGTCGCGCAGCCAGCTGGGCGGCGGGCGCGGCAAGCTGCACGAGTTGCCCAATCAGGCTGGCCTGGTGGCTGGGGTCGCGGCGTTTTCCCACACCCTGATGAGCGCCGACGACCTGCCGCACGTGCTGGCGCGTGCCTTTGCCGTGTTCGATGGCGCCCGTCCGCGCCCAGTGCACATTGAAATCCCGCTGGATGTGCTGGTGGAGCCTGCCGACCACCTGCTGCCCGGTCGCCCGGTTCGCACAGCTCGTGCCGGTGCTGCGCCTGCGGTGGTGGCGCCGATGGCCGAGCGCTTGGCGAACGCGCAGCGCCCCTTGATCCTGGCCGGTGGCGGGGCGTTGGGCGCAGGTCCTGCGTTAGCGGCCTTGGCCGAGCATTTGCAGGCCCCGGTTGCGCTGACCATCAACGCCAAGGGCTTGCTACCGGCCAGCCACCCGTTGCAGATCGGCTCGACCCAGACCTTGCCCGCCACCCGTGCTCTGGTCGCCGAGGCGGATGTGGTGCTGGCGATCGGGACGGAACTGGCCGAGACCGACTACGACGTGACCTTCAAGGGTGGTTTCGAGATCCCCGGCAGCCTGCTGCGTATCGATATCGATCCTGACCAGACCGTGCGCAACTATCTGCCGGCGTTGGCGCTGGTGGCCGACGCCGAGGAGGCCGCGCAAGCCTTGCTGAGCGCCCTGCGTGCACTGCCGAGCCCGGTTTGCGATGCCGGTTGGGGCTGTGTGCGCGCCGCACGCCTGCGCCAGGACAACGCTGCGACCTGGGATGCCCCGACCCTGAGCCAGACGCGCCTGTTGACCAGCATCCTGGAGACGCTGTCGCAAGCCATTCTGGTGGGGGACTCGACCCAACCGGTGTATACCGGCAACCTGACCCTGGACATGCCCCGGCCGCGCCGTTGGTTCAACGCGTCGACCGGCTACGGCACCCTGGGTTACGCCTTGCCGGCAGCCATGGGCGCCTGGCTGGGCAGTGCCGAAGCCGCGGCTGAGCGAGCGCCGGCGGTGTGCCTGATCGGTGATGGGGGCTTGCAGTTCACACTGCCGGAGTTGGCCAGCGCGGTGGAGGCGCAGGTGCCTTTGATCGTGCTGCTTTGGAACAACCACGGCTACGAGGAAATCAAGAAGTACATGGTCAACCGCGCCATCGAGCCGGTGGGCGTGGATATTCTTACCCCGGACTTCATCGGTGTGGCACGGGCGCTGGGCGCTCAGGCCGAGGATGTCGGCGATGTCGAGCAGTTGCAGGCGGCGTTGTTGCGGGCGGTGGAGCGGTGTGGGCCGACCTTGATCCAGGTCGATCAGCAGCAGTGGCAGATGCACGTGCGGGGTTGAAGCACCGAGGGATGGCACCGGCTTTGCCGGTGTTCGCGGGTAAACCCGCTCCTACAGGTACAGCGCTGGATTCAGGCTTTGCACAATCCTGTGGGAGATTACCCATCCCTTTGGGCTGCGCTGTCGCGCAGAGAACTGATTTCGCAAACCCGCTCCTACAGGGACCTCGCCTTAGGCCGTGGTGGCGCGCAAGCGTGCCACGTCGCGGATCGGTGGAGCACCATACAAGCGGCTGTACTCGCGGCTGAATTGCGATGGGCTTTCATAGCCCACCCGATACGCCGCCACCGCGGCCTCCAGTCCGTCGTTGAGCATCAGCCGCCGCGCCTCTTGCAGGCGTAGCTGCTTTTGATATTGCAACGGGCTCATGGAGGTCACCGCCTTGAATCGGTGGTGCAGGGTAGAGGTGCTCAGATTCACTTCCCGCGCCAGGTCCTCGATGCGCAGTGGCTGTTGGAAGTGCCGGTTGAGCCAGGCGATGGCCTGGCAGACGCGGTGAGTCTGGCTATTGGCCAGGGCGATTTCATACAGGCGATGGCCCTGCGGCCCGCGCAGCAGGCGGTACAGCAGTTCACGGCGGATCAGCGGCGCCAGCATCGGGATATCCCGCGGGCTGTCCAGCAGGCGCACCAGCCGCAGCAGTGCATCGAGCAACTGCGGGTCGCTGCGCTCTACATACAGGCCACGTCCAGAGGGCAGGTTGGGCACCAGCATCGGCCCACTCTCGGCGATCAGTTGACTGATCTCGGCTGCATCGAGGTCAAGGCGCAGACCAAGGCTGGGGTGTTCGGGGCTGGCGTCCAGGCGCACGCCGCTGATCGGCAGGGTGACCGACACCACCATGTAGTGCAGTGGGTCGTAGGTGTACTGTTCATCGCCCAGAAACAGCGCTTTGCTGCCTTGGGCCAAGATGCACAGCGCCGGTTGCGCCAGGCTCGGTACGGAGCGCACGTTCTCGCGGTAGGCTGACAGGTACAGGTCCGGCACTGCCGACATCGGGCCATGTGGGCCGTGGGCGTGGCGCAGGATCAGCCCGGCCAGTTCCTGGCGCTGGGGTTCGAGCGAGAGATCGGCGGACGTGGTCATGACGGGTTTCCTCTGCTGACCGGGCCAGCATAGGTTTGGGCAATGCTAGGCGCTAGTCGAATGCTGCCTGTCGATTGCCTGATCCTGCCGTGCGGCAGGATCAGGCAATCGACAGGCAGTAATGACCTAACGCCGCGCGCGGGCAGGGTCCTAACCTTGGCAGCCTGGTTTTCCCGTTCGTAGCGCTTCAAGGAGATCGTCCATGACCCCGCAGCAACCGGTCACACATCTGGCTTTCATTCGCGCCAGCAATGGTCGTTCGGCAGAGCTTGGCATGCGCTTGCGCGATCTGCTCGAACCCTCGTTGCAAACGCCAGGCTGCCTGAGTTTCAGTGTGCAGCGTTCACAGGTCGACGCTGACCTGTGGCTGCTCAGTGGCAGCTGGCGCGACCAGCAGGCGATGAGTGGGTACTTCGCCTCGCCAACCCTTTCGATGTTCGGCGAGCTGGTGCAGGAGCAGGTGGTCAGTAGCCTGGACCTGCACACCTTCGCCTAGGGTGTAGAATGCCGGCCTCGTTCATACAGGCGTAGTTGAGCATGGCACGTAGAGAGTTTCCCCAGTTCGAAGCCGTTTCGGCGATGGTCCCCGTCGAGGGGGGTGGCTATAACGCGGCAATCGCCGTGAAAGCCCTGCACCTGGGCGGTGCACCGCGCTTTCACAAGGTTCTTGACGGGCAGGTGTTCAAAAGCGCACTGGCGGCCGACGAGGCCGCCTGCGCCGAACTCGAACGCCTGCAAGGCGTTGGCGAGGAAGGTGAGCTGATCTTCTGATCAGGCCTGTGGGCGGCTCATCTTGAACAGCTCGCCTAGGGCGAAGTAGTCGGCCGGGCCACCGCCACGCAGGATCGGCTCGGCGGCAGCGGTGTCGTAGATGCCGTCCTTGAGCAGGTGTTCGGCAATGTGCACCGCTACCACCTCACCCAGGATCAACCAGCTCGGCACCGGCGCCTGGTCGGCGCGGGTGAGCTGGACGATCTGGCTCACCTTGCATTCGAAGCTCACAGGGCTTTCGCCGACTCGCGGCACCTTGACTACGTTCGAGGCGGCCGGGGTGAGGCCGCTGAGCACGAACTCGTCGACATCGGCTGCGACAGCCGCGCAGCTCTGATTCATCTGCTCGGCCAGCGGACGGGTTGCCAGGTTCCAGACGAACTCGCCGGTCTGCTCGATGTTGTTCAGGCTGTCTTTGCGCCCGACGCTACAGAAACCGATGATCGGTGGAATGTAGTTGAAGGCGTTGAAGAAACTGTACGGCGCCAGGTTCAGGTGGCCTTCGCGGTCGTGGCTGGAGATCCAGCCTATGGGGCGCGGGCCGACGATGGCGTTGAAGGGGTCGTGGGGCAGGCCGTGGCCTTTGGCGGGTTCGTAGTAGTACATCTGCGCGAGGCCGCAAGGCCCTTCCTGTCAGGGGACGAAGCGCATAGTGTGCCAAGGCTTTGCCTGGCTGGGAATGATCAAGCCCGGCCGAAGCCGGGCTGGTTGCACGCTGTCAGCGATTAGCTGAAGCGGTGGCCGTTGGTGCGGTCGAAGCCATTTTCGGCAAAGCGTTGGCCATTGGTGCGGTCGAAGCCGTCTTCGGCAAAGCGTTGGCCATTGGTGCGGTCGAAGCCGTCTTCGGCAAAGCGTTGGCCGTTGGTGCGGTCGGAGCCGTCTTCGGCGAAGCGTTGGCCGTTGGTGCGGTCGAAGCCATCTTCGGCAAAGCGTTGGCCGTTGGTGCGGTTGGAGCCGTCTTCGGCGAAGCGTTGGCCGTTGGTGCGGTCGAAGCCATCTTCGGCAAAGCGCTGGCCGTTGGTGCGGTCGGAGCCGTCTTCAGCAAAGCGTTGGCCGTTGGTGCGGTCGAAACCATCTTCGGCATAAGTGGCCGACTGGGACTGTACGGCGGCGAAGGTGTGGGCATTGGTACGGTCGAAGCCGTCTTCGGCGAAGGCGCCAGTGGCCAGAACCGAGAGGGCCAAGGTGAGGATCAGTTTGTTTTTCATGGTGGTTGCTCCGGGGTTCGCTAGGGGTTGTTTGTTTCTATGGACTTGATGTTACGCCGATTAATGTGATTAAAAAGCGCAAAAAATAGCACCTAAAAATCGATTTATTCGATATTTAAGGTTGCGCGAATGCCTTCACACCCTCAGCGTGAGCGTTTAGGAATGCGCCGATGTGCTCTTGCAGCTCGAATCCTGCGATCAGACTAAACGCCGACCGTTAATGGCCAATTAAGCCTCAACGCCCGCTGCTGCTCACCGATCAATGCCTTTTTCATTCGGCATCAACCAATTTTTCAGCCCTGGCTCTTCACCATCGCCGCACCCAACCCTTGGAGCGGCATCACAATGAATAAACTTCCGCAAATCACCCTGGCCTTCTGGGTCATGAAGATCTGCGCCACCACTCTTGGCGAGACAGCCGGCGACCTGCTGTCGATGACCCTGAACATCGGTTACGCCATGAGTTCGCTGTTGTTGATCAGCGTGTTCCTGGCCACCTTGGTCACCCAGCTCTACTCGCGGCGTTACCACCCGTTGCTGTACTGGCTGGTGATCCTGTCAACCAGCACCGCCGGCACCACCATGTCCGACTTCATGGACCGCACCTTGGGTTTGGGTTATGCCGCCGGTTCCGCGCTGTTGATCGGTATCTTGCTGCTTACCTTCGCGCTGTGGCGGCTCAGTGGTAACCCTCTGGATGTCTCGCGCATCCGTAACCGTGGCGGTGAGCTGTTCTACTGGGTAGCGATCCTGTTCTCCAACACCCTCGGCACTGCGCTGGGCGACTACCTGGCCGATGATTCGGGGTTGGGCTTTGCCGGTGGCGCGCTGCTGATCGGCTCAGCCATTGCCGTGGTGGCGGCCGCGCGCTACTGGACACGTATCTCTGGCGTGGTGTTGTTCTGGATCGCCTTCGTCCTCACCCGACCGTTCGGTGCGACCTTGGGCGATGTGCTGACCAAGTCCCACGAAAAGGGCGGGCTGGATTTTGGCACCGTGGGGTCATCTGCAGTGCTGGGCGCAGTGCTGGTGGTGTTGGTCCTGATGGCGACCTATTACCAGCGTCGTGAGCCTGTACGGGGGCTTGAACGCGTGTAAGGCTCAGTCTGGGTGGATGGCATATCGCGTACTGCGTCTTCCGCCGGGCATGCGTACCACGCAACCCTGGGCCAGCAGACCGGCCAGGTGGCGAGTGGCGGTGGCCTTGGATACCTTGGCCACTGCCTGGTACTGGCTGGCGCTGATACCGTCCTCAAACCCTTTCGGGCCGCCGTCCAGCAGGCGATTGAGTACCTTGGTCTATTCAGGTGTCAGGCCATCACCTCGGTGGTTTGCCAGAAGCGTGCCTTGATCAGCACTCGGTCGATGCGCAGCAGCGCCTGTTCAAGGCTGCGCAGCAGTGTGCTGAGGAACCAAGTGAGCCATTCAGTGATGTCCAGGGCGCCTTTCTGGCTGCGCTCCAGCACCTGGTAGTAACCCGTGCGGTCGTCGAGGATGTTGGCTGACATGGCGTAGAAGCGAATGGCCTGTTGTTTGCCCTGGACCAGCGCCAGGTCGGTCAGCGCCCGGGTCAGCCGACCGTTGCCATCGGCGAATGGGTGCAAGGTGACGAACCAGAAATGGGGCGATGCCGGCCCGCAACAGTGGGTCGAGCTGATTGTCGCTACGGCTGCCTTAGAACCAATCAAGGAACTGCCCCAGTTGCGCTTAGAGCCCTGCCCGGGGCGGCGTATTCTGCTCATTTTGTGAGCCAAATAATCTCACTATTCGGCTCGTTCAACAGAAAAGGGGCGCTCCGCCAAGCGGAGTGCCCCTTTTTGCGGGTTGCGGCGCAGATCAGTCAGTGGTGATGCGCGAGTGCTGCTTGGTGTCTTTCATGGTCGCGTATACCAGCAGCGAGCAGGCGATGCAGCCGGTGACGTACCAGTAGAAGCCGGTTTCCATGCCTGCGCTCTTGAACCACAGGGCCACGTACTCGGCGGTGCCGCCGAAGATCGACACGGTCAACGCGTACGGCAGCCCTACGCCCAGAGCGCGGATTTCGGTGGGGAACAGCTCGGCTTTGACCACCGCGTTGATCGAGGTGTAGCCGCTGACGATGATCAGCGCGGCCATGATCAGGAAGAACGCGCCCCACCAGGTCTGGATGGTGTGCAGGGTGCTCAGGATCGGCACGGTGAACAGCGTACCCAGCACGCCGAACGCGATCAGGATCGGGCGTCGGCCGATTTTGTCGGACAGACCGCCAATCACCGGTTGCAGGCACATGAACAGGAACAAGGTCGCCGCCGAGATGGTGGTCGAGTCGCTGATGCTCATGCCCACGGTGTTGACCAGGTACTTCTGCATGTAGGTGGTGTAGGTGTAGAAGGCCAGCGTGCCGCCCATGGTCAGACCGACCACGGTCAGCAGCTCCTTGGGGTGGCGCATCAGGGTACGCATCAGGCTCTCTTTGGACTTTTCCTTCTTGGTGAAGGAGGCGGTCTCTTCCATGCCGCGACGCAGGTACAGCGCAACCACCGCGCACAGCGCGCCGATCACGAAGGGTACACGCCAGCCCCAGGCATACAGCTGCTCGGTGGTCAGGGTGTTCTGCAGGATGATCAGTACCGCCAGGGCGATGAGCTGACCGGAGATCAGGGTCACGTACTGGAAGCTGGAGAAGAAGCCACGACGCTCCTTGCTGGCCATCTCGCTGAGGTAGGTGGCCGAGGTGCCGTATTCACCGCCCACCGACAGGCCCTGCATCAGGCGCGCGATGACCAGCAGGATCGGCGCCGCGACACCGATGGTCTCGTAGCCGGGGGTGAGCGCGATGACCAGCGAGCCTGCGCACATCAGCAGCACCGAGGCCATCAGTGCCGCCTTGCGGCCCTTGCGGTCGGCGTACAGGCCCATCAGCCAGCCACCGATCGGGCGCATGAGGAAGCCCACGGCGAAGATCGCGGCGGTGTTGAGCAGTTGGGCAGTGGTGTCGCCGGCGGGGAAGAAGGCCTTGGCGAAATACAGGGAGAATGCGGCGTAGACGTACCAGTCGTACCATTCGACCATGTTGCCGACCGAGCCACTGAAGATCGATTTGAGGCGGCTGGCGGTGGTTTTCTCCACGGCAGGCGCGGCGGCTGCTCCGGCGGGCAGAGTGCTGGCGTTATCCATCAGGGATACCTTCTCGTTGTTTTTGTGGAGCGCGCTCGATGGCGCAGCTTGAGAAGGCTTTTGCAGAAGGTGTGCCAAACTGGGGCAGGGTGATCCGTCTGGGTGCATCGCGTACCCTTGCAGCCCCTGCCCCGTAAGGGATACGCAGCGCCCGTCCGGCTGCGCTCAGCGCACCCAGCGGGGGGCTATTTCAGGCACTAATAGGCGGTTTTTCGCTTATTGCCGTGAATGCGTAGGCGGAAATCCGCTCACTCGCGCAGCAGAAAATCTTCCCGCACCAACCCGTGGCGCTGCATCTTTTCATTCAGCGTACGTCGTGGCACTTGCAGCGTTTCCATGACCCCCTTGATCTCACCCTGATGCTGGCGCAACGCTGCGCGCAGGCACTGGGCTTCGAACGCCTCCATCTGCTCGACCAGCGACTGACCTGCGGGCGCCGATGCCAGGTTCGGTGAGTCCAGCCCCAGCGCATGGCGCTCGGCGGCATTGGCCAACTCGCGTACATTGCCTGGCCAGTCATGCGCCAGCAGGCGCGCCAACTGCGCCCCACTCAGCGCAGGCGCTGTGCGGCCCAGGCGTTCGGCGGCGTGGCGGGCGAAGTGCTCGAACAGCAGCGGGATGTCTTCACGTCGCTCGCGCAGTGGCGCCAGGCGCAGTTCGGCAACGTTCAGACGGTAGGCCAGGTCTTCACGAAAACGTCCGGCGCGGGCCTCCTCGAGCAGATCAGGCTTGGTCGCCGCAATGATGCGCAAGTCCACTTCGATGCTCTGGTTGGCCCCCAGCCGCTCCAGCGTGTGTTCCTGGATCACCCGCAGTAGCTTGGCCTGCTGGGCCAGTGGCATGCTTTCGATTTCGTCGAGGAACAACGTGCCGCCGTTGGCGTACTCCAGCTTGCCGATGCGCTTGCCCTGGGCGCCGGTGAACGCGCCGCTCTCGTGGCCGAACAGCTCGGCCTCAAACAGCGCCTCGGGGATGGCCGCGCAGTTCAGGGCGACGAAGGGCTTATCGGCGCGCGGGCCGAAATCGTGCAGGCAGCGCGCCACGCGCTCCTTGCCGCTGCCTGTCTCACCGCGAATCAGCACGTTGACCGGCAGGCTGGCGAGGTCCAGCACCTGGCGGCGCAGCTGTTGCAAGCCTTGGGACATGCCCAACAGCGTGCCTTCGAGCTGGGCCTTGAAATCGGCCTGTTCATGCAGCCGACGGTTCTCCAGCACCAGATGGCGCTTGTCCAGGGCGCGGCCAAGACTGCTCATCAGGTGCTGTGGGGTAAAGGGTTTTTCCAGGAAGTCGTAGGCGCCGTTGCGCATGGCTTCAACGGCCATTGGCACGTCGCCATGGCCGGTCAGCAGGATCACCGGCAGGTCCGGGTCTTGCTGGTGCAGGCGCTCGAGCAGTTGCAGGCCGCCGAGCCCCGGCATGCGCACATCGCTCAGGATCACCCCAGGAAAGTCGCGCGGCACCTGCGCAAGGCAGTCCTCGGCGCGGGCGAACAACTGCACCTTGAAGCCCGACAGGCTCAGCCACTGTTCTATTGCCGTGCGGATACTGGCTTCGTCATCGACGACGATCACTGAGTTCAACATACAGGCTCCAGGTCACGGGGCATGGTGAGGCTCAAGCGTGCGCCACCGGCCAGGTTTTCGGCCAGCAGGCTACCGCCTGCTTCGACGACGATGCCATAGGATATCGCCAAGCCCAACCCCAGCCCCTCACCCACCGGTTTGGTGGTGAAGAACGGATCGAATACCTTGGCCAGGTTCGCGGGCTCGATGCCCCCGCCGGAGTCGAGCACACTCAGTTGCCATTGTGTGCCGATGTTCTCGATGCGCACTTCCAGGCGTTTGTAGCGTTTGTCGGCCATCGCGTCGAGGGCATTGTGCAGCAAATTTATCAGCACTTGCTCCAGGCGAATCGCATCGCCGCGCACCCACGCTGGGCGCGCCAGGTACAGCGCCAGCTCGACTTGTTCGGCGCGGATCCGCGCTTCGAGCAGGTGCAGCGCTTGGTCGACCACGCAGGCCAGGTCCAGGCGCTCGCGCAGGCCGCCAGGACTGTTACGGGCGAAGGTCTTGAGATGGCCGGTGAGCGCCGCCATGCGCGTGAGCATCTGCTCCAGTGGTTCCAGGGCCTGACGCGCCTGCTCGAAGCGACCGCTGTCGAGCAGCAGGCGCAGGGTCTCCAACTGCATGCGCTGGGTGGTCAACGGCTGGTTGATCTCATGGGCCAGGGCGGCGGACATCTGTCCCAATGCCGCCAGTTTCGCCGATTGCACCAAGCCTTCCTGAGCGGTGCGCAGTTCGCGGGTGCGTTCTTCTACCTGGCGCTTGAGTTCATCGCGGCTGCGTTGGCGCAGGCGTGCCAGGCGCAGGCGCTGGCTGACGAACAACACGGCGAACACCAGGGTCAACCACACGGCGGCTGCGCCCAGGGCTGCGTTGCGCCCGTCTTCGGCCACCTGCGGCTTGCGCAGCAGATGCAAGGTCCAGCCTTCTGCATCCAGTGGCAGGCTTTCCCACAGGTACTCGGCCTGGCCATCCGGGCCTTGGACCCGGGTCAGATGGCTGTTGTCGGTAAAACGGGTCAGTAACTGGCGCTGCAAAGGCACCAGTGGCTGCTTGTCGTACTGGCGGGTTTCGGCCAGTTCGGCACGGTCGGCGAGGCTTAGCGGATGCAGCTCGCGGTAGCGCCAGCCGTCCTGGTTGGCAATGAAGGTAATCCCGCGGGCATCGCTGACCAGCAGGATGTCGTTGCCTTGGCGCCATTCGCGCTCAAGCTCGGGAAACTCCAGCTTGACCACCATGGCACCGAGAAAGCGTCCGTGTTCATCGCTCACCGCGCTGGACAGGAAGTAGCCCGGCACGCCACTGGTCACGCCGACCGCGTAGAAGCGCCCGCTGCCTTGGCTGCGGGTCTGTTTGAAATAAGGCCGAAAGCCATAGTTGGAGCCGACGTACGTCGTCGGCAGGCGCCAGTTGCTCGCGGCGATGGCAAGGCCGGTGCGGTCGAGCAGTTCCAGGGTGGAGGAGTTGGCTGCGCCGTTGATGCGTTCGAGTTTGCGATTCAACGCGTCCTGCAGCGGCTCGCTGACCGGGCCGCGCAGGGCGTCGATCAGTTGCGGATCCAGGGCCAGCACCGCAGGCAGGGCGCGGTAGCGTTCAATCAGGGTGTGCAGGGCGTTGGCGTACAGGCCTAGCTGTTGATTGGCTCGGCGTGCGTCGAGCTGCATGGCTTCGCGCTTGGCCTTGTGCATGGCCCAGCCGGCGCTGAGCGCGGTGCCGACCACGATCAGCAGGATGATCAGCCCCAGACGCAGGGCGCGAAAGGATGTGGGCATGGGCCGGATCCGGTAGGGCGGTTTCAGGTCTGGCCCTTTCGCGGGTAAACCCGCTCTCACAGTAATCGGAAAACCTGTGGGGGCGGGGTTATCCGCAAAGAGGCCTGCGCAGGTTTCAGAGCAGTTCGAAGCTCTGCTGCTGGACATCCTGCGAGTTGAGTCCGACCTGGATATTGAACTGCCCAGGCTCGGCCACATGCTGCAGCTGGCTATTGTAGAACTTCAGGTCCTGTTCGCTGATGTCGAAGGTCAAGGTACGGCTTTCCCCGGCCTTGAGCATCAGCTTCTGGAAGTGTTTCAGTTCCTTCACTGGGCGGCTCATCGAGGCGCTTTCGTCCTGCACGTACAACTGCACCACGGTCTCGCCGTCACGCTTGCCGGTGTTTTTCACCGTGACCTGTGCGTGCAGGGTCGCGCCGCGCTTGAGTGCCTGTTGCGAAAGCTTCAGCCCCGACAGCTCGAAGTCGGTGTAGCTCAGGCCATAGCCGAATGGATACAACGGGCCGTTTGGCTCCTCGAAATACTGCGAGGTGTAGTTGCCGGGCTTACCTGGGGTGAACGGGCGGCCGATACGCATGTGGTTGTAGTACATCGGGATCTGCCCGACCGAGCGCGGGAAGGTGATGGCCAGGCGACCGGACGGGTTGTAGTCGCCGAACAGCACATCGGCGATGGCGTTGCCGCCTTCGGTGCCGCTGAACCACGTTTCCAGAATGGCATCGGCCTGTTCGCGCTCCCAGGCGATCGACAGTGGGCGGCCGTTCATCAGCACCAGTACCAGCGGTTTACCCGTGGCCTTGAGGGCTTTGATCAGGTCGCGCTGCACGGCCGGGATTTCCAGGGTCGTGCGGCTGGAGGACTCGTGGGACATGCCCCGCGACTCGCCGACCACGGCCACTACCACGTCCGACTGCTGCGCGGCCTTGACCGCTTCGTCGATCATTACCGAAGCCGGGCGCGGGTCGTTGATGATCTCGGGGGCGGCGAAGTTGAGGAAGTTCAGGTAGTCGAACATCGCCTTGTCGCCCGTGACGTTCGAGCCTTTGGCGTAGACCACCTTGGCCTTGCCAGCAAGGGCCGCGGCCAGGCCCTCACGTACGGTAACCGAGTGCTCCGGGCGTCCGTCGGCGGCCCAACTGCCCATCATGTCGATGGGCGCGTCGGCCAGCGGGCCGACCAGAGCGATGCTGCCGGCCTTTTTCAGTGGCAGGGTCTGGTTGCGGTTTTCCAGCAGCACCAGGCTGCGGCGGGCCACGTCACGGGCAGCGTCGCGGTGCAGGCGGTCGTTGCCGTAGTAGTCCTTGAGGTCGCTTTCGGCTTTGCCGATGCGCACGTACGGATCCTTGAACAGGCCCATGTCGTACTTGGCGCCGAGCACTTCGCGTACCGCCTGGTCCAACTCGGCCTGGCTCACCTCGCCTGACTTGAGCAGGCCCGGCAGCTCCTGTCCGTAGAGGGTGTCGTTCATGCTCATGTCGATGCCGGCCTTGATCGCCAGCTTGGCGGCCTCGCGCCCATCGCGGGCGACGCCGTGGCGGATCAGTTCCTGGATGGCGCCATGGTCGCTGATGGTCACGCCCTTGAAGCCCCACTCCTTGCGCAACAGGTCGTTCATCAGCCAGGTGTTGGAGGTGGCAGGCACGCCGTTGATCGAGTTCAGCGCCACCATTACCCCGCCAGCACCCGCGTCGATTGCGGCGCGGTAGGGCGGCAGGTAGTCGTTGTACATCTTCACCGGGCTCATATCGACCGTGTTGTAGTCGCGCCCGCCTTCTACCGCGCCATAAAGGGCGAAGTGCTTGACGATGGCCATGATGCTGTCGGGGTTGGCCGGGCTCGAGCCCTGGAACGAGCGGACCATTACCTGGCCGATCTTCGAGGTTAGGTAGGTGTCTTCGCCAAAGCCTTCACTGGTGCGACCCCAGCGTGGGTCGCGGGCGATGTCGACCATGGGCGCGAAGGTCATGTCCAGGGCGTCGGCGGACGCCTCGATGGCCGAGGTGCGGCCGACCTTGGCGATGGCGTCCATGTCCCAGGTGGCGGCCAGGCCCAGGCTGATCGGGAAGATGGTGCGCTCGCCATGGAGGGTGTCGTAGGCGAAGAACATCGGGATCTTCAGGCGGCTGCGCATGGCGGCGTCCTGCATCGGCCGGTTCTCGGGGGCGGTACGTGAATTGAAGGTGCCACCGATGCGACCAGCGGCGATTTCCTCACGGATTTTCTCGCGGGGCATCTCCGGGCTGATGCTGATCAGGCGTAACTGGCCGATTTTCTCGGCCTCGGTCATTTGCCCGACCAGGTGGTCGATGAAGGCCTGCTTGTCCTGCAGGGGCGGGGCGGTGTTGGCGGCTAGGGCCGCCTGGCTGGCAAGGCCCATGGCCAGGCCCAGCAAAGACAGTTTCATCGTTGATTCCGTTTTATGAAGGCCTGCGCCGTATCCACGGGGATACGCGTGTGGCCGAAGTGGTTCAGGCGGCTGTTTTTGTTCGGCATGTCCCGGTATCCCTGTTGGCCAGGACGTGCCGTTTCGATCCCGTGGCAGCGGGCGATTATGCCTTATATATGGCCTGCGATGAGATACACTCTTGCCAGCCCGATGCCGGGATAACAACGATAAGAATGCTCAAGAGACGATGGCATGACCGAATACGAACAGCGCCAGATCGCCGAGGCGATCGCTCGCGCCGAGCGGTGCACTGACGCAGAACTGGTCACGGTGTTGGCCCGCCGCGCCGACGACTACCCTTATCTACCGCTGCTGTGGGCTGCGCTGCTGGCCTTGGCGATCCCTTTGCTGTTGCACCGCTTGCAGAACGGTATCGGCCTGCATGGCCTGCTGCTCGCGCAGATGCTGACCTTCATTGCCTTGTGCCTCTTACTGCGTCACCCACGCCTGGCGGCATGGGTGGTGCCGTCGATCTTGCGCCGTCGGCGCGCCTCGGGCCTGGCCCGGCAGCAATTTCTCGAACTCAACCTGCAACGCACCGCAGGCGCCACCGGGGTGTTGATCTTCGTCAGCGAGGCCGAGCGGCACGTCGAGATCCTGGTCGATGACGGTATTGCCCAGCACCTGCCAAGCCGTGCGCGTGAGGCGATCGTTGCGCGGTTCACCGAGCAGGTGGGCCAGGGGCGCACGTTGGAAGGCTTCGTCGAGTGCATCGAAGCCTGTGGCGAACTGCTCAGCGAGTATGTGCCGCCCACCCACGCGCGCAACGAGCTGCCTAACCGTCTGGTGATCCTCGATTGAACCGCGCCTATCGTGAAAACCTTCGCGATGGGCATTCAGCCACGTAGAATGCGCGCCATTGCGCCGAGCGCTCCCCGCATTCCCGAGGCACCTTTGTCCATGTCCTGCACGACTTCTGCGCCAGATCCGCGCGCCCAATTCCTGAGCCTGCTGGCCGAAGCCCTGGCTGATGCCAGCCTGATCAAGCTGGTCCTGGCCCGGCATGTCGGCGCCGACGCCAGCCTGCAACGAATCATCGCCAAGCCCGTGCAGATCAAGGAGCAAGCCTGCCTGCAACTGGTGTACCGCCATCAGACCCGTGACCTTACGCGCAATCTGCCGCTGACCGAGGTCGAGGCGTTCGTGGCTGAGCAGTTGCCAGAGCAGTTTCGTAATGCGCACCTGTTCACGGCGGCTGGCGAGGTGCAGCTGGCCTTCAGCAAGAAGGGCAAACCGATGTTGCAGCGCCACCTGGCCCAGCAGGCCCCGCGCGAAGCGGCCCCGGCCGGGCATGACCGGGAAAAGAAACGTTACCTGGAGCTGTCGCGGCCGTTTCTGCGTGACCTGGGCGTGACCGATGCCCAGGGTGCGTTGATTCCATCGATGTCGCGCAAGTGGAAGCAGATCAACAAGTTCATCGAGGTCTTCGATCACGCCCTGGCGGGTGCGCCGGTGGCGAAGGAGCAGCCTTTGCGGGTTGCCGACTTTGGTTCGGGCAAGGGTTACCTGACCTTCGCCATGCACGATTACCTGCGCAACAGTTTGGAGCGCGACGCACAGGTGACCGGCGTGGAGTTGCGCCCGGACATGGTCGAGCTGTGCAACCGCGCTGCGGCGCGCCTTGAGCACTCGGGGCTGGTATTCGAGTGTGGCGATGTGCGCAGTGTGGTACCCGAGGCCATCGAGGTGATGATTGCCCTGCATGCCTGCGACGTGGCCACCGACTACGCCATCCACACCGGCATTCGTTGCAACGCCGCGATCATCATGTGCTCGCCGTGCTGCCACAAGCAGATCCGCCCGCAACTGCACAGCCCTGAACTGCTGCAACCGATGTTGCAATATGGCTTGCACCTGGGCCAACAGGCCGAGATGCTCACCGATAGCCTGCGCGCACTGTACCTTGAGGCCTGTGGTTACGAGACCAAGGTGTTCGAGTTCATCTCGCTGGAACACACCAACAAGAACAAGATGATTCTGGCAGTCAAGCGCCGGCAGGCTCAGGACAACCGCGCGCTGCTCGGCAAGATTGCCGAACTCAAAGCGTTCTACGGCGTGAAAGCGCATTGCCTGGAAACGTTGTTGCAAGGCGATGGTTTGATTTGATGCGGGCTGTGGGGCGCTGTGCATTGTGCACAACCCCGCTACGGTGCTTGCCAAGGTTAAACATGCACTTTGCGACAAACGGGCGAGGTGGCGTTCACGTGTACCGACACCTTGTACACGCTCATGAAGATCTCGGCGGTTTTGCGAATATCGCAGCGTATAACTGCCGTTTGAGTCAGGCGTGTTGAGTGTAACTACCCTGCTTTTGAATGACCGCGCAGGTTATTTAACGGCGCTTGTGTGTATTGATATTCAGGGTAATTCTCATTAACTGATGGCTATTTGACATCGTTCTGCTGCCGCCGTTATAAGCGTACTCGGTCACTTTGACCGAACACTGTATAGGGGAAGGCACGATGGATCAGGATTTTCACTTTTACGGTACTTTTCATTCGGCCATGTCCGGCGGATTCGACAAGGACGACGCAACGCTGATTGCCAAAGCAGCAAACTTCATCGATTTCTTCAGTGAGAATACCTACGCCTCCTATTGGCGCCTGGTCAGCGAAACCGCGTCGTCGAGCAATTACACAGTTGTCGCGCACATGGATAACCCTCGGTATACGTTCCAACATGGACATCTGGGTGACTTGTTGAGCCCTGAGGATGGTTTGTGGTGTTCCTACCACTTCATTCCGGGTAACTACAATGATCCGGCGGGAACGCCAACGCGCGAGCAAATCCATGGCGCCGAAGTGGTCAGCCATTTGCCTGCGTTCAGCAAACGAGATACCCATGGCGGTGAATACATTCTAAGAAAGTACAACCCGGGCAAGGTCGCCGAGTTGCAGTACGGGCGAATGCTCAATCGTCCGCAAAGCGCGCTTTCCCGGCGACTGTTCGAAGATGCCGTGCTGTGTGCCAAGGATGACTCGCGCCTGGAGAAGATCCTCAGCCTGGCCATCGGTGGCGAGACGATCCTCAAGGCCGAGCGCGCCGACGTGTTGCGCCGGTTCCGCTTGATCCTGCTGGGCATCAGGGCCCATGTGATTGCCGATACCTGGGCGCATCAGGACCACTGCGGCCTGGACAACGTGATGAACACATACTGGGATGCGGATTACGACCCGGACTCCTGGAATCCGGCCAAAATGGGCTATGGGCGCCAATCCATCTATTACACCGACGGCCCATCGAAGCCGTGGACCAATACGGTGTTGAGTTCACTGGCGAGCAGTAACTTCGAGGCGGCGCCGAACAGCACCAGTTACTTGGGGCACGGCTGGCTTGGGCATTTCCCGGATTACAGTTTTGTCCGTTACCGATACAAGCCTTGCTGGTCTGACCCCAAACAGACTGTCGAGCGCGATAACCCGAAAGAGTACGCGGCCGCCTGGCTTGAATTGACTAGCCTGTTCTGCCAGGCAAAAACCGGCCAGAAGTTGGTGCTCGATGAGCGCATCCAGGGAGATATGGGCAAGGCCCGGCAGGCGATCGAGTTTCCTTGCGATTTGTCCAAGAGTCAGACCGGCAGACACAGTTCGGAAAACGCCTGGCGCCGCTTCTTTACCGAACAGCCGACCACGCCGATCAATGTCGACCTCGAACCGGATGACAATGCCGTGTTGAGTGGCATGGTCGAACGGAGCAAATCCCTTGACCGTTTCGGCACCAGCTTCGTGAATGTTCTGAGTGATCTGTATTTGTTCCAGATTGCCGCTGACTATCACTTCCATTTCGTGAAACATTTCCTCAAGGTGAATGACATTTATCATTTCACCGGCTCGTGGTCGCAGCAGCGCAGTGCCTTGCCTAACGAGATCGTTCAATTGTTCGAGTAACGCTGTGTTGCCCCGGCAGTTTGAAATCCTGGTTGTACTTTGAATTGTCGGGGCCGCTGTGCGGCCCTTCGCGGCACGAGGCCGCTCAGAGGGCGCGTGAGCCTGCAACGAGAGGCCTACGCGATGCGCTGCAAAGCAGCCCAAATGAACACCAACGCTATCGCTCAATAACTGTGCTGCGTATCTTCGATCATCAGCCTGGCATCCCCCAGCGGGTGGCTGCTGGCATCGAAGAAGTACAGTGCGGTTGCGTTGAGGTCGCCGAAGCGATTGACGAAATGCTGCTTCTGGTTGATCACCGACGCATCGTTCAATGGCCGGATGGCAATGGCGAGGTGCTTGGGTTGCGCCTGGCGAATCGCTTCGACCAGGTGCTGGTCGCTGCTGTCCAGGTGCTGGCCGAACAGGCACAGCCCTTCGCGCTCGCTGGCCAGTTCGCCCAGGCACCAGGACAGGTAATCGCTGTGGCGAATGGCTGCCAGCTTTTCGTCGCTGCGCCCTTCGTTGATGAACAGCGGCACTTCGCCGGGTATGTTCACCGCGAAGCCGTCGAACAGTTCGGAGCCTTCAGCGCTGCGCTGGCGGGTCGTGCCGTCCGGTAGTTTGAGCAGGTGCAGGCCGCCATGCAGGTGCAGCACCCGCGTGCCTGAACTGGCTGTGCGGCGTACATCGAAGAAGCCCTGCTCATCGAACAGTTCGGCGAATCCATGTGGTGCGGCGTGTACCGCCCAGGGCAGTATCAGGTCGTAGTTGCTGGTGTAGACGCTGCGGTAGCTGCGCAAGGCCTGGTTGATCGTCGTCAGGGTGGTCTGCGGCAGCAGCGCCCAAGGCAGGTGAACGCTGCGAACGGCGTGGATCAGCGCTTCCTTGATCGAGTAGTAGCGGTTGAGCGGCGCAGTTGAGCTGATGGCCAATGCAGCGTTGGCCCGCACCGCCTGGTTGAGGGTGCTCAGCAGTGGTTCGAACAGCTCTGTTGCGAATGACTTGAACAGCGCCTGGTCGCTGACTGCCAGGCCTTTCTTGCGCCCGGCACTTTGGGCTTGCTCGTACAGCGAGAAATAGCCGAAGCGTTTCCACAGGGCGCGGCTGGCGCCATTGCCGAGCAACAATGCGTGGCTTGGGTGGCGCTGGTTGAGATCGGCCCAGGTGGGCAAATGGGCGTCGAGGGCAGGCATCGGCAGGTCCGTTGGCGTGGCGGAAAACGCCGCGACTTTAGCATGTCATGCGGTTTTTACCGCTCGCCAGGCGCGGCTTGCGACGCTTCAAGTCATGGCGCGGGCTCATCCAGTGTCTTGGGCGGCTCGCTGGTGATCGTCGCAGGTACGCTAGGGGCGCTGTTCGAAGCCGTCCTGCGCTCGCGATTGCGCCACACCCGGTAGGCCCGAATCCCCGCCCGTACCGAGCCGAACAGCAGTTTGTCTTCCATCTCACGGGCCATCCCCGAGCGCACCAACATGCGCAGGAACGTGCCGCGGGCGCGGGCGATGGCGAAGTGAATACCTCGGGCGCGGAGGGTGTCGCGTACTTCGCGCAGGGCACTGATGCCGGTGACGTCGATACTGCTCACGGCCTCGGCGTCGAACAGCACCACCTGGATCGTGTGTTCGCGCTGCACGGCTTCGAGCAGGCGCATCTTGAAGTAGTCGGCGTTGAAGAACAGGATCGCGTCGTCGAAGCGGTACACCAGCAGCCCGGGTACGGTGCGCGCGTCCTTGTGTTGGCGCACGTCCACCTGGCCTTCGATGCCCGGCACCCAGCCCAGTACGGCATCGGTGGGTTGATAGATGCTGTACAGCAGACGCAGGATCGCCAGGGTCACGGCGAACACGATGCCCGGCAGTACGCCCAGGCCGAGCACGCCGACGGTGGTCAGCAGGCACAGCCAGAACTCGAAGCGGCTGAGCTGGCGAATGCCCTTGAGCGATTTCACATCGATCAGCCCCCAGCCGGCCATCAGTAGCACGGCGCCAAGCGCCGCCTGTGGGATCCAGGCCATGGGCGCGGTGAACAGCAGCAGGATCAACGCGATTACCAGCGCCGCGATGATGCCCACCAGTTGGCTCTTGCCTCCGACCATGTCGTTGACGGCGGTGCGCGAGTCGGCCCCGCTGATGGCAAAACCTTGGGAAAGACCGGCGGCCAGGTTGCTGACGCCCAGCGCGACGAATTCGTGGTTGGCGTTGATCGCATAGCCGTGGCGCGCGGCGAAGCTGCGCGCCGTGAGCATGGCGCTACAGAAACTGATGGTGGCGATCCCCAAGGCGTCGCGCAGCAGGCTCTTGGCTTCGGCCAGGCTGCTCTGTGGCCAGGCCAGCTCCGGGATGCCTGCTGGCACCGGGCCGAGGATCGCCACACCGAAGCGGTCCAGGCCGAACAAGCCGGTTAGCGCAGTGAACGCCACCACCGTCACCAACGCCGCCGGCCACTGTGGGCGGCGGCGCGGCAGCCAGATCAGCAGGCCCAGTGCGGTGAGGCCGATGACCAGCGTGAGCCAGTGAATTTCGCCCAGGCGCTGGAGGAAGTTGATCAGGCTTAGGATGAACCCATCGCCCTCGATGGTGAAACCCACCACTTTGGACAGTTGCCCGGCGATCAGGCTCAAGCCGATACCGTTGAGGTAACCGATCAGGATCGGCCGCGAGAAGAAGCTGGCGATGAAACCTGCGCGGGCCAGGCCTGCGGCGATCAGCATCACCCCCACCAGTACCGTGACGATCACCGACAATTCGGCGATGCGGTGGGTATCGCCCATGGCCAGCGGGGCCACGGCGCCGGCGATCATGGCGCAGGTGGCTGCGTCGGGGCCGACCATCAGCTGGCGCGAGCTGCCGATCAGGGCGTAGACGATCATCGGCAGTACGCAGGCATACAATCCGTACTGCGGCGGCAGGCCGACGATCTGGGCATAGGCGATGGCGATCGGGATCTGGATCGCGGCCACCGACAGCCCGGCCTGCAGGTCGGCGTGAAACCATTCGCGGCGGTAGTGCAACAGGTTGGCCAGGCCCGGTAGCCAGCGGGAGAGAAACATGCGCAGTCCTTGGTGATGTTTCGATGAATACAGGCATTTATCGCCGCAACCGGTGTGGCAGGCAAGTGCGCGAAAGTCGGGCATTCAAGCGGATTGGCAGGTCAGCGGCCATGGGCCAGGTCAACGAAGGCGCAGAAACGAAAAAAGGAGCCGAGGCTCCTTTTGACAGCGATGACGTTACTGGAACGCCATGCGGGGTAATGCGATTTTTTGGAGCGGGTAGAGGGAATCGAACCCTCAACTAAAGCTTGGGAAGCTTTCGTTTTGCCACTAAACTATACCCGCTTCGGTGCTCGACTTTTTACCAGAAACCTCCGCGAAATAGAAGCCCACGTTATAAAAAAGCCTGTCGGCGACCTGTAGCCTGCGGGTAGGTGAAGCGCTACAGGGCGCCGATATGCTCAGATGGCCAGTGCATGTTGCCCTTGTACGGGAGCGAAGCGTTGGCGGGGCTGGCGTGTGGTCGGCTTGAGGAAGCCGAGCATCGCGCTACGGGTGTCTTCGCAAGCGCCCTTGTGCTCGATGTCGAGGAAGTGCCCAGCATCGCGGATCACGCTGAAGTGGCTCTGACCTACATGGCGACTGAACTGGCGGGCGTCCTCGACCGTGGTGTACTCGTCACGGTCACCGTTGATGAACAGCACCGGGATGTCAATGTTGCGTGCAGCCTTCAGGGCCCGCTCCAGGTCGTGTTCGAGCACCTGGTTGATGTGGAAGTGCATCTGCGCGTATTCGTGGCTGTCCAGGCTGCTGACGTGGCGGTAGTTGAACCGTTTGAACAGCGACGGCAGGTACTTGCCGATGGTGTCGTTGACCAGGTTGCCCACCTGGTAGCGGTCGCAGGCAGCCAGGTACTGGCAACCCCGCTCCAGGTAGTCGCGCATCGGTTCGTTGATCACGGGCGAGAACGAACTGACGATGGCCTTCTTCACGCGCCGCGGCTGGTGCGCCAAGGCCAGCAACCCGCAGGCGCCGCCCCAGGAGAACGACATCACGTGGTCGGCAGCGAAGTGCTCGATCAGCTCCAGCAGGATGTGCGCCTCGGTCTCCTTGGTGATCAGGCGTTCCTGGTGGTTGTGGGGCTTGGACTTGCCAGCGTACGGCTGATCGTAAAGCACCACGTTGAATTGCGGGTGCAGGTTGCGCACCGTCTGGGCGAAGGAAGCCGTGGTGGCCAATGAGCCGTTGATCAGGATGATCGTTTTTTCGGCGCCTTCGGCGCGATGGAACTCCGTGTAAACCCGGTACTGCCCTTGGATATCAAGTACAGCGATTTCTGGCCTCATGTCATCGACTCCTGGCGCCAAAAGGGTATTCGCGTCACCTAGGGTGCACGTGCTTTATGACAGGTAGGCATTCGCCTGGAAGTACAACCGGTGGGCCCTTGTGTCGATCCTTGACGCAGCGTCGACGGTATTGTTGTGGCGGGCGATTTGCCGTGCCCCAAGGCATCGAGACCCCGGGTGGCCGGCAAAAAGGTGTCTTGGACTGCACCTGTGACTGTTGGGTCACATGCAGACCGACAAGTGAGGAGTCAAGCAGTGGGGCGCGGCTCGCGCAAGTGCCATTCAAGGGATTTTTCAAGGCAAACCGCCGGGCGGTATATGTAGTGCGCCGCGTGCCCGGCTACCCAATCGTTTGCGCGCAGACAGCCGCGCCAGCCCGTCAGATCAGGGCAATTTCCTGTGCTGTCAGCGCCCTGAACTGACCAGGCGCCAGGGCCGGGTCGAGCGCGATCGGGCCCATGCGTTCGCGATGCAGCGCCACCACCTTGTTCTGGAAATAGCCGAACATGCGTTTGACCTGATGGTAGCGTCCCTCGACGATGGCCAGGCGTGCCTCGTGCGGGCCGAGGATCTCCAGCCGGGCGGGTAGGGTGGTGAGGTCTTCGAAGGCGAAGTAGAAACCCTCGTGGAACTTGTCGATGTAATGCTCGCCGATCGGGGCTTCGGTGTGTACCCGATAGATTTTCTCCAGCCGCGTGCGCGGTTGAGTCAGACGCCGTGACCATTGGCCATCGTTGGTCAGCAGCATCAGGCCGGTGGTGTTGTAGTCCAGGCGCCCGGCAATGTGCAGGTCCTCGTGCAGTTCGCGCGGCAGTAAGTCGAGCACGGTGCGGTGCTGCGGGTCGCGGGTGGCGCTGACGCAGCCGGTGGGTTTGTGCAGCATCAGGTAACGGGCCGCTCGGCCTGCTTGCAGCAACTGGTCATCCACTTCTACCCGGCTGAACTCACGCACCTCATGCAGCGGGTCGGCGGTTGCCTGGCCATCCACCCGCACACGCCGCTGGGCCAGCAGCAGGCGCACGTGCTGGCGGTTGTAGGTGGGCAGGTTGGCGAGAAATCGGTCGAGGCGCATGGGCTGACGGTGGCCGTGGATCGGCGCGCAGTCTAACCGATCCCAGGTGCTGGCGCTGCCTTGAGCTGGTCGTCTACCGCCGCGCAGCGCGGGCACAGGCAGGCCTTGTTGCGCAATTCGGCGGGCAGGGCCTGGAGGATTGCCGGGTCGATGCTCACCTCGAAGCACCAGCAGCCACGCGCGGCGCTGCGTGGGGCGGCGAGGCCGCAGCGGTTGGCGGCGCCGCAAGCGGGACAGTGGCTGGCGTCAGTCATGGTCGGTTCCGAGCATCTCGCTGCAGACACGGTTGCGTCCGCCTTGTTTGGCACGATAAAGCGCGTGGTCGGCGCGGCTGAGCAGGGTGTGCAGCGAGTCGCCGCGCTGCAAGCCCGACAGGCCGATGCTGGTGGTCAGGCGCAGCGGCTGGTCGGCGTAGCTGAAGGTCAGTTGCTCGGTGCGCCGCCGGATCTTTTCGGCCACCTCGATGGCCTGGCGGCCCTCGGCTTCGCGCAGCAGCACGATGAACTCCTCGCCGCCCCAGCGGCACAGTATATCGGACTGACGCAGGCTGCTTTGCAGCACGTGGGCGAATTGGCGCAGCACTTCGTCGCCTGCCAGGTGGCCGTGTGTATCGTTGAGCACCTTGAAGTGGTCAAGGTCGATCAGCAAGGCGACCAAGGGCGCATTGTCGCGCTGGGCCTCGATCAGCGCTTGGCCGGCCAGCAGGTCGAAGCTGCGTCGGTTGGGCAGCCCGGTGAGGCTGTCGAGGGTCGCCAGGGCGTCGGCGTTGGCCTGGTGGCGCTTGATCATGGCGTTGAGCAGCGACAACACCACCAACGTGATCATCGTGCAGATGGCCAGGTTCAGGTACAGCGACTGGCGGATGCGGTCCAGTGCGTCGGTCTCGCGCTTGTCCACCAGCAGGTACCAATCCAGCTCGGGCAGCAGGCGTATATTCAGGAAATGGCTGTGGCCATTGCTGTCGCGGTACTCGTGACTGCCCGCAGAAGGGGTGGGCATGCGCGTGAGCAGTTCCTCCCACTGGTCGCTGTCAGCCAGTTGCTGACCTGCACGCAAACCATGGGGGCCGCCGTCGGAGCCGGTGAGCATGATCTTGCCCTTGGCATCGGTGAAAATGACCGAGCGTTGGTAGCGGCGTTGGTAATCGTCGATCAGTTTCACCACCGACTCCACGCTCAGGCCCACGCCGACCGCACCGAGGAAGCGCTGCTGATAGTCGAGCACGCGGTAGTTGATGAACACGGTGAGCGTGTCCTGGTTAGCCATGTCCAGGTCGACGTTGATCGCGTAGGGTTCGGTCGACTCGCGCAGGCGAAAATACCAGGCATCGCGCCAGGCCTCGGGCTTGACTCGCTTGAGCACGCCCTTGGCCTGGTAGTAGGTGAGGCTGCGGTCGGAGACGAAGAAACTGGTGCAGGTGTTCTGGGTATCCATCACCTCGCTCAGGTAGCGGGTCATGCGTTCGCTGTCCTGTTCACCGGCCAGTACCCAGTCGCGCAGGAAGGTGTCCTGGGCCATCATCGCCGACATCTGCACGGGACGGATCAGGTCTTTCTGGATCTCGGAGTAGACCGTATCGGAGGTCAGCGGCAACTCGGTGTTGACGATGCCATCACGGATCGCCCCGCGCGAGGCGTAGTAGCTCAGCAGCGACGTAGCCAAAAAGCCGCAGGCCAGCAACAGCAGGAGCGTGAAGATCAGCGAGCGTTGCGAAAACAGGGCGGAAGGCGAAGGCATGATCGTCCCGTGATATGTGCCAGAGTTCACATTCTAGTGAGATGGCCGATAAATGACTGCATGTTTTTCAGGGTTATACGAGCTGTTTCAATTTGTTGCCGAAATGGCACTGTTTACCGGTCTCGCGGTCTTATCAGGTGTCGGTGATCCGCCTATCGTCGACGCCCGTCAGCGCCGCTGAACCGGGCACCCCTGCGGTCCAGGAGGCCGCCATGTACCCACGAATCCTCATCATTGTCCTGTTGGGACTGCTGACATCCGCCTGCGCGCCGTACTACGAGAGCGACGGCTATTACCGTAGCGACTATTACAGCAGCGATCGTTACGTCTACCCCGGTTATTACCGCCAGGATCGCTATTACGTGACGCCACAGCCGCGCTACTACTACCAGCCTGCGCCGCGTTACTACCAACCGGCTCCGCGTTATTACCGGCCTGAGCCTGCGCCTCACTACCGCCCTGGCCCGCCTCCTGGCAGGCCAACGCAGTGGCAAGGCAACCCGCGCCATGACTACGGCAACCGGCAGCGCTATGACTATGGGCGCGACCGTGACCGGCAAGACTACCGCAACGACAACCGCGGTAATGGCGGTGATCGTTGGCATTCGCAAGGCCAGGGTAACCGCGACCGCAGGCCGAACGCTGGCGGCGGTAACGACAGCGGCAATGGACGCGGCGGGGACCGCAACTGGCAGCGTTGAAGCCATCGCCGTGCGTGTCGGATCGTCCGCTGCGCACGGCGATGCGTTCAATCCAGCTCGGCCAGCGGATGACGTCCCTCCCACACCTTCGAGAAGTGCGCCTGCACCACACTGTTGGGAACCTGCGCCACATCCGGCCAATGCCAATGGGGTGCGTGGTCCTTGTCCAGCAGCCTGGCGCGTACGCCTTCGCTGAATTCGGGGTGGCGACAACAGTTCAGGCTCAGGCCGTACTCCATTTGCAACGCCTGCGCCAGTGACAGATGCCGGGCTCGGCGCAGTTGTTCCCAAACCAGGTGCGCGGTCAGCGGGCAGCCTTTCTGCAAGCGCTGGCCGGCCTCGGCCAGCAAAGGGTCGGCGTGCCCTGACAGGCTGCTCAAGGCGCGCCAGGCGGCAACCGGATCAGCCACATCGAGCATTGCGTCAATCTGTGTCCGGCGTGCCAGCCACTGACCTTCGGGCAGCTCGGCCCAGGCGCGGTGTTGTTCGGCCTTGAGCAGGCTGTTGAGCTGAAGCGCCGTTTGCTCCTGCCAGTTCAGTTGCAGCAGTTCCTCGATCAGAACGTCTTGTTGCCCCTCGCCGAGGAAACGGTCGGCCAGGCCGAGGTCCAGGGCGTCGCGGGCGTTGAGGGGGGCGCCGGTCAAGGCGAGGAACAGGCCGAGTTTGCCGGGCAGGCGCGAGAGGAACCAGCTGGCGCCCACATCGGGGTACAGGCCGATGCTGATCTCTGGCATCGCCAACTGGCTGCTGGGGGTGACGATGCGCACCGCAGCCCCTTGCAACAAGCCCATGCCGCCGCCTAGCACATGGCCGTGCCCCCAGCACAGCAGGGGCTTGGGGTAAGTGTGCAAGCAGTGATCGAGGCGGTACTCGCTGGCGAAGAAGGTGGCGGCCAGTTCAGGCACGCTGCCGGGAGCGTCACGGCAGGCCTGGGCCAACGCGCGTACATCGCCCCCGGCACAGAACGCCTTGGGGCCGTTGCCGCGCAAGAGCACGCAAACCACCCTTGGGTCGCGGGCCCAGGCCTGCAACTGCGTGTGGAGCATCTCGATCATTGGCAGTGTCAGGGCATTGAGGGTCTTGGCAGCATCCAGGCTGGCGATGCCGATTCGGGCGCCGTCGGCGCCAGTGAGTACTTCGCATTGAATGGACATGAGCTACCTCGCGCAAGTCATCCCATCAGTATGGCTCGTCGAGGCGAAGCTGCAGGTCGCCGGTCGCTTCGATTGACAACCCGGCGCAGCTTTCCTAGTGTCGCGCCACTTTGCTTCTGGACAGGCCCATGACCGACGACGATCGCATCAAGCTCGAATCCAGCTGGAAGGCCGCCCTGCGCGCCGAGTTCGACCAGCCGTACATGCACCAACTGCGCGAGTTCCTGCGTGCCGAGTATGCTGCTGGCAAGCAGATCTATCCGCCGGGGCCGATGATCTTCAATGCCTTGAACTCCACGCCGTTGGACCAGGTCAAGGTGGTGATTCTCGGCCAGGACCCGTACCACGGCCCAGGCCAGGCCCACGGCCTGTGCTTCTCGGTGCAACCGGGCGTTGCCACGCCGCCTTCGCTGGTCAACATCTACAAGGAGCTGCAGCGCGACCTGAACCTGCCGATTCCGTCCCATGGGTATTTGCAGAGCTGGGCCGAGCAGGGCGTGTTGTTGCTTAACACCACTATGACCGTGGAGCGCGCCAACGCTGCTTCCCACGCCAAGAAAGGCTGGGAGTTCTTCACCGACCGGATCATCCAGGTGGTCAGCGAACAATGCCCGAGCGTGGTGTTCCTGCTGTGGGGCGCACATGCCCAGAGCAAGCAGAAGCTGATCGATGCCAGCAAGCATCTGGTGCTCAAGTCGGTGCACCCCTCGCCATTGTCGGCGTACCGTGGGTTCTTTGGGTGCGGGCATTTCAGCCGGGCCAATGGTTTTCTCGAGCAGCGCGGGATGACGCCAATCGACTGGGCGGTGCCGCCACTGTGATCGGCTGACGCGTGGTGCTGGCTTCTTCGCGGGTAAACCCGCTCCCACAGCAAATACGCCGCCCTCAGAGCCTGCGCCGTACCTGTGGTAGCGGGTTTACCCGCGAAGAGGCCAGCACATTATTCCTGGCTGGCGTTCCAGCGCCTGAACAACGGCTCGGCCAAAAACAGCACGAGCAACAAGCGCATCACCTGCAGCGCGGTCACCAGCGGCACTGACAACTGCAAGGTCTCGGCCGTCAGGCTCATCTCGGCGATGCCGCCAGGCATCATGCCCAGGGTCAGCGAGCGCAGGTCCAGTTGGGTGAGCAGGCTCAAGCCCCAGGCCGCCGCTGCCGCGATCAGCATGCACAAGGCGGTGGCCAGCAGGGTGCGGCCGAGGAACGCAGGAGCGCGGCGGAAGAAGGCCCGGTTGAAGTGACACGCCAAGCCGCTGCCGATCAGCCACTGGCCAACCTGGCTGGCGCCGTTGGGCAAGCCGATTTGCAGGTTACCCGCCAGGCTCACGCTGGCGGCCACCAGCAGCGGGCCGAACAACCATGGGTTGGGCTGGCGCAGGCGCTGCCAGAGCAACGCCACTGCCACGCCCAGCGGCGCGATCAGCGCCAGCCAGGCCCAATTGACACTCCCAGCATGGTCCAGCGCCACGCCATCACCGAGCAGTAGCTTGAACAGTGCCGGCACGCAGAGCACCACCGTCAGCACCCGCAGGCTCTGCGCGGCGGCCACCTGGCTGAGGACTGCGCCATTGCGTGCCCCCAGGTTGACCATCTCGCCCGAACCGCCCGGCATGCTGGCGAAGAACGCCGTGGCGCGGTCCTCGCCGGTACGCCGCAACAGCCAGATACTGATGACGCTGGAGAGTGTGGTGAACAGCGCGCCGAACACGATCAAGGCGAAGTGGTTGGCGACTTGTTCGATCACCTGCGGGGTGAAGTGCAGGCCGATCCCGATCCCGATGATCCACTGTCCGCATTTGCGCCCGTTGGGGATTTCGCTGAGTTGCCAGGGCGTCAGGCAGCGCACCAGGATGATCGCCAGCAACGAGCCGACCATCCACGGCAAAGGCCAGCCGACCTGGCTGGCGGCAAAGCCGCCTGCCAGGCCAACCAGCCCGGTTGCCCAAAACACAGGCACGCTGCGATCAGGCACCGGCCATCGCTCGGCGCTGCAAGGTGCGTTTGCGCCAGATACGCAGCAGCGGCAGGGAGAGCATGCAGGCGGTCAGCACCCACACCGACAGGCTGATCGGGCTCGACCAGAGAATGCCCAGCTCACCGTTGGAAATCGACAGCGCGCGGCGCAGGTTCTGCTCCATCAACCCGCCGAGGATGAAGCCCAGCAGGATCGGCGACAGTGGGAAGTCCAGCTTGCGCAGGATATAGCCCATGATGCCGATGCCGACCATCAGGAATAGGTCGAAGGTGGTGGCGTGCACGGCGTACACACCAATCGCAGTGATGATTGCGATCACCGGCACCAGCGCCCAGTTCGGCACGGCCAGGATGCGGGTGAAGATGCGGATCATCGGGATGTTCAGGATCACCAGCATGATATTGGCGATGAACAGCGAGGCGATCAGGCCCCAGACGATGTCCGGTTGCTGTTCGAACAGCAGCGGGCCTGGGGTGATGTTGTACAGGGTCAGGGCGCCGATCATCACCGCCGTGGTGCCCGAGCCTGGAACGCCGAGGGTCAGCATTGGCACCAGGGCGCCGCAGCACGAGGCGCCGATGGCGGTTTCCGGGGCGGCCAGGCCGCGGGCATCGCCCTTGCCGAACTTGCCGCTGTCACCCGCGATGCGTTTCTCGGTCATGTAGGCCACGGCGCTGGCCAGGGTGGCGCCTGCTCCAGGCAGTACGCCCATGACGAAACCGAGCAGACCGCAGCGGATGTTGACCACGAAGACCGAGGCGGCTTCCTTGAAGTTGAACAGCATGCGGCCGGTGGCCTTGACTGCTGCGTGTCCGTGGTGGGTCTTTTCCAGCAGCAACAGGATTTCGCTGATCGAGAACAGGCCCAGTACCAGCACCACGAATTGAATGCCGTCGGCCAGGTGCACGCTGTCACCGGTGAAGCGGTACACACCGCTGTTGGCATCGATGCCGACTGCCGACAGGAACAGCCCGATCAACGCGGCGATGAAGGTCTTCAACGGCTTGTCGCCGGCCATGCCACCCAGGGCAACGATGGCGAAGACCATCAACACGAAGTATTCCGCTGGTCCGAAGGCGATTGCCCACTTGGCCAGCAGCGGGGCGAACAGCACCATGCCGCAGGTGGCGATGAAGGCACCGATGAACGAACTCCAGGCCGACAGCGACAGGGCCACACCTGCCAGCCCTTGGCGCGCCATCGGGTAGCCGTCGAGGGTGGTCATCACAGTGGAGGCTTCACCGGGGATGTTCAAAAGGATCGAGCTGATGCGCCCGCCGTATTCGCAGCCCAGGTACACCGCCGCCAGCAGGATCAGCGCCGACTCCGGCGGTAGCCCCAAGGCGAAGGCGATAGGGATCAGCAGGGCCACGCCGTTGATCGGGCCCAGGCCTGGCAACAGGCCGACCACGGTGCCGATCAGGGTGCCACTCAGGGCGGTGACCAGGTTATACGGGCTCAGGGCGACGCCGAAGCCCTGGCCGAGGTAGCTCAAGGTATCCATGTATCAGTTCTCCAGTACGCTCAGCAGGCCAAGGGGCAGGGGGACGTCCATGACCCGGTCGAACAGCCAGTAGAGGAAGAGGCTCATGCCCACTACCACGACGGCGCTGGGCAGCCAGCGGCCGCCATACAGGCGTGCCATCGGCAGGCCGACCAGGATCGCGCTGAGGATGAAGCCCAGCGGCTCGAAGGTGCCGGCGAAGACGATCAGCAGGCCCACGCAGATGGCGATCTTGATCAGGGTTTCGCGGTCCAGCTCCGGTTCGTCATCCTTGCGTACGATGGGGGTGGGGCGGATGGCCAGGTACAACAGGCCCAGGCTCATCAGCCCGAGCATCAGCAACGGGTAAGCGCGCGGGCCCACCGGCTCATAGGAAAACGCGGCCTGGTAGGGCCAGGCCATTACGGCCAGGGCTGCGCACACGGCGAGCAGGACCAGGGCGAAGAGGCGTTGCAGGATCATCGGGGAATCCTCGATTGAAGCGGCTTTCACACTTCCCTGTGGGAGCGGGCAAGCCCGCTCCCACAGGGGGCTCGATTACTGAATCAACCCGAATTCCTTGGCCAGGGTCTTGTAGTCCGCCACCTGCTTCTTCACGTAGCCATCCAACTCCTCGCCGGTCATGGCGAACGGGAACAGCTCGCGCTGGTCACGCAGCTTGGCGAAGTCTTCCGATGCGAGCATCTTGTCGAACGACTGCTTCCACCAGGCGTAGTCCTCGTCGCTGACTTTTGGCCCTAGGTAGAAACCACGTACCACCGGCCAGACGATGTCGTAGCCTTGTTCCTTGGCGGTCGGGATGTCTTTCATTTCTGGCTCGTCCAGGCGCTTTTCGGAGAACACCGCGAGGATGCGCATGTTGCCGCTCTGGATATGCGGCATGGAGTCGGAAATATCCGTGGAGCCGACCTGGATGTGTCCGCCGAGCAGTGCGGTGGCGATCTCGCCGCCGCCTTCCAGGGCCACGTAGCGCAGGTCGCGTGGATTGATGCCAGCGGCCTTGGCGATCAGGGCGGTCTGCATCCAGTCCTGGCTACCGACGGTGCCGCCGGAGCCGATCACCACCTTGCTTGGGTCTTTCTTCAAGGCCGCGACCAGATCGTCGAGGGTCTTGTAGGGCGAGTCGCTCTTCACCGCGATGGCGCCGTAGCTGGTGCCCACGGCGGCCAGCCATTTCACGGCGTTCTCGTCGAAACGGCCGAATTTGCCTTGCGCCAGGTTGAGCAGCGAGCCGCTGGACCAGGCGATCAAGGTGCCGGCATCTGCCGGACGCTGGGCGACGACCGCGTTGTAGGCCACCGCACCCACGCCACCGGGCATGTAGGTGACGCGCATCGGTTTGCTGAGGATCTTCTCCTGCACCAGGGCGCTTTGCACCAGCTTGCAGGTCAGGTCGAAACCACCACCGGGCGAGGCCGGGGCGATGCATTCAGGACGTTTGGGCTCGGCGGCCAGGGCGTTGCCGGCCAGCAGCAGGCAGCCAGTGACGAGGGCGAGGTGGCGCAGTGAAAAGGTCATCGTCTATCTCCGTGAGCATTGTTGTTATGGGTTACCACAGGGCCACGCTGTAGCTCACCAGCAGCCGCACTTCGTCGGCATCGCGGGCGAAGTTGGAGCGGAAGGTGGCGTTGCGCAGGCGCACGGCGACGTTCTTCAACGGGCCGGTTTGTACCACGTACTTCAGCTCGGTGTTGCGTTCCCATTCCTTGCCTTCGCCAGCGGCGGCGCGGCTGACGTTGTCGCCATTGATGTAGCGGGTCATGAAGGTCAGGCCGGGGATGCCCAGGGCTGCGAAGTTGTAGTCGTAGCGCGCCTGCCAGGAGCGCTCGTCGGCATCTGCGAAGTCGTTGATCTGGACGAAGTTGACCAAGTAGGGGTCGGCACCGTCGACGTAGGGGAAGGCGCTGTCGCCGGACAGCTGCTGCCAGCCGGCGCTGAGCTTATGCCCGCCCAGGCCATAGCTGAACATGCTGCTGAAGGTCGTGTTGTCGATGCGCCCGGCCTTGGCCGAGCCTGCCTCGTCACTGACCGCCAGGCGCAGGTCGGCGCCGAAGGTGCCCGGTCCCCAAGGCTGGGTGGCGACCATGCCGATAAAGTGCTGGCGGTAGATGTCGTCGAGCTGGGCGAAGTGGTAGCTGCCGGTGATACGGTCGGTGAACTTGTAGTCCAGGCCCGCCAAGTTCAGGTGGTCGGAGCTGAAGGTGCCGCCAAAGCGACCGTTCTTGTTGTTGAGGGCCAGTGCTTCCCAGTTGGTGTCGTTGCGGTCCTTGGCGTGGTCCAGGCGCCCACCGGTGAAGGTCAGGCCCTTGATCTCCTGGGAGGTGAGCAGGCCGCCCTCGAAGGTCTGCGGCAGGATGCGCCCGTCGTTGGGCTGCAGGGTCGGCAGTTCCGGGATCAGGGTGCCGATCTTCAGTTCGGTCTTGGAAATCTTCACCTTGCCGGTCAGGCCAAGCTTAGAGTATTCGTCGGCGGCGCGGCCATCGTCGTGGGTCGGCAGCAGGCCGGAGTTGGTACGGTCAGGGCTGGAGTCGAGCTTGACCCCCAGCATGCCCAGTGCGTCCAGGCCAAAGCCTACAGGGCCTTCGGTGTAGCCGGACTCGAAGTTGAGCATGAACCCCTGGGCCCATTCGTCGCGTTTGGATTGTTGCGCGCTGGTGCCATCGCGGAAGTCGCGATTGAAGTACATGTTGCGGGTTTCGAAGGTGGCCGTGCTGTCTTCGAAGAAGGCGGCCTGGCTCAGCGGGGCTACGCCTGCAAGCGCAAGGGCGCTGGCAATCGCCGATGGACGTGCGGACAGGGAACGGCTAGGCGCGAACGCCTTAGGCTGCGATGACAGCATCGGGATGACTCCGTTTATTGTTCTTATTCGTTGCACCTTGCTGGTGCTTTTTTCGGCGCGTAGGGCGACCGTGGTGCGATGCTAGGTAACGAACCTTTCGCTAACCTTTCAGCGTGAAAGGTTTGTTACAAGGGGCTTCACAGGCCCCTGGACAGCGGTAAACTCCGCGCCACCGACCCACCCGAGCAGGGAGAATCCGATGCGTGTGCTGCTGGTCGAAGACCACCTGCAACTGGCCGAAAGCGTGGCCCAGGCCCTCAAGAGCCAAGGCCTGACCGTGGACGTCCTGCACGATGGCGTGGCCGCCGACCTGGCCCTGGCCAGCGAGGATTACGCCGTGGCTGTACTGGATGTCGGCCTGCCACGCATGGACGGCTTCGAGGTGCTGGCGCGTCTGCGTGGGCGTGGCAAGACCTTGCCGGTGCTGATGCTGACCGCGCGCAGCGATGTCAAGGATCGGGTCCACGGGCTCAACCTTGGCGCCGACGACTACCTGGCCAAACCGTTCGAATTGGCCGAGTTCGAAGCGCGGGTCAAGGCCCTGCTGCGGCGCAGCGTGCTCGGTGGCGAGCGCCAGCAGCGCTGCGGCCCGTTGGTCTACGACCTGGATACCCGGCGCTTTAGCCTGGAAAACGACCCCCTGACCTTGACCCAGCGCGAGCAGAGTGTGCTCGAAGCTTTGATCGCCCGACCGGGGCGGGTGATGAGCAAGGAGCAATTGGCCGCCCAGGTATTTGGCCTGGACGAAGAGGCCAGCCCTGACGCCATCGAGATTTACATCCATCGCCTGCGCAAGAAGCTCGATGGCCAGCCGGTGGCCATCGTCACGTTCCGCGGCCTGGGTTACCTGCTCGAGCACCGCGATGCGTGACAACGGAAGCCTGCGCGGTCGTTTGCTGGGCAACCTGGCGCTGTTGCTGGTGGTGCTGATGCTGGCCAGCGGCTTGAGCGCCTACTGGAACGGCCGCGAAGCGGCCGATACCGCCTACGACCGCACCCTGCTGGCCTCGGCGCGGACCATCGCCGCCGGCCTTTCGCAACGTGACGGCACCCTCAGTGCCGACGTGCCGTACGTGGCCCTGGATACCTTCGCCTACGACAGCGCCGGGCGTATCTACTACCAGGTGCTGGACATCAACCAGAAACTGATCTCCGGTTACGAGCGCCTGCCACCGCCACCGCCGGGCACACCGCGCACTGACGACTATCCGGCCTTGGCGCGTTTCTACAATGCCACCTATCTGGGTCAGGACGTGCGGGTGGTGAGCTTGCTCAAGGCGGTCAGCGAGCCGAACATGAACGGCATGGCCGAGATCCGCGTCGCCGAAACCGAAGAGGCGCGGGTGCGCATGGCCCGCAGCCTGATGGCCGATACCCTGCTGCGTCTGGGCATGCTGGCGCTGGGTGCGCTGGGGCTGGTGTGGTTCGCCGTGAGCGCCGCCCTGCGGCCGTTGGAGCGCCTGCGCAGTGCCGTTGAGGAGCGCCAGCCTGACGACCTGCGTGCCTTGCCGGTGGTGCAGGTGCAACGCGAGCTGGGGCCGTTGGTGCGTGCGCTCAATCACTTTACCGAGCGCCTGCGAGGCCAGTTCGAGCGTCAAGCGCAGTTCATCGCCGATGCCGCCCACGAGCTGCGTACGCCGTTGGCGGCGCTCAAGGCGCGGGTGGAGCTTGGGTTACGTTCCAAGGCGCCCGAGGAGTGGCGTCAGACCTTGGCGTCCGCGGTACAAGGGACCGATCGGCTCACCCACCTGGCTAATCAGTTGCTGTCGCTGGCGCGGGTCGAGAACGGCGCTCGGGCCATCGCCGAAGGCGGCGCCCAGCGTCTTGATCTGAGCCAACTGGCGCGCGAGCTGGGGATGGCCATGGCGCCGTTGGCCCATGCCCGTGGCGTGGCCTTGGCGCTGGAGGCGCAGGCACCTGTATGGCTCAAGGGCGAGCCGACCCTGCTCAACGAACTGCTGAGCAACCTGGTGGACAACGCCTTGGCTCACACCCCTGCCGGAGGCGATGTGATCCTGCGCGTGTTGGCGCCAGCGGTGCTGGAGGTCGAAGATGATGGCCCTGGTATCCCTGAGGGCGAGCGCGAGCGGGTGTTCGAGCGCTTCTACCGGCGCAGTGCCCAAGGCAGCGGCTTGGGCCTGGCGATTGTCGGGGAGATCTGCCGGGCGCATCTGGCGCAGATCAGCCTGCACGATGGTGAGCGAGGCGGGTTGAAGGTACGGGTGAGTTTCATCGCCGATTGAGCGGCGTGCCTGCGTTGTAGTGCGCGGCGCCCAGGTCGGACAGCGCTTTCAGCGCAACATGCTGCGCGCGTCCAGCAACTCGTCCATCTCCAGCTCGGTGCCGAAGGGCAGCCCAAGGTGTCGGTAGGCGGGCAGGGCGGCGAGCGGACGGCTGCGCCCGCGCTGGCTGATGCAGCGGGCGATCTGGACCACGTCGATGTAGTCGATCTGGTCGGTGCGCCGATCGAGGTCCTGGACCTGGCTGGGCAGGTTCACCAGTTGCTCGGGGAACTCCCAGGCGCTGAGGATCTTGTCACCCAGCGCCGGCTGGATCTGCTCGATCACATAATGCAGGCAGACCGGGTCCGAGAGCAGCTCGTTGTGCTCCTCGGCGTAGATCAGTACCGGCAGGGCGCCGATCTGGTGAACCAGCCCGCCCAAGGCCGCCTGGTCGGGTTTGAGTGTGGTGTGGCGTCGGCATACTTCGTAGCTGATGCCTGCAACTTCAAGGCTATTGGTCCATATATCGCGTAACTTCGTTTCGACTGCCGGCGCTCGTGCGTGGAAGATCTGCTCGATCACCAGACCGATGGCCAGGTTGCTGCTGTAGTTGATGCCCAGCCGTGTGATGGCGGTATGCAGGTCGGTGACCTCGACGGCGGCGCGCAGCAGCGGGCTGTTGACCACCTTGATCAGGCGCGCCGACAAGGCGGCGTCGCGGCCGATCACTTTGCTCAGGGCCGAGACACTGATCTCGCTGTCCTCGGCCGCCTCGCGGATGCTCAGGGCGACCTCTGGTAGGGTCGGCAGGACCAGGTCGTCGTTGTCGATGGCTGCCAGCAATTGTGCTTGGACCATCTCGGCCAGCTTGTTCATGGGACTTCTCTACCGCAAAGGTGGTGCGGCCCCGCAGGCAGGCGGGGCGGGCTGGTCAGCGCTGGATTTCCCGGTCGCGGTCCAGTTCGTAAGGCAGGTCGAGCAGTGTCAGGCGTGGGCCTTGAAGGTCGCCCAGGTGCAGGTTGTCGTCGGCCACCGCCTCGGCGCTGAGCACCGCCAGCAGCTCGATGCCATGACCGGTGGACGCGGCGATCACCACCTCGCCGACCGATGAACCGTGAGTAGGCGAGAAGATCTCGGCGCCCGGTGCCGGCAGCTCGGTCTGCTCTAGGGCCAGGCGGTACTGGCGACGCTTGAGCTTGCCCAGGTACTGCATACGCGCGACGATTTCCTGCCCGGTGTAGCAGCCTTTCTTGAAGCTCACGCCATCGACTGCTTGCAGGTTGATCATTTGCGGGATGAACAGCTCGCGGGTCGGGCCCATTACCTGGCCAATGCCTGCGCGCACCTGGCCGAGCAGCCAGTCGTTGAGCGTGCCTTCGGGCAGTGTGGCGGCGAGCTGTTCACGCACCTGCGTGGCCTGTTCGGCGGCCACCCACAGCTCGGCGCGCTGGGCGCTGGCGCGGATGGCGAACAGGCGTTCATGGCGAACCGTCGCCCCCGGGCTGTCCGGCAGGGCCAGGCCCAGTGCCTGCAACGCGCTATCGCCGTGTTGCAGGCCGAAGCGTACCCAGGCGGCGCTCTCGTCGGTGAGGGTGGCTTTGGAGAACACGGCGTACTTCTTGAGGTCGGCCAGTTGCGCTTCGAGCAGCTCGCTGGCCATCGCCAGGAGGTAGCCGTTGCCCTCAGGCACGATGCGGAAGCTGGACTGCATGCGCCCCTTGACCATGCAGCGTGCGCCCAAGCTGGCATACGCGTCGCTGAGGTAGTTGATGTTGCAGGTCAGCTGGCCTTGCAGGAATTTGCCGGCATCGGAGCCGCGGACGGCGAGGACGCCCTCGTGGGCGAGCGTACAGAAGAAAGCGGAATCGGCCATGGGTCATCGCGGTGGCTTAAAGACTGGCGGTCATCATAGAACGGCGGTAACAAAATAGGTAGGTGACTAGACCAACGCCCGGTGTCGCTTCGTCTGCGTCGCGGTATACTGCGCGACCATTCGAGGAGGGCCCCATGGTCGAACAAACTGAACTCAATCGGCTTTTCTGGCACAGCCGTCGTGGCATGCTGGAACTGGACGTGCTGCTGGTGCCTTTCACCCAGGAGGTCTACCCCACCCTGAGCGAGACCGACCGCGAGCTGTATGTGCGCCTGTTGAGCTGCGAGGATCAGGACATGTTTGGCTGGTTCATGGAGCGCACCGAGTCCGAAGACCCCGAGCTTCAGCGTATGGTGCGGATCATTCTGGACCGTGTTCAGCCCAAGTGATGGTTTCGAGTGCCACTGGCACGGCTCGCGCCGGCTGTTGGTGCTCTACCTCGCATGCCAGGCTCTGGCGCTGGCGGCATTGTGGCTGAGTGCTCTGCCTGGGTGGGTATGCCTGGCTGTACTGGGCGCCTGCGTTGCCCACGCGGGCTGGGCCATTCCCCGTCGTATCCTGTTGAGTCACCCGCACGCCATCACGGGGCTACGCCGCGACGCGCTTGGCTGGTGGGTGTTCAGCCGTTCGCAGGGGTGGCAGTCGGTGCGCTTGCGCCGCGACAGTGTTGCGGTGCCACGCTGCGTGGTGCTGCGTTTCGCCCGTGAAGGGCGCTGGTGGACTGAATCCCAGTGCATCGCGCAGGATGCACTGGACCTTGAGCAGCACCGCCGTTTACGGGTCAGGCTCAAGTTCGGTCGGCGCCGCTGGGCATGCGGCGCCTGATTCAGGTCGGGCTGAGAACCGTATCCACCGCCTTTGGCAGCATGCCTGGATAATCCAGGGTGTAATGCAGTCCACGGCTTTCCTTGCGCTGCATCGCCGAGCGGATCATCAGCTCGGCCACCTGGGCCAGGTTGCGCAGTTCGATCAGGTCGCGGCTGACCTTGTAGTTGCTGTAGAACTCGTCGATCTCGGCAAGCAGCATGCGTACCCGGTGCTCGGCGCGTTGCAAGCGCTTGCTGGTGCGCACGATGCCCACGTAGTCCCACATGAATCGCCGCAGCTCGTCCCAGTTGTGGGCGATGATCACATCCTCGTCAGAATCGGTGACTTGGCTTGCGTCCCAGCAGGGCAGGGCGCGTGGCATGCCGACCGCTTCCAGGTGCGCCTGGATGTCCGTCGCGGCGGCGCGGCCATACACGAAGCATTCGAGCAATGAGTTGCTGGCCATGCGATTGGCGCCATGCAGGCCGGTAAAACTGGTCTCGCCAATCGCGTAGAGCCCCGGCACGTCGGTGTGGCCGCGATCGTCCACCATCACGCCGCCACAGGTGTAATGCGCCGCAGGTACTACCGGGATGGGTTGACGGGTGATATCGATGCCAAAGGTCAGGCAGCGCTCGTAGACGGTGGGGAAGTGGCTCTTGATGAAGTCGGCCGGCTTGTGGGTGATGTCCAGGTACACGCAATCCACACCCAGGCGCTTCATCTCGTGGTCGATGGCGCGGGCGACGATGTCGCGTGGGGCCAGTTCTTCACGGGGGTCAAAGCGCGGCATGAAGCGCTCGCCATTCGGCAGGCGCAGCAGGGCGCCTTCGCCACGCAAGGCTTCGGTGATCAGGAAGCTTTTGGCTTGCGGGTGGTACAGGCAGGTGGGGTGGAACTGATTGAACTCAAGGTTCGCTACCCGGCAGCCTGCACGCCAGGCCATGGCGATGCCGTCGCCACAGGCGCCGTCTGGGTTGCTGGTATACAGGTAGACCTTGGCTGCGCCGCCGGTGGCCAGTACGGTGAAGCGCGCGCCGAAGGTGTCCACTTCGCCACTGTTGCGGTTGAGCACGTAGGCCCCCAGGCAGCGTTCGCCCGGCAGGCCGAGGCGGCGCTCGGTGATCAGGTCGACTGCCACGCGCTGCTCCAGCAGCTCGATGTTCGGGCGCCGACGAGCTTGCTCGAGCAACGTGGTGAAAATGGCTGCCCCGGTCGCGTCGGCGGCATGGATGATGCGCCGATGGCTGTGGCCGCCTTCACGGGTTAAGTGAAATTCGAAACCGCCGTCGTCGACACTGGCGTGTTCGTCGCGGGTGAACGGCACGCCTTGTTCGATCAACCATTCGATGGCCTGGCGGCTGTTCTCGACGGTGAAGCGAACCGCGTCTTCATGGCACAGGCCGCCGCCTGCGTTGAGGGTGTCCTCGACATGCGACTGCACCGTATCGGTGTCGTCCAGCACCGCGGCTACGCCGCCCTGTGCCCAGAAGGTCGAGCCATTGGCCAGGTCACCCTTGCTCAGTACGGCAATACGCAGGTGATCCGGGAGGTTCAGTGCCAGGCTGAGACCGGCGGCACCACTGCCGATCACCAGGACATCATGTTGGAATTGTTGGCTCATGTCGGGACACTAGTAATCTTCGAAGGGGGCACGGCACAATAGTCGCGCGCAGATGGCATTGTGAAACTATCGTGAAGCCTTGCCGGGATGCCTTTATAGCAGCCCTGGGTGCCTGATTTCCAATGGCACCTGCGAGGCTCGGGCGATCTTTTTGGGAACTTTCCTACAGCCCTGGAAATCCTAAGAAGGCTGCCCGCACGCCACAGTTTGCCGCGGCGACGCAGGGCGGCAGCTCTATCTTGGGCTGGCACCTGTGTAATGAAACCAGATTATCGACGCAGTCGGCGCTGACCGTTCTGCGACTTTCGTGTGAGCCGACCAAGGGCCGCAGGAAACTTGCTTGGAGGGGAGAACTTTTGCGTAAAGCCCGAGTCTATGGTTGCAAGCCTGAGCGATGGCTGCTGCAACGCTCCTTCGAGCTCATTGAGGAGTGTTCATGCTAACCCAGGAAGAGGATCAGCAGCTTGTCGAGCGCGTGCAGCGTGGCGACAGGCGAGCGTTCGATCTGTTGGTGCTGAAGTACCAGCACAAGATTCTCGGGTTGATCGTGCGTTTCGTACACGACACCCATGAAGCGCAAGACGTGGCGCAGGAGGCCTTCATCAAGGCCTACCGGGCGCTGGGGAATTTCCGTGGTGACAGCGCGTTCTATACGTGGTTGTACCGCATCGCCATCAACACGGCGAAGAACTATCTGGTGTCCCGTGGAAGACGGCCGCCAGACAGTGATGTTAGCTCCGAGGATGCGGAGTTTTACGACGGCGATCATGGTCTCAAGGATCTCGAGTCCCCAGAGCGCTCGTTGTTGCGGGATGAAATCGAAGGCACTGTCCATCGCACCATCCAGCAACTGCCGGAAGATTTGCGTACGGCCCTGACGCTGCGCGAGTTCGATGGTCTGAGTTACGAAGACATTGCCAGCGTCATGCAATGTCCAGTGGGTACCGTGCGCTCTCGAATCTTCCGCGCTCGGGAGGCCATAGACAAAGCCCTGCAACCCCTGTTGCAGGACACCTGAGACAGCGGCGACAGCCAAGAGAGGAACCGCCATGAGTCGTGAAGCTTTGCAGGAATCGCTGTCCGCGGTAATGGATAACGAAGCGGACGAACTGGAACTGCGTCGCGTGCTGAATGCCGCCGACGATGCCGAAACCCGTGCCACCTGGTCGCGTTACCAGGTAGCGCGTGCGGCGATGCACAAGGAATTGCTGCTGCCTAAGCTGGATATCGCCTCGGCGGTTAGCGCAGCGTTGGCCGATGAGGCCGTGCCGGCCAAGGTCAAGCAGGGCCCATGGCGCAGCCTCGGCCGTCTGGCCGTTGCAGCCTCGGTCACGGTTGCCGTACTGGCAGGCGTACGTTTCTACAACCAAGATGAGATCAGCGGCGCCGAACTGGCCGCGCAGCAGCCTGCCCAGCAAGGTCTGAGCATGCCACAGGCGCAAGGACCGGCCGTGCTGGCAGGTTACAGTGAAAGCAGCGAACAACCGACCGGCCCGATGGCTAACGGTGTGTTGCAGAACCAAGCCGGCTGGGATCAGCGTCTGCCAGGCTACCTGCGTCAGCATGCCCAGGAGTCTGCGCTCAAGGGCACCGAGACCGCTCTGCCTTACGCACGCGCCGCTAGCCTGGAAAATCGCTAATTAAGGAGGATCATGCGCGCGCTCCCTCTCCTGTCGCTGCTGCTCGGCAGCAGTCTGACGGTGCAGGCCCTGGCGGCCAATTCCTCGCCCGAGGCCAGCGAATGGTTGAACAAGCTGGCGCGGGCAGAACAGACGCAGAGCTACCAGGGTTCGTTCGTCTATGAGCGCAATGGCAGCTTCTCCAGCCACGATATCTGGCACCGCGTCCAGAATGGCAAGGTCAGCGAGCGGCTATTGCAGCTCGACGGCTCGGCGCAGGAGATCGTACGCGTCGATGGTAAGGTGCAATGCGTGAGCGGTGCACTGGCCAGCGGCGTGGGTATTCCTCCCGATTCGGCTGCGCGTGTGCTCGATCCCCTGAAGCTGATGAGTTGGTACGACCTGAGTGTCGCGGGTAAATCCCGCGTCGCCGGGCGCGATGCGGTGATCGTCACGCTCACCCCGCGCGACCAGCATCGCTACGCGTTCGAAATGCACCTCGATCGCCAGACCGGCCTGCCGCTGCGCTCGTTGATGATCAACGACAAGGGGCAGTTGCTTGAGCGTTTCCAGATGACGCGCCTGGACACCGAGGATGCGCTCAGCGATGCCGACCTGACCGGCAGTGCTGCCTGCAAGCCTGTCGAAGCGGTGCCCACTACGACCGCTCAAGCTGTCGCGGGATGGCGATCGGACTGGCTGCCCCCTGGTTTCGAACTGATCAACAGCAGTGTGCGTCGTGATCCGGCGCGCAAGAGCACGGTTAGCAGCCTGATGTACGACGATGGCCTAGCGCGCTTCTCGGTGTTCCTTGAGCCGGTCGCCGACGGTGCGGGTGCTGACACGCGCGCGCAATTGGGGCCGACCGTGGCGGTTTCGCGCCATCTCACTACCCCCAAGGGCAAGATGATGGTAACCGTGGTGGGGGAGATTCCACTGGGTACTGCCGAGCGCGTGGCGTTGTCGATGCGCGCGCAAGATGCGCAGGCGCGTCAATGACGGCGCGCCTTCTGACAGCTTCTGTTACACAGAGCTGACATGAAATTAAAGCATTGTCATTTGCAATCCAGCGGCAAATTTTCTATAGGTCAGGCTTCTCGGAGTCTGGCCTTTGCTGTGTGTGCAGGGGTCTAACTGCTAACTACGCTCGTTGTGACGGGAGCCGTATGTCAATACCACGCTTGAAATCCTACCTATCGATGTTCGCCGCCGTGCTGATGCTCGGTCAGGTGCTCACCGCCCAGGCCGAAGAATCGCTGCCGGACTTCACCACGCTGGTCGAGCAGGCCTCGCCTGCGGTAGTCAACATCAGCACCAAGCAGAAACTGCCGGATCGCCGCGTCGCGGCTGGGCAGATGCCCGACCTCGAAGGCTTGCCGCCGATGTTCCGCGAGTTCTTCGAGCGCAACATGCCGCAGCAGCCGCGCACGCCCCGTGGCGACCGCCAGCGTGAAGCGCAGTCGCTGGGCTCAGGTTTCATCATCTCCAGCGATGGTTACGTGCTGACCAACAACCACGTGGTCGCCGACGCCGACGAGATCATCGTCCGCCTGTCCGACCGCAGCGAGCTGCAAGCCAAGCTGGTGGGCACCGATCCACGCACCGACGTAGCCCTGCTCAAGGTCGACGGCAAGAACCTGCCGACCGTCAAATTGGGCGATTCCGAGAAGCTCAAGGTGGGTGAGTGGGTGCTGGCCATCGGTTCGCCGTTTGGCTTCGACCATTCGGTGACCAAGGGTATCGTCAGCGCCAAGGGACGTACCCTGCCTAACGACACCTATGTGCCATTCATTCAGACCGACGTGGCGATCAACCCAGGTAACTCTGGCGGCCCGCTGTTCAACATGAAGGGCGAAGTGGTGGGGATCAACTCGCAGATCTTCACCCGCTCCGGTGGCTTCATGGGTCTGTCGTTCGCCATTCCGATCGACGTCGCCATCGATGTCTCCAATCAGCTCAAGAAAGACGGCAAGGTCAGCCGTGGCTGGCTGGGCGTGGTGATTCAGGAGGTCAACAAGGACCTGGCTGAATCCTTCGGCTTGGATAAGCCGGCCGGTGCGCTGGTTGCCCAGGTGCTGGAGAGCGGTCCTGCCGCCAAGGGGGGGCTGCAGGTGGGTGACGTTATCCTGAGCATGAACGGCCAGCCGATCGTCATGTCGGCTGACCTGCCGCACCTGGTCGGTAGCCTGAAAGACGGTGAGAAAGCCAAGCTGGAAATCATTCGTAACGGTAAGCGTCAGAACCTCGATGTGACCGTAGGCGCACTGCCGGACGACGATGCCGAGATTGCCGCCAGTGCCGAAGGCAGCACCGAGCGCAGCAGCAATCGCCTGGGGGTTGCGGTGTCCGACTTGACCGCCGAGCAGAAAAAATCCCTGGAGCTCAAGGGTGGCGTGGTCATCAAGGAAGTTCAGGATGGTCCGGCAGCGCTCATCGGCCTGCGTCCGGGCGATGTGATCAGTCACCTGAACAACCAGGCGATCGGCTCGGCCAAGGAGTTCACCGAGATTGCCAAGGAGTTGCCGAAGAACCGTTCGGTGTCCATGCGTGTGCTGCGTCAGGGGCGTGCGAGCTTCATTACCTTCAAGCTGGCTGAATAAGCCGGTATCGGGGTAGGAAAATTAAGCCAGTCAGTTAAGTCTTTGCAGTAGTTGGGGCCGCTTTGCGGCCCTTTCGCTGCACTAGGCCGCTCCTACAATGTCCGCGTAAGCCTGGGAAGTGTGTCGGCTTGCACAGTCGTGTAGGAGCGGCCTAGCCGGGGCGCCGGACCGGCCGGAAAGGGGCGCGCAGCGGCCCCATTGGCTGAACTCACTCGCATTACGCATTGGCTGCCCTTTTTCATGCGCGCAGGCCCGCTGGGCGCACGTTGCCGCCTTTTTGCCCCAGCATGGGGCACATGGGCTGGCCCAGGAGGGGGTGTACAGGCCGATAGAGGAATCTCCCATATCACTGCGGCTTGAGGTACAATTCCCGGCTATTTTTCGGCGGGCGTTCGGCTCGCAGCCTTTTCGAGTGTTGACCTGTGAGTGATTTGAGTCATATCCGCAATTTCTCCATCATCGCCCACATCGACCATGGCAAGTCGACGCTGGCCGACCGTTTCATCCAGATGTGCGGTGGCCTGTCGGCACGCGAAATGGAGGCCCAGGTCCTCGACTCCATGGACCTGGAGCGTGAGCGCGGGATCACCATCAAGGCCCACAGCGTCACGCTCAATTACAAGGCGCAGGACGGCAAGGTCTACCAGTTGAACTTCATCGACACTCCAGGCCACGTCGACTTCACCTATGAAGTCTCGCGTTCGCTGGCGGCCTGTGAAGGCGCGCTGTTGGTGGTCGACGCTGGCCAAGGTGTCGAGGCCCAGTCGGTCGCCAACTGCTACACCGCCATCGAGCAGGGCCTGGAAGTCATGCCCGTGCTGAACAAGATGGACCTGCCCCAGGCCGACCCGGACCGCGTCAAGGACGAGATCGAGAAGATCATCGGCATCGACGCCACCGACGCCGTGGCATGCAGTGCCAAGAGCGGCATGGGTGTGGACGAGGTGCTCGAGCGCCTCGTCCAGACCATCCCTGCACCGGAAGGCAACATCGACGCCCCCTTGCAGGCGCTGATCATCGACTCCTGGTTCGACAACTACCTGGGCGTTGTGTCCTTGGTACGCGTGCGCCACGGTCGCGTCAAGAAAGGCGACAAGATCCTGGTCAAGTCCACCGGCAAGGTGCACCTGGTCGACAGCGTCGGTGTGTTCACCCCGAAACACACCCAGACCGCCGACCTTAAAGCCGGTGAAGTTGGCTTCATCATCGCCAGCATCAAGGACATTCATGGCGCGCCGGTGGGTGATACCCTGACGCTGTCCAACACCCCTGAAGTCGAAGTGCTGCCGGGCTTCAAGAAGATCCAGCCGCAGGTCTACGCCGGCCTGTTCCCGGTCAGCTCCGACGACTTCGAGGACTTCCGCGACGCACTGCAAAAGCTGACGCTGAACGACTCGTCGCTGCAGTACATGCCGGAAAGCTCCGACGCACTGGGCTTCGGCTTCCGTTGCGGCTTCCTCGGCATGCTGCACATGGAGATCATCCAGGAGCGCCTGGAGCGCGAGTACGACCTGGACCTGATCACCACCGCCCCGAGCGTGATCTACGAGCTGGAACTCAAGACCGGCGAGACCATCGTCGTCGACAACCCGTCCAAGCTGCCGGACGTCTCGGCCGTGGCCGACTTCCGGGAGCCGATCGTCACTGCCACCATCCTGGTGCCTCAGGAGCACCTGGGTAACGTGATTACCCTGTGCATCGAGAAGCGTGGCGTGCAGCGCGACATGCAGTTCCTCGGCAGCCAGGTGCAGGTGCGCTATGACATGCCGATGAACGAGGTGGTGCTGGACTTCTTCGACCGCCTTAAGTCCACTAGCCGCGGCTACGCTTCGCTGGACTATCATTTCGACCGCTACCAGTCGGCCAACCTGGTCAAGCTGGACGTGCTGATCAACGGTGACAAGGTCGACGCCTTGGCACTGATCGTGCACCGTGACAACGCAGCCTACAAAGGCCGTGCATTGACCGAGAAGATGAAGGAACTGATCCCTCGCCAGATGTTCGACGTGGCGATCCAGGCAGCCATCGGCGGCCAGATCATCGCACGGACAACTGTCAAGGCGCTCAGAAAGAACGTACTGGCCAAGTGCTACGGCGGTGACGTCAGCCGTAAGAAGAAACTGCTGGAGAAGCAGAAGGCCGGTAAGAAACGCATGAAACAGGTCGGTAACGTGGAAATTCCACAGGAAGCCTTCCTCGCCGTGCTCAGGTTGGATAGCTAGGTCCTATGTCGCTAAATTTCCCGCTGTTGCTCGTCATCGCCGTAGCCGTGTGTGGCCTGTTGGGCCTGATCGACCTGCTGTTCCTGGCCCCGCGCAGGCGGGCGGCGATCGCCACCTACCAGAACAGCGTCACCCAGCCCGAAGTGGCCGTGGTGGAGCGCCTGAACAAGGAGCCGTTGCTGGTCGAATACGGCAAGTCTTTCTTCCCGGTACTGTTCATCGTGCTGGTGCTGCGCTCGTTCCTGGTCGAACCGTTCCAGATCCCTTCGGGGTCGATGAAACCGACCCTGGAAGTGGGCGACTTCATCCTGGTGAACAAGTTCTCCTACGGTATCCGCCTGCCGGTGATCGACAAGAAGGTCATCGAGGTCGGTGATCCACAGCGCGGGGATGTGATGGTGTTCCGTTACCCGAGTGATCCGAACGTCAACTACATCAAGCGTGTAGTCGGCCTGCCGGGTGACGAGATCCGCTACACCAACGACAAGCGGCTGTATGTCAATGGCCAATTGGTCGCTGAACAGCTTGTCGGGACCGAGCCTGGCACCCTGGGCAGCGCTGAGCTTTACAAAGAAAAACTGGGTGAAGCCGAGCACCTGATCCGCAAGGAAATGGCGCGCTATCGTATGCCGCCGGACCAGCAATGGAGTGTACCGGCTGGCCACTACTTCATGATGGGTGACAACCGCGACAACTCCAACGACAGCCGCTACTGGGATGACCCGAACATACCCAAAGCGCTGCACGGCATGGTTCCAGACCGCAATATCGTCGGCAAGGCGTTCGCGGTATGGATGAGCTGGCCAGAACCGAAACTGAGCCATTTCCCGAACCTGTCGCGGGTCGGCCTGATCCACTGAGCATCGACGGCGCTGTCTGCGGACAGCGCCGATTGCATTTCTGACATAGGCTGTGTTCTCAGGGAGCGAGAGATTTCGCCGTTTCCGGCGAAGACCACAGCCAAACCGTCTTTCAGGATGTTGATTTGAACAACGCGTTTAACACCACAGGGGAGGTCCGATGAGCGCCTCTCTTGCCCGCCTGGAGCGCAAGCTCGGCTACACCTTCAAGAATCAGGACCTGATGTTGTTGGCCCTGACCCATCGCAGCTATGCCGGGCGCAATAACGAACGCCTGGAGTTCCTCGGCGATGCCATCCTCAACTTCGTTGCTGGCGAAGCGCTGTTCGAGCGTTTCCCGCAAGCTCGCGAAGGCCAGTTGTCGCGTCTGCGTGCGCGGTTGGTCAAGGGTGAGACACTGGCCCGGTTGGCCCGTGGCTTCGACCTGGGTGAGTACCTGCGCCTGGGCTCGGGCGAACTCAAGAGTGGCGGTTTTCGCCGCGAGTCGATCCTCGCCGACGCGCTTGAGGCACTGATCGGCGCGATCTACCAGGACGCCGACATGCAGACCGCCCGCGAGCGCATCCTCGCCTGGCTGACCGACGAGTTCGACGGCCTGACGCTGGTGGACACCAACAAGGACCCGAAGACCCGCTTGCAGGAGTTCCTGCAGTCGCGAGCCTGCGAACTACCGCGCTATGAGGTGGTGGATATCCAGGGTGAACCGCACTGCCGGACGTTCTTCGTCGAGTGCGAAGTGGTCCTGCTGAATAAAAAAAGCCGTGGCCAGGGCGTGAGCCGGCGTATCGCCGAACAGGTCGCTGCCGCCGCCGCATTGATCGCCCTGGGCGTGGAGAATGGCAATGACTGAGAACACTTCGACCCGCTGCGGCTATGTCGCCATCGTGGGTCGCCCTAACGTGGGCAAGTCCACGCTGCTCAACCACATCCTCGGGCAGAAGCTGGCGATCACCTCGCGCAAGCCGCAGACCACTCGCCACAACATGCTCGGCATCAAGACCGAGGGTGAGGTGCAGGCGATCTACGTCGACACCCCCGGCATGCACAAGGCCAACGACAAGGCCCTGAACCGCTACATGAACCGTAACGCCTCGGCGGCTTTGAAGGACGTGGATGTGGTGATCTTCGTGGTCGACCGCACGCGCTGGACTGATGAGGACCAACTGGTGCTCGAGCGCGTTCAGTACGTCACCGGCCCGTTGATCATCGCGGTCAACAAGACCGACCGCATGGAAGAAAAAGCCGAGTTGATCCCGCACCTTCAGTGGTTGCAGGAGCAACTGCCGAATGCCGAGGTGATGCCGATTTCCGCGCAGCAGGGGCACAACCTTGACGCGCTGGAAGCGCAGATTGCCAAGCACCTGCCGGAAAACGACCACTTCTTCCCGGAAGACCAGATCACCGACCGCAGCAGCCGCTTCCTCGCTGCCGAACTGGTGCGCGAAAAGATCATGCGCCAGCTGGGTGCGGAGCTGCCGTACCAGATCACCGTGGAAATCGAAGAGTTCAAGCAACAGGGCCATGTGCTGCACATCCATGCACTGATCCTCGTAGAGCGCGACGGCCAGAAGAAAATCATCATTGGTGACAAGGGCGAGCGCATCAAGCGCATTGGTTCCGAGGCGCGCAAGGACATGGAAGTGCTGTTCGACGCCAAGGTGATGCTTAACCTGTGGGTCAAGGTCAAAGGCGGCTGGTCCGACGACGAGCGCGCCCTGCGCTCGCTGGGTTACGGCGACCTGTAAGCTTCTGGCCGCAGCTGTCTGGCCTTTGTAGGAGCGGCCTTGTGTCGCGAAAGGGCCGCGTAGCGGCCCCAAAATTTCAGCGTCGCTGCGCAGATTGCTGGGGCTGCTTTGCAGCCCTTGCGCGACACAAGGCCGCTCCTACAGGGTCAGCGACGCTCTCGGTCTGAGTGACACCCCATGGACCAACCCACCCCCCAACCGGCCTACGTGCTGCATAGTCGCGCCTATAAGGAAACCAGTGCCCTGGTGGACTTTCTCACCCCTCAGGGCCGTGTGCGTGCAGTGCTGCGCCGGGCACGGGGCAAGGGGGGCAGCCTGGTGCGACCATTCGTGCCATTGGAGGTAGAGCTGCGTGGGCGCGGCGAATTGAAGAACGTCGGGCGCCTGGACACCAGCGGTATCGCCGCCTGGCTGCATGGCGATGCGCTGTTCAGTGGCTTGTACCTCAACGAACTGCTGATGCGCCTGCTGCCAGCCGAAGCGCCGCATCCGGCGCTGTTCGAGCATTACGCCCTGACCTTGCAGGCCCTGGCCGCAGGCCGTGCACTGGAGCCGCTGCTGCGCTCTTTCGAATGGCGCCTGCTTGATGAGCTGGGCTACGCCTTTGCCCTGAACCACGACGTCAACGCCGCACCGGTGGTTGCCGAGGGCCTTTATCGTCTACAGGTGGACGCCGGGCTCGAACGCGTCGAGCTGTTCCAGCCTGGGCTGTTCAGGGGCACCGAACTGCTGGCCCTGGCTGACGCGGACTGGGACGCTCCCGGCGCCCTGCTGGCAGCCAAACGCCTGATGCGCCAGGCCCTGGCGGTTCATCTGGGGCCAAAGCCGCTGGTCAGTCGGGAACTGTTTCGCAAGCGCTGAGCACGACGTATGCTGTGGGCCTCAATCTTCAGGAGAGCCCTTTCGTGACTCACAGCAACCGCATGCTTCTTGGCGTCAACATCGACCACGTGGCGACCCTGCGCCAGGCCCGGGGTACCCGTTACCCTGACCCGGTCAAGGCTGCGCTGGACGCCGAGGAAGCGGGTGCCGATGGCATCACCGTGCACCTGCGCGAAGACCGTCGGCATATCCAGGAGCGTGACGTCTTGCTGCTCAAGGACGTGTTGCAGACCCGCATGAACTTCGAGATGGGTGTCACCGAAGAGATGATGGTCTTTGCCGAGAAGATCCGCCCGGCGCACATCTGCCTGGTCCCGGAGACCCGCCAGGAGCTGACCACCGAAGGTGGCCTGGATGTGGCCGGCCAGCAAGCGCGTATCAAGGCCGCAGTGGAGCGCCTGTCGCGCACGGGCGCTGAAGTGTCGCTGTTCATCGATGCCGACGAGCGGCAAATCGAGGCTTCGCGGCTTGTCGGTGCGCCGGCCATCGAGCTGCACACCGGTCGTTACGCCGATGCCGAAACACCCAGCGAGGTGGCGCAAGAGTTACAGCGCATCAAGGATGGCGTGGCCTTTGGCGTCGGTCAGGGCCTGATCGTCAATGCCGGTCACGGCCTGCACTACCACAACGTCGAGGCGGTCGCGGCCATCAAGGGCATCAACGAGTTGAACATCGGCCATGCGCTGGTGGCTCACGCCCTATTCGTTGGTTTCAAGGCGGCGGTGGCCGAGATGAAGGCACTGATCCTCGACGCTTCGCGCTGAACGGTCGATTTTGGGGCCCGTGAGGGCCCTGCCATCGCGTTACTGCGACTTGAACAGCAAGGTGAATCGGGTCGGGCCGCTGGGGCAACTGCTTACCTCGACCCTGCCGCCGTGCAACTGCATGATCGACTTGACGATCGCCAGCCCCAGCCCGGTTCCCCCCTCGAGCCGCGAGCGCCCGGAGCCCGCCCGGTAGAAACGCTCGAACAGGTGCGCTAGGTGTTCCTCGGCGATACCCGGCCCGGTGTTCTGCACCCATACGGCGATGTCGTTTTCTCTTCGCTCAATGCCCACGGTGATTGGCTGGTGTGCCTGGCCATGTCGAATGGCATTGCTCAACAGGTTCGACAGTGCCCGCTGGAACATCAATCGGTCGGCCAGCGCAGTACCCCAGCCTTGCAGGTGCAAGCTGATCCCCTTGAGTTCGGCGCTGAAGGCGAACAGTTCGCTCACCCGCGACACTTCATCGGCCAGTGCCAAGGGCGCCAGGGTCACCTGGGTCTGCGGCTGGCTGACCTGGGCGAGGAACAGCATGTCGTTGATCATGCGATTGAGCCGGGTCAGTTCCTCGACGCTATCTTCCAGCGCCTCACGGTAGCGTTCGCCATCGCGTTCGCGGGCGAGGGTGACCTGGGCCTTGCCCATCAGGTTGCCGATGGGGGTGCGCAGTTCGTGGGCCAGATCGTCGGAGAACTGCGATAGCTGGCTGACGCCCTGGTCGAGTCGGTCGAGCATGATGTTGATGGCCCGGGCCAAATCCGCCAGCTCGCTGGGCAGCCCTGCGTCGGGTAGGCGGTGCTCCAGGTTCTGCGCCGACACCTGGCCTGCGATACGGCGAAAGTGGCGCAGCGGGCGCAAGCCTCGTTGTACCAGTTTCCAGGCCGCGATGCCGATCAGCAGCAACAGCAACGGCAGTGCCAGCAACGTCGAGTGCAAGTAGGCTTCGAGCAGATCGTTGTCGTCGCTGCGGTTGAGTGACATCAGCACCTTGACTGGGGTGTCGTCACGCAGGCGCATCAGGCGGCTGGCGCTGAGCATCTGGTTACCTGCAGCGTCCTGCCATTCATGGAAGCTCAGTTGGGCCTCGACGGGCAGCGTTTGCAGCGTTTGCGATTGCAATGGCGGGCCCAGGCTCAGTAGGGCGGGGTGGCGACCGTTGACTGCCAGCACGCTGAGGCTCAGGTTGTCATGGCCCATCACCAGATCGAGCAAGGGGTGGGCGCGGGTCGCCAGATCGGCACTGCGCAGGTCCACGCGCAGGTTGTGCTCCACCTGTAGCATCTTGCGCGTGAGGTCCTTGCGCGCCCGGCTGTCCAGTTCGTGGTCCAAGGCAAAAACCGCCAGGCATGCCAGCAGCAGCACCAGCGCTGCCCCCATCAGGGTCACGCTCAGGCCCAGGCGCAGCGAGAGGCTGGTTGCTTTCACTGGCGCGCCTCGAGCACGTAGCCGACGCCGCGCAAGGTATGGATCAGCTTGTCCTCGAACGGGTCGTCGATCTTCGCGCGCAGGCGGCGGATCGACACTTCCACCACGTTGGTGTCGCAGTCGAAGTTCATGTCCCAGACCAATGAAATGATCTGGGTACGCGAAAGCACTTCGCCACTTTGGCGCATCAGCAGGTGCAGCAGGGCGAACTCCTTGGCTGTCAGGTCGATGCGCTGGCCGCCACGCCAAGCCCGATGGCGACCGGGGTCCAGCTCAAGGTCGGCGACTTTCAGCGTGCTTGGCTGCAAGCGTTGGTCGTTGCGCCGCAGCAGGCTGCGGATGCGCGCCAGCAGCTCGGGAAACTCGAAGGGCTTGAGCAGATAGTCGTCGGCGCCCAGGTCCAGTCCTTTGACCCGATCGGCCAGGCGGCCGTGGGCCGTGAGCATCATGATGCGAGTGGCGGACTCTGCGCGCAGGCGTTGTAGCACGCTCCAGCCGTCCAGTTCGGGCAGGTTCACGTCGAGGATCACCAGATCGTAAGGCTGCTGGCGGGCCAGGTGCAGGCCATCGGTGCCGGTATGTGCGCAATCGACCACGTAGCCGTTCTCGCGCAGGCCTTGTTGCAGGTAGTCGGCGGTACGGGGTTCGTCTTCGATGATCAACAGGCGCATGGTCAGGCTCGGCAGGAGAAAGGGGGGCGATTCTCGACCCTGTAGTGACATCAGGGTCAAGCCGTGAGGATGTTACGGGATGCGAGCGGCGTGGTGGCGGGGATAACCGATTTGTAATGCGCAGGTCATGTGGCCGATAGCTGCGGCCCCTTGCAAGACTGTAATCCCCGGATCACCTTGGTGTTAGCTGCGTGCTGTCAGGATGGCCCTGTCTAAACGGTTACCTTGAGGCAAGCATGATGAACCTGAGCAAATACCTGCTGCTGGCGACCCTCGCCCTGGGCAGCACCAGCGTTTTCGCCGAAGATGGAGCGCAAAGGTCGAAGCAGTTCTGGCAGGCATTCCGCGAGGATCAGGCCCGCCTGCATGGCGACGACAAGCAGCAAGCGCTGGCTGAGCGTGAACGCAAGGCCGAGCAAAGGGCCCGCGAGGTGGCCAAGGACTGAGGTGCAAGCGAGCGGGGCCGCTGTGCGGCCCTTCGCGGGTAAACCCGCCTTGCACAGCCTGGGTTCTGCGCAGAACCCACGAAGGGCTTTAGGTCGGGTTACTTGCGCGCCAGCAGCGTGGCGCGGCGTGGCGCCGGCAGGCCTTCGACGGTCTTGCTGTGGTCGTTCGGGTCGAGGAAATCACCCAGCGACTGGTAGCGCATCCATTCGGTGCTGCGCTGCTCCTCGACGCTGGTGACGCTGACGTCGACGCAGCGTACGTCGCTAAAGCCTGCGCGGCGCAGCCAGCGCTCCAGCGCCGGGACCGAGGGCAGGAACCAGACGTTGCGCATCTGCGCGTAGCGATCTTCCGGCACCAGTACCTGATTTTCGTCGCCTTCGATCACCAAGGTTTCGAGCACCAGCTCGCCGCCCTTGACCAGGCAGTCCTTCAGCGCCAGCAGGTGCTCGATGGGTGAACGACGGTGGTAGAACACCCCCATCGAGAACACCGTGTCGAAGCCTTCCAGGTTGGCCGGCAGTTCTTCGAGGGCGAACGGCAGGTGCCAGGCGGGGAGCTGTGGCAGGTACTGCTGCACCGCTTGGAACTGGCAGAAGAACAGCCAGTTGGGGTCGACGCCGATGACCATGTCGGCACCAGCGCCGAGCATGCGCCACTGGTAATAACCGTTGCCGCAGCCCACATCGAGCACGCGCTTGCCCTGGAGGTTCAGGTGCGGGCCTACGCGCGACCATTTCCAGTCCGAACGCCATTCGGTGTCCACGTGCACGCCGAACAGGTCGAATGGCCCTTTGCGCCAAGGCGACAGCCCCATCAACGCCTGGCGCATCTGCGCACGGGTGGCGTCGTCGCAGTCGCAGTCCAGGCGCAGGCCGTCGACCAGGTCGATCTGGCTTGGCACAAGCTTGGGCAACGCCGCCAGCGCGCCGCGCCAGCGCTCGAGGTCACCGTGGCCTTTCTCCAGCTTGCTTTCCAGTTGCGCTTGCAGGCCTTGGGACCAGGTGGCAAGGGGCGTGCCCGCCAGACGGCGAACGAGGGGGGACAGATCGATCATGGCAGGGCTATCAGCGAGGCAAAGTTGAGGCATTGGAACCACGGCACGACCTTGGAAAAACCGGCGGCCAGCAGGCGTGCTTCGTGGGTCTGCAAGGTGTCAGGCTTCATCACGTGCTCGATGGCGCTGCGCTTCTGGGCGATTTCCAGGTCGCTGTAGCCATTGGCACGCTTGAAATCCAGGTGCAGGTCGTTGAGTAGATCCTGCGTGGGGTCGTCTGCAAAGCGCAGTTTCTCCGACAGAATCAATGCACCGCCCGGCAGCAGGGCCTGGCGGATGCGGCCGAGCAGTTCCAGGCGTTGGTCGGGGGCGATGAACTGCAAGGTGAAGTTCATGGCCACCACCGAGGCTGGCTCGAAAGGCAGCGTGAGGATATCGGCTTCGAGCACCTGCACCGGCAGCAGCTCCTGGAACATCGAGTCCTGGGCGGTGAGGTATTGGCGGCAGCGCTCGACCATGGCGGCGGAATTGTCCACCGCGATCACCCGGCAGCCGTCGCTGCGCACGTGGCGGCGCAGGGCCTGGGTGACCGCGCCCAGCGAAGCGCCAAGGTCGTACAGGGCGGTGTGCGGCTGAGCGAAGCGTGCGGCGAGCACGCCGAGGTTCTCGACGATGGTCGGATAACCGGGCACCGAGCGCTTGATCATGTCCGGGAACACGCGCACCACGTCCTCGTTGAAGACGAAGTCGGGCACCTGTTCCAGGGGCTGGGCGAATAGGCGGTCGGGTTCTTTGCTCACAGTGGGTCCAGGCGGCTTGCAATCCAGAGGGGCGGCATTCTAGCCAAACCACGCCAAGCTTGCATGGCCTGCTGACCGGCGCGGCACGCTCAGCGCACGCGAATGGCGCAGTCGAAGGTCTGCACCGGGCGAACTTCCGGTGCCCACGGCTGTTGATACACCAGCACGAGTTGGCCGTCACCGGCTGCACTCGCCTGGAAACGCCAGGTGGAGAGCCCCGCGCTACCGACGATGCCGGCCTCTTGCGGGTCGCTGTAGACCTCAGGGCCGAGGCTGCGCAGGATGCCTGAGGCGGGGTTTTGCAGCAGCCAGCGGTAGCCCGTCGTCGGATTGCTGGGCAGGGTCAGGGTCAGGCTCTGGCCCACGTGCAGACGCTGGGGGCATTCGCTTTCGGCGTCCAGTTCAACGCTGCGTGGCGGTTGTTGCGCGCAGGCGCCGAGCAGGGTGAGGCCTAGGAGGAACAGTACGCGTTGGTAGTGCATGGTGGCTCCGTGTCGGGGATCGAAGCGCCAACCGGACAGGCAGGGCTGGCCGATGCCGTCGGAGGCAGGCGATGCCTTCTTATTGCCACGCTCGCCCGAGCCTGGCGCAAACGACGTTGATTATGCTCAGCTGCAAGCGCAGGCCGCAATCGTCGCGCTCAAGCATGGCCGAGCGCGACGCACCGAGGCGCGCCTGTGGGGCAAGTCGACATGCCGCACCTCGGTCCTCTCAACTGAACAGTACCTTCGCCACGTCGGCGTAGCGTTTGGCGAAATGCACCTGTAGCCCTTCCTTGAGGTAGGCCGGCAGCTCTTCGAAATGCCCACGGTTGGCTTCGGGCAAGATCAGTTCGAAGATCTTCTGTCGGCGCGCCGCGATGACTTTTTCGCGCACCCCGCCGATCGGCAGCACCTGCCCGGTAAGGGTCAGCTCGCCGGTCATGGCCACGCCTTTCTTCGGCGCCTGGTCACGGGCCAGCGACAGCAGGGCGCTGGCCATGGTGATGCCGGCGCTGGGGCCGTCCTTGGGCGTGGCGCCTTCGGGGACGTGCAGGTGGATGAACGCTTCGTTGAAGAATGCTGGGTCGGCGCCGAACTGCTTGAGGTTCGAGCTGATGTAGCTGTAGGCGATTTCAGCCGATTCCTTCATCACCTCGCCCAGTTGGCCAGTCAGCTTGAAGCCGCGGTTCAGGGTATGGATGCGCGTGGCCTCGATGGGCAGGGTAGCGCCGCCCATGCTGGTCCAGGCAAGGCCGGTGATCACGCCTTTGCCAGCCAGCACCTGCTCGCTGCGGAATACCGGCATGCCGAGGGCGGCTTCCAGGTCTTTGTTGCCGATCTTGAGCTTGGCTTCGGGGTCGTCGAGCAGCTTTACCACGGCCTTGCGCACCAGTTTGCCTAGCTGTTTCTCCAGCTGGCGCACACCCGCCTCGCGGGCGTAACCCTCGATCACCGTGCGCAGGGCGCTGTCGCTGATGCTCAGGCTGGTCTTCGACACGCCGGCCTTTTCCAGTTGCTTGGGCCACAGGTGACGCTTGGCGATGGCGAGCTTTTCTTCGGTGATGTAGCCCGACAGGCGGATCACTTCCATGCGGTCGAGCAGCGGCCCAGGGATCGAGTCCAGGGTGTTGGCGGTGCACACGAACAAGACCTTGGACAAGTCCAGGCGTAGGTCCAGGTAATGGTCGAGGAAGTCGACGTTCTGCTCGGGGTCGAGGGTTTCGAGCAAGGCCGAGGCCGGGTCGCCCTGATAGCTCTGGCCCATCTTGTCGATCTCGTCGAGCATGATCACAGGATTCATCACCTCGACCTCCTTGAGCGCCTGCACCAGCTTGCCCGGTTGCGCGCCGATGTAGGTACGCCGGTGGCCCTTGATTTCGGCCTCGTCGCGCATGCCGCCGACGCTGAAGCGATAGAACGGCCGGCCCAGCGACTCGGCGATGGACTTGCCGATGCTGGTCTTGCCGACCCCGGGCGGGCCGACCAGTAGTACGATCGAGCCGCTGATCTCGCCTTTCCAGGCGCCGACGGCGAGGAATTCGAGGATGCGCTCCTTGATGTCGTCGAGCCCGGCGTGATGGCGGTCGAGCACTTTGCGCGCGTGGGGCAGATCGAGTTTGTCCGCACCGTATTGGCCCCACGGCAGGGCCGTGGCCCACTCCAGGTAGTTGCGGGTGACGGCGTACTCGGGCGAGCCGGTTTCGAGGATGCCCAGCTTGGCCATTTCTTCGTCGATGCGTTTTTTCGCCTGCTCAGGCAAGGTCTTGCCTTCCAGGCGCTGCTGGAACTGTTCGAGGTCGGCGCTACGGTCGTCCTTGGTCAGGCCCAGCTCCTGCTGGATGACCTTGAGCTGCTCCTTGAGGAAGAACTCGCGTTGGTGCTCGCCGATCTGCCGGTTCACCTCGGCGGAGATCTCGTTCTGCAGGCGCGCGACCTCGACTTCCTTGCGCAGCATGGGCAGGACCTTTTCCATGCGCTTGAGCATGGGCACGCAATCGAGCACTTCCTGCAACTGGTTGCCGTTGGCCGAGGTGAGCGCGGCGGCGAAGTCGGTCAGCGGCGAAGGGTCGTTGGGGCTGAAGCGGTTAAGGTAGTTCTTCAGCTCCTCGCTGTACAGCGGGTTGAGCGGCAGCAGCTCCTTGATCGCGTTGATCAGGGCCATGCCGTAGGCCTTGACTTCGTCGGTCGGCTCGGCCGGCTGGCGCGGGTATTCGACTTCGACCAAATAGGGCGGGCGATGGTGTTTGAGCCAGGTACGGATACGCACCCGGGTCAGGCCCTGGGCGACGAATTGCAGCTTGCCGCCCTCGCGGCTGGCATGGTGCACCTTGACCAGGGTGCCGTACTCGGGCAAGGCCTTGGTATCGAAGTGGCGGTGGTCTTCTGGCGGGGTGTCCATGTAGAACAGCGCCAGGCTGTGGTGCTCGGATTTGGCCACCAGGTCGAGGGTTTCGGCCCAGGGTTCTTCATTGACGATCACCGGCAGCACTTGTGCGGGGAAGAACGGGCGGTTGTGAATCGGGATCACGTACACCTTGTCCGGCAGTTGCTGGCCAGGCAGGGCGAGGTGGTGGCCAGTGCCGGCCGAAGGGTCGAGGTGTTCGACTGCGCTATGTTCGTCGGGATGTTCCGGGAAATCCTGCTGGTCGCTCATGGGGCACCTGCGTGAATGGCTATGGGTGCTTAGATGGGGAGGCGCGCTACAGGTTTCAATGGCCGGCGGATGAACGATCTGTCACTGTCGCGGTTGCGAAGTTGTGCTCCACTCAACCGGATATGAGGCTGCCGATGGCGACATTGCAAAGGATTCAGAAAGAGCTGGCGATGATGGTCAAGGATCCGCCGGCGGGTTGTTCGGCTGGGCCTTCCAGCGACAACGACCTGTTCGCGTGGAATGCATCGATCATGGGGCCTTCGGGCACGCCCTACGAGGGCGGGGTGTTCTTCCTGGCTTTGGCATTCCCGCAGGATTACCCGGTATCACCGTTGAAGGTGCGGTTCGTGACGCGGATCTATCACCCCAACGTTGGCAGCGAGGGTGAGGTGGGCCTGGATATCCTGGGCAGCAACTGGTCACCGGCGCTGACCGTGGAAAAGGTGCTGATGAGCATCCTGTCGCTGTTGTGCGAGCCGAACCCGGAGCAGCCGCTGCAGGCGGACATCGCCGAGCAGTGGTTGTGTACCCGCAAGGCGTTCGACGACACGGCCAGGCAGTGGACACGGCAGTACGCCCAGTGAGGGCGGTGTGTGCGGTGGTGTCGCCACCACCGCACGTACGGCTTATTCGCCGAGTTTGTAGGCGATGATGTAGTCGCCCATCTTGGTGCCCAGCGAGCCATGGCCACCGGCGACGATCAGCACGTACTGCTTGCCGTCCTTGCCGGTATAGGTCATTGGCGTCGCCTGGCCGCCAGCCGGTAGGCGGGCGCTCCACAGTTCCTTGCCATTGCTCACGTCATAGGCGCGCAGGTACTGGTCCAGGGTGCCGCTGAGGAAGCCCACGCCACCGGCGGTGACGATCGAGCCGCCCATGCTTGGCACGCCCACGGGCAGACCGAGCGGCACCGGGGTGCTGTCACGGGTGGTGCCATTCTTGTACTTCCACACCACCTTGTTGGTGAACAGGTCGATAGCCGCCACATAGCCCCAGGCCGGCGCCTGGCACGGGATGCCGAGCGGCGACATGAACGGGTGCATGGTCACGGCATACGGCGCACCGGCGTTCGGTTGTACGCCGCTGGTCTCGCTTTCGCGCTTGCTGCCCTCGGCTACCTGTTCGCGCGGAATCATCTTCGACACGAAGGCCATGTAGTTGGGCGAGGTGAACAGCAGTTGGCGCACCGGGTCGACCGACACGCTACCCCAGTTGAATACGCCGACGTTGCCCGGATAGACCAGCGTGCCTTGCTCGGACGGTGGGGTGTACTGGCCCTCATAACGCAGGCTGCGGAACTGGATACGGCACAGCATCTGGTCGAGCGGCGTGGCGCCCCACATGGCCTGTTCAGTCAGTTCTGGGCCGAGCAGATTCAGGTCGGAGCGTGCTTGGGTCGGGGCGGTATGGTCGCCCTTGACCGCGCCTTGCGGTACCGGGATCTCGCGGATCGGCACGATCGGGGTGCCGTCGCGGCGGTCGAGTACGTACAGGCTGCCTTGTTTGGTCGGTACGATCACCGCAGGCTTGACGCCATCATCGGTCTTGAGGTGAACCAGGGTCGGCTGGCTACCGACGTCCATGTCCCACAGGTCGTGGTGGGTGAACTGGTAGTTCCAGCGCGCCTTGCCGGTGGCCAAGTCCAGGGCGACGATGCCAGCGCTGTACTTCTCGGCACCCGGAGTGCGGTCGGCGCCCCACTGGTCGGGGGTCTGGTTGCCCAGCGGCAGGTAGACCATGCCGAGTTCTTCATCGACGCTGGCCAGCGACCACATGTTGGCCGAGTTGCGGCTGTAGAACTTGCCGTCCGCCAGTGGCTTGGTGTCGTCCGGGTTGTTGCTGTCCCAGTTCCACACCAGGCGGCCGTCATGCACGTCGTAGGCGCGGATCACCCCGGACGGCTCGTTGGTCGACTCGTTGTCGGTCACGTGGCCGCCGATGATCACCAACTCGCGAGTTATCGCAGCGGGCGAGGTGGAGTAGTAGCCACCTGCGGTGAACGGGCCGATGCCGCGGGTCAGGTCGATCTGGCCCTGGTTGGCGAAGCCTTCGCAGACCTTGCCGTTGTCGGCGTTGATGGCGATCAGGCGGGCGTCGGCGGTGGGCAGGTAGAGGCGGCGTGGGCAGGCTTGAGCCACGGCTTGGCCTGCGTCGCTGATCTTCGGTGCCGGGCTGCCGTCGCGGCTGACGTAGCTGTTCTCGTCGTAGTACGAGACGCCACGGCAGGTCATGTGGGCAAAGCCTTTGAAGGTCTTGGTTGGGCTGGTGATCTGCGGATCGAAGCGCCAGATCTCGGCCCCGGTGTCAGGGTCCAGGGCCAGTACTCGGCCGTGCGGCGTGCACGCATAGAGCATGCCGTTAGCCTTGAGTGGAGTGTTTTCGTTGGTCAGCTCAACCGGATCGTCGCCGGTGGGCAGGTCCCCGGTGCGAATGCGCCAGGCTTCGGTGAGCTGGTAGGCGTTTTGCGGGGTGATCTGGCGCAGTGGCGAATAGCGGTCGCCGTACTCGGTACGGCCATAGGCTTGCCAGTCGCCATCAGGCATGGCCGGCGCGGCGCTGGCCATTTCGCTACTGTCGCGGGTGAAGTGGCCGCGAATCTCGCCTGGGTGGGTGAACTGGCTGGCTACCGCAGTGGCGCCCGAGGCAACCACCGCGGCGCTCAGCAGCGCGGTGTTGAGCGTCGCAGCTGGGCCGTTCAGCGGGCGGCGTGCCCATGGCAGCAGCAGCACCACGCCGATGGCGAACCAGATGGCCAGGCGTGGCACCAGTTGCCACCAGTCCAGGCCGACTTCCAGCAGCGCCCAGACAGTGCTGCCCAGCAACACCAAGCCGTACAGGCCCAGGGCCATGCGCCGCATGGCCAGCAGCAGGACGCCCGATAGGGCGAAGCCCAGGCCTGCGATCAGGTAGTAGAACGAGCCGCCCAGCAGGCTCAGCTTGATGCCGCCGGCCAGCAGGGCCAGGCCCATCAGCACTAACAACACGCCCATCAGGCGGGTCAGCCAGCGGGTTCCAGTTTTGGCACCTTGAGTGCTCATCAAAGGTTCTCCGTCGTGTGAAAAGGTTGGGTTAGAAACTGCTCTGGATCTTCAAGCCGCCGACCAGCGCGTCATCGACCCGCGACACGCCGCCGGGATGGCGGATGTACTGCAGGTTCGGACGCACGGTGAGCCAGTCGGCCAGGTGAATGCCGTAGTAGAGTTCGGCGCTGTATTCGGTGTCCTGCACGGGCAGGAAGCCTGGATTGTCGTAGTCGTCCAGGCCGGCGGCCTGGTTGGCGAGGCGGGCGTTCTTGCGGTAGCCGGGATTGACGTGCACGCGGGCCAAGGCGAAACCGATGTCGTCCTTGGCGCGGGCATCGAACGGCCCCTTGTAAACCAAACCTGCCTGTACATAGTTGTCGATGGCATTGGTCTTCTTGTCGTGCACCGTTGCGTTGGCGAACAGGCTCAGGCCACGGGACTGGTCGGATGCCTGCGCGCTCACTTGCTGCTGCACGCCGAGCCACAGCCCATGCTTGCTCGAACGGCTGCGGTAGGCTGCGCCGCTGATGGCCGCCGGAGTACCGGTGCGGTCTTTGAGAACATCCTGAGCCTTGGCATTACTGTAGTAGTACCCGGCGCGATATTCCCCTTTCAGGCCCCCGATACGTGGCGTCCAGACCAATTCGAGCGGCATGATCGCACCCTGGGTGCCGCTGCCGCTGAGCTTGAAGCCATTGCCCGATTCGAGGTTGGAGGGGTTCTGCTCGAACACTCCGACCTGTGCATAGAGCTGTTCGTTCAGGTTGTACTTGACCCGAAGCGCCCACTGGCTGACCGGCCAGTTGTACCAGATGCCGCCGACCCAGTTGCCGACCTGGGAGCCGCAGAACGCCAGGTTCTGGAAGTCGCAGGGGAAGCTGTTGAAGTCCTCGCCCTCGCCGAAGCGACCGAATTTCACATCCAGTGCGCCGTCGAAGTACTTCTGCTTGATCCACATTTGCGTCAGGCGCCAGGTTTCTCCGCGTCCCCAGACTTCCTGGGCCGAGGTGAAGCCGCCGACGCGGGGGTCGTTGATGCGGTCGTTGCTGATGTTGTCGCCATGGCGCTCGGTGACGGTGAGCTGGAACTCGGTGGCTTGCCAGCCGAGCAGCTTCTCCAGGTCCATGTGCGCGCCCAGAGTGAACTGGTCACTGTAGCGCGCGGCGCGATCATGGCTGTAGCCACCGCGCAGGTTGCTGCCCATCTCGCCGGTGTAGCCGAGGGTGAAGTCGTAGCCTTTTTCCCGCAATGCGGTGCGGGTGCCGTTCCAGTCGCCCAACATCCAGGGAGAGTCCTTGGCGAACATGTCGTGCGCTTGGGCGGCCGCTGAGAGGCTGGCGAGCAGGGTCGCCAGGGCGAGGCTGGGGTATCGAAAAACGGGCAGATGAAGCATGGGATAGCGCTGTCTTTTAATTATTGAAGAAACGGCAAACGCATCGAAGCGTGCAGTCTTCGAGGTAAATGGCAGTAAATTGTGCTGATGAAGCGTTTCAGCTTGCGGCGGGGAGGATATAGGGGAAAATGTAAGAAAAAAAGACAAAATGTCGCAGGGGATTGTTGCTGATCAGGTAACAGTACTCGTGCCTAACGGTAAGTGGCGTCGGTGCCCCGACGCCCCTTGCCTGAGGTGCTTGCGATCAGAACGTTGTGCGCAGCCCTACCTCGACACTACGCCCTGGCGCTGGCGCGATGTCGCGCAGGATCGAGCTGGCATAGCGCACGGTCTGGTCGGTCAGGTTCTCGCCACGGACAAATGCCAGCCACTGGCTCTGGCCGACGTCGAAGCGGTAACCGACGCTTGCGCCCAGGGTGGTGTACCCATCGGTGCTGGTCTCGTTGCTCGGCTTGCGGTGCTGCGAGGCGGCGTGTTGCACATCGATCCGTGCCTGCCAGCGGTCCAGCTCCCACACCAGGCCGCTGTTCAGGCGCAGTGGGGCGATGCGTGGCAGCGGCTCGCCGCTGTCGAGGTTGTTGGCGCGGGTGTAGTCGCCAGAGAGTTCAAGGGCGAAGCTGCCGTAGGGGTTTTTCAGCAACTGCCAGCGGTCCTGCGCCTCGATGCCGTAGAAGCGTGCGCGCACCCCTTGGTAGAGCAGTTCGGGGAATTCGTCACCTTCGTCGGTAAGACGCGTGTTGCCACTGTCGATCAGGCCGATGTAATTGCGAAAGTGGCTGTAGAACACCCCGATGCTGCCCTTGTGGATACCGTTATCGAAGCGCAGGGCCAGGTCGGCGGAGATGGCTTTCTCTTTGTTCAGGCTGGCATCGCCCACTTCATAGGCGCCGGTGGCGACGTGGGCGCCATTGGCATACAGCTCGTAGAAAGTCGGTGCGCGCTCGGTGTAGCCGAGGCTGGCGGCCAGGGCCCAGACTGGGTCGAGCTGATACACGGCGCCCGAGGAGAGGCTGAAGGCGTTGAACGTGCTGTCGCTGTCGGCCGTGGCGAAGGTCGCGTTGCCCTTGGCGTCCGGGTCGATACGGGTATGTTCCAGACGTGCGCCCAGGCTCAGGTTCAGGCGCTCGGTGGCCTGCCATTGTTCGAGTGCGAACAGTGCCAAGGTGTCGGTGTCGCTGTGTGGCACGAAGGCCTCTTCGCCCAGCGCGGAGAACTCGTTGCGGTTGAGCTGGACCCCAACGACCCCTTCGACGGGGCCCAGTGGCTGGTGGCGGGCCTCGATGCGGGCCTCGTAGCCCTTGTTCTTGAAGGTGGTGCCGACCTCGCCATCTTCGATCTCGCGGTGCACGTAGTCGGTGTAGCCGGCGTCGAGCTTGACCGAGCTGAACGGCCCATCGAGATCGCGTAGTTCGGAGGCAAAGGCGTAGTGGTCCTGCTGCATGTCCAGGCGCACACCGGACTCAGCCACCGAGCCGTAGTTGCTGTCGTAGCGGCTGTAGGACAGGCCGGCGTAGCCATGATCCCACTGGTAGGAGCCGCCGATGGCGCCGCCGTCCTGGCGACCGTCGCTGTTCTCCAGGCGGTGCTTGCTGCCCGGATCGTCGGGGTCGCGCACTTTGTCGCTGCGGGCGTAGCCGGGGATGCGCAGGTCGTTGAACGCGCGGCTGCTGGCGTCCAGGTGCAGGGCGAATTCACCATTGCCGGCTTCGAGCTTGCCGGCGCTGCTGCGGGTGGTGTCGGCGCCGCCGTAGCGCAGCTCGCCTGCACCGTGGATGCCGTCGATGGGTGAGTCGGGGATGCGGTTGTCGAAGGTGTTGACCACCCCGCCGATGGCGTTGCCACCGTAGAGCAGGGCGGCGGGGCCACGGACGATCTCGATGCGCTCGACGTTGACCGGATCCAGGGGCACGGCATGGTCATACGACAGCGACGAGGCGTCCAGTGCACCTACACCGTTGCGCAGGATGCGGATCCGGTCGCCGTCCAGGCCACGGATCACCGGGCGACTGGCGCCGGGACCGAACCAGGTAGAGGCGACGCCGGGCTGCTTGTTCAGGGTTTCACCGAGGCTGCTGTGTTGCTGTTGCAGCAGGTCGTCGTCTTCGAGCACGGAGCTTGGCGCGGCCAACTGGGCATTGCCCAGCGGATTTGCAGTAATCACCTGGGGTTGCAGCTCCACGGCGTGGCTGGGGAACGATGCCAGCCACAAGGCGGCGAGAGGTGTTAGGCGCAGTGGGATGTGACGCATGGGGGCGTGGCGTTCCTTGGCAGACATGAGTATTGTTACAATATAACATCTCCATATCGACCCACGCCATTGCCCTCTCGCGGCTGGTGCGGTCCAGTGTAGGAGCCGCCTCGTGCCGCGAGAGGGCTGCGTAAGCGGCCCCAGGATGTCAGCCTCATACAAGACTGTCGGGGGGCGCTGTGCGCCCCTTCGCGGCACGAGGCCGCTCCTACACGAGGCGTGCGATGCCGGCTCTTTGCGCTCCACTGGCCCACTACACTCGTGTAATGTGCGCACCTTCCCGAATCAGGAGCACTGGCATGAGCACGGCCCAACACAACGCGCTGCACGGCAAGACCCTCGAGCAGATCCTCACCGAGCTGGTGGCGCACTACCAATGGCAGGGCCTGGCCGAGCGCGTCGATATCCGCTGCTTCAAAAGCGACCCCAGCATCAAGTCGAGCCTGACGTTCCTGCGCAAGACGCCCTGGGCCCGGGAAAAGGTCGAGCAGTTGTACGTGAAGTTGCAGCGTACAGCCTGATGCCGTCTCGCCCCTGGCTGACTCTGGCGGCCGTGCTCGGATGGGCGGGGTTGGCGATCCAGCTCTACCTGGTGCTACTGGCGCGGTGGCAAGAGCAGGCCAGCCTAGTCGGTGGGCTGATCAACCTGTTTTGCTACTTCACCGTGCTGAGCAACACGCTGGCGGCCACGGTGCTCAGCCAGGCCGCGTTCGGGCACCCATCGGCCGCGCGGCGTTGGTGGCTTTCACCCGCAGTGACCGGCTGTGTTACAGCCAGCATCGTGTTGGTGGGCTCAGCTTATAGCCTGTTGCTGCGCCACCTGTGGCAGCCCGAAGGTTGGCAATGGGTGGCCGATGAACTGCTGCACGACGTCATGCCGGTGCTGTTCGTCTGCTATTGGTGGTGCACCGTGCCGAAAGGTCACTTGCGTCTCTGGCATCTGGCCGCCTGGGCGTTGTACCCGGCGCTTTACTTTGTCCTGGTACTGTTTCGCGGGCATCAGATTGGCGTTTATCCCTACCCGTTCATTGATGTGGCGCAGTTGGGGTATGGGCAAGCGATGATCAACGCGTCGGGCGTGCTGGCGGGATTCTGGGGGATTGGGCTGGTGTTGCTCGGCCTGGACCGGTGGCGTGGGCGCCGCTCGCGCTGATGCCGATGGGCTCATCGCGGCTCGCTCCCACGCCGGGTAAACCTTACGCGTCCTCGGCGGTGCCATCGGCCCGCCAGTAAGCTGCTGCTTTCAAGGCATCATCCGGCACGCCTTTGTCCAGCAGCAGTGCCTTGGCCTCGCGAGTCAACGCCTTCTCCAGCGCCACCCAGCCGTACAAACGACCTTGGGGCAGTGCCAGGTGCTGCAGCACGTCCAGCAGATCCTGCGCATGCCGATGCACCCAGATCACCTCGACGTGCGCCTGGCTCGCCAGTGCCTGGCGCTCGTGCTCGTCCTCGATCTGAATCACTGCCAGCACCTGGCGCCCGGCAGGCAGTGCTTCGAGGCGGCGGGCAATGGCCGGGATCGCGGTTTCATCACCGACCAGCAGGTAGCTGTCGAAGATATCGGGCACCACCATCGAGGCGCGGGGGCCGGCGATGTGCAAGGTTTGCCCCGGTGCTGCCTGGGCCGCCCAGGTAGATGCAGGACCGTCGCCATGCAGGACGAAATCTATGTCCAGCTCCAGGTTGACCAGGTCGATGCGCCGCGGCGTGTACTCGCGCATGGTCGGCTTGGCACCGCCGTCACGGCCCAGGTTGCGGGCGTCGAGGGCGTGTTGCTGTTCAGGCGTTTCGGCGAATAGCAGCTTGATGTGATCGTCTGTGCCCAGGCTGGTGAAACCGGCCAGCTCCGCGCCACCGAGGGTGATGCGGCGCATGCGCGGGGTCAGCTCGGTGACCCGCAGCACCACAAGACGGCGTTGACGGATCTCGTGATTGACGCGATGGATGGTGTCGCTCATGGGGTGTTCTCCGTAGTGGTGGGCCCTGCGGCAATGGCTTTGGCGGTGTCGTTGAGCAGGGTACGTACCCGCTCGATTTCGTCGGGTGTCCAATGGCCGCTGTGCATGTGCAAGGCATGGCGCAGGTTGCCGACGGCTTCGTGAATCTCGGGCGGGCGGTCGTGGCCGCGTAGGGCGCGCTTGCTCACTTCGATGCGCATGTGCACGCCATCCAAGGCCACAGCCTGCTCGGCGAGGGCGTGGCGGCCTACGTCGGTGATGGCATACAGGCGCTTGCTGCCTTGCACCTGGCCACTGATAAGTTCGGCTTCTTCGAGGTAGTTCAGGGTGGGATAGATCACGCCGGGGCTCGGGCTGTAGCTGGCGTCGAAGAGGTTTTCGATCTGGCGGATCAGGTCGTAGCCGTGGCCGGGCTGCTTGGCCAGCATCGACAGGATCAGCAGCTTCAGGTCACCCGGGGCGAATACTCGCGGGCCGCGTTCGCCGCGGCCGGGGCGGCGTTCGAAGGGATCATACTCGCGCATCGCACAAGGCTCCGTCGTTTAGATATATCGAAAGATATTACTCAAGATATATCTAAAGACAAGCGTAAAAATGCGGATCATTCTCATCTAATTGATCGATAGGTCCGGCCTGCCCAGCGGAACCAGCGCCACTTGCGGTGCTTTACAGGCGTTCGGGTTACCCGGTTCGAGGTACGGCAGGAGGATTGGCGCCATGCCCTTGAGCACCTGAACGGGCAGCGCCGAGGTGAAGGTGAAGGCCTCGGCCGAACGCCCCGAGACGAACGCGGTGAGTGTGCCGAAGTGGTTATCGCCCAGGTAGAACACGAAGGTTGCCGTACGGTTCAGCGAGCGCGAGCCGATCAACCGACCGCCAGCGCCGAAACTTTCGATACGGTTGTCGCCGGTACCGGTCTTGCCGCCCATCACCAGTGGGGTGCCGTCATGCAGCTTGAAGCTGCCAGAGATTCGCCGTGCGGTGCCGGCGTCGACCACCTGTGACATGGCGCCCTTGAGTGCTCGCGCCACCTCCACCGGGAGGATCCGTTGACCACGGTCCGGGTCGCTGATCAGTTGCGTTTCGTAAGGCGTGCCTTGGGCGAAGTGCAAGGTGTCGATGCGCAGGGTGGGCAGGCGCACGCCGTCGTTCTGGATGATCCCCACCAGCTCCGACAGCGCCGCCGGCCGGTCGCCGGAGCTGCCGATGGCGGTGGCCAGCGACGGGACCAGGTGATCGAACGGGTAGCCGACGCGCTTCCAGCGCTGATGGATGTCAGTGAAGGCCTCGATCTCGACCATGGTGCGGATGCGGCTGTCACGGGCGCCTTGGTAGCGGCTCTTGAACAGCCAGCCGTACACTTCCTGGCGCTCGAAACGGCTGGCGTTGAGGGTGTCCTTGAGCGAGGCGCCGGGGTTCTTCAGCAGGTAACCCAGCATCCACAGGTCCAGCGGGTGCACCTTGGCGATGAAGCCCTGGTCAGGCAGGTCGAACTTGCCGGGGCCGTAGGCTGCGTACATTTCCACCAGGCGGCTGTCGGTGAGCTTGGCCAAGTCCTGTTTGTCGCCCTTGCTGTGGGCGCGTACGAAACGGTTGAAGGTTTCCTGGCCGGCTTCGGGGAACAGGTAGCGGTGCACGGCTGCCAGGCGTTGCGGGGTAACGCGCAGGCTGTCGAGGAAGGTGTCCAGGCGTTGCTGCGAGGTCTTGCGCTGGTATTTTTTCCAGAACCGCATCATGTAGTTGGTGCCTTCGCGGTCGGCGAAGCGCGCCAGGTATTCCTGGCGGCGCGGGTCGGCGTCGTCCTTGAGCAACGGTTCGCGGTTGAAAGGCTGCTGGTAGGTGACGTAGCGCACGATGTCGCGCATCAGGCGGATGAAGGGCAGGTTGATCGACTCGCGCAGTGCATCCTTGAGTGTCGGATTACGGTTGTTGTCTTCCTTGCGGAAGTTGTTGAACACGTGCATGCCGCCACCGGTAAAGAAGGCCTCGCCGGTGTTGGCCGAGTACTTGCGCTCCAGCGCCGCGTCGAGCATCGCGTCCAGGCTCTGGTTCTTGCTGTTCTGCATCAGCCACTCCAGCGACCACTGGCTGATGCGGTCGAGTTCGGCCACCGGCACCTGTTTGAGTTCGGCTGCCGGCTTGCCGGCGTACTTGTCGTGCAGTTCGGCGATGATCTCCAGGTAAGTGGTGAGCACCCGCAGCTTGGCGGTGGAGCCCAGCTCCAGCTTGCTGCCCTCGTTGATATCGAACGGCTGGTCGGTGCTGTCGGTTTGCACCCGCACCCGCGAGCCATCGGCGGTGCGCTCGAACAGGGTGAAGCTGTAGCTCACCTGGTCGGTGGTCTTGCTGGTCAGCAGGCGTTCGCCGATCAGCCCCAGCTGTGCGGCGAAGGCTGGATCGGCGAGGTTCTTCAGGTACTGGCTGACCTGCACCTGCAGGTCGGCCTGCAACGTGCTGGTCGCCGACAGGTCAAGGCGATCAAGGTCGTACAGCGGGCGGTTGAGCATCGCCGCCAGGCGGTTACGGGCCAGGCTAATGCCTTTGTTGGTGATGATCGGCACGATGGTCGGCTGGGCTACCCAATCGCGGTACACCGCCTTGCTGGCCAGTGCGGCGTCCGCCAGCGGGCGTTCGATGATGCCGTTGGCGGCCAGCACGCGGATGTGCGAATCGGTAAGCTCGGCCAGTTGCAGGCGGCCTTTAGACAGGTAATAAGAAGGCCGGCGCTGGGCGATCATCAGCGACAGCACCTGGCGCAGGGCCAGGCCACGTTCGGCCAGACTCTTCTCGTCGCTGGCGGTCGACATCAGCGCCTGGTTGACCTGGTCGAAGTCCGCGCCGTACCACACCCGCAGGCCCTCGGCCATGCCATGCACCTCGCCATGCCCCGGCACCGCCGACAGCGGTACGCTGTTGAGGTAGTCGCGCACGATGCGCTCACGCGCCTCGGTGGTGTCCGGCCCGCCTTGGTAGGCGCGCACGCTGGCCGAGATCATCTGGCGGATCTTCTCGGCACCGGAGACGGTCAGCCCGTCGGGGGAGTGGCGGTATTTCTCCAACTGGGTGGCCAGGGTGCTGCCGCCGGCCGACTGGCCGGGCAACGCCAGGTATTTGGCCAACTGGCTGTACGCGGCCTTGGCGAAGCGCGGCCAGTCCACCGCGGGATTGTTCTGTGGATCTTTCGGGTCGAGCAACTCACGGTTCTCGATGAACAGCAGGCTGTTGACCATGACCGGGGGAATGGCCGCGAAGTTGGCGTACAGGTGTTGGGGGTAGCTGTACTGGTAGAGCATGTCGCCGCGGCAGTCGGTGATCGATAGACCAGCCTGGATCTTCTCGACGAAGGGCACGAACAGACCGTGTTCGACATAGCGCATCAGCGCCGGGGAGAAGCGCACCTGTTGGTTGATCAGGTAGTCGCGTTTGAGCAGCCGTGGCAGGAATTCGCCCAGGGCGCTGTAGCCCAGGCGCTTGTCGAATGGCCCGTCGCCGGGGTAGACGATGGCATCGCTCGGGCCCGGTTGCAGGCTGTAGGTGAGGGTGCTGGCCAGGCGGCTGAACTCGCGCGATTGCAGGCGTGAGGTCTGGATTTCCTGCCAGGCGGCGTAGCCCAAGGCGAGCAGCGCCAACACCAGCACGAGCAGGATCAAGCGCCACCACAGGCGGCGCTGGCGGGGTTTCAGGGGCGATGGGGCTTCAGCCTGGGGTGCTTTGGGTGCTTCCGTTCTGCTTGGTTCCGATTGCCACAGTGCGCCCATAGTCTTGAGTCCGGCCAGTATTTGCGTCTTGCTTGCCTGAAGCTTAGACGGTGGTCGGGTTCGGGGAAAAATTTGTAGGAAACGTCCGGGGCTCGCGGGGCATCAGCGGCATGCGCTTGCCCCGAGCGGATGGCCGGTCAGGCCGCCTCTTCACTGTGCGGTTCGAAACTGTCCGCCCGCGCCAGTTGCCACATGCGCGAATAGAACTGTCCGTTCACCTCGCCGGTCAGCAACTCGCCGGGCTTGAGGAACACGTGCATCTGCGAGAACAGCTTGATCTCGGTGGCCGATACACGCCGTACCAAATGCTTGGCTTGTAGTTGCGATGGATGTTCGAGCCCGGCGGCGGCCAGCATCTCGGCCAATGCGCGCAGGGTGTTGCGGTGGAAATTGAACACCCGTTGGGCCTTGTCTGGCACCACCAGGGCGCGCTGGCGCAGCGTGTCCTGGGTGGCGACACCGGTAGGGCATTTGTTGGTATGGCAGCTTTGCGACTGGATGCAGCCAATGGCGAACATGAAACCGCGTGCCGAGTTGGCCCAGTCGGCGCCGATGGCCAGCACGCTGGCGATGTCGAAGGCGCTGACGATCTTGCCGCTGGCACCGAGCTTGATCTTGTCGCGCAGGTTCAGCCCCACCAAGGTGTTGTGCACGAACAGCAAGCCCTCGCGCAGCGGCACACCGATATGGTCGGTGAACTCCACCGGCGCTGCGCCAGTACCGCCCTCCTTGCCATCGACGACGATGAAATCGGGAAGGATGCCGGTTTCCAGCATGGCCTTGGCAATCCCCATGAACTCCCAGGGATGGCCCAGGCAGAATTTGAAACCCACCGGCTTGCCACCGGACAGCTCACGCAGTCGGGCGATGAAGTGCATCAGCTCGATGGGGGTGGAGAAGGCGCTGTGGCGTGACGGCGAGATGCAGTCTTCGCCCATCGGTACGCCACGGGTGTCGGCGATCTCCTGGGTGACCTTGTGCTTGGGCAGGATGCCACCGTGGCCGGGCTTGGCGCCTTGGCTCATCTTGATCTCGATCATCCGCACTTGCGGATTCTGTGCCTGGGCGGCGAAGCGCTCAGGGTCGAAACGCCCATCCGGCGTGCGGCAGCCAAAGTAGCCGCTGCCCAGCTCCCAGGTCAGGTCGCCGCCATGCTCGCGGTGATAAGGGCTGATGCTGCCTTCGCCGGTATCGTGGGCAAAGTTGCCGAGCTTGGCGCCTTGATTGAGGGCGCGGATGGCGTTGGCGCTAAGCGAGCCGAAGCTCATCGCCGAAATATTGAAGATCGACGCCGAATACGGCTGGGTACACTGTGGCCCGCCGACCGTCACCCGAAAGCTTGCTGGGTCTGCCAGCGGTGCCGGACGCATCGAGTGGCCGATGAACTCGAAGCCTGACTGATACACATCGATGAGCGTGCCGAAGGGCTTGTCCGAGGCTTCGTTCTTGGCCCTGGCATACACCAGCGAGCGTTGTGCCCGGGAGAAGGGCAGGGCATCGCTGTCGGCTTCCAGCAGGTACTGGCGGATCTCCGGGCGAATGCCCTCGACCAGATAGCGGATGTTGCCCAGGATCGGATAATTGCGGCGTACCGCGTGACGCTGCTGCAACAGGTCGAATACCCCAATCAGGCTGAGCACGCCGGTGGCCAGGGTGAATGGCCACAACCATTCGTGGTGCACGAAGGGCAGGCTGGCCAGGGTGAACAGCACGCAGGCGGCGAAGCAGGCATAGCGACTGAGAAGTGACAGGCTCATACGGGGTCCTTGCGAATGGCTCGGTCAGGCTCAGGGCCTGGACAAACCGCGACCATAGCCCGGTTAACCCGCATTTCGCCAGCGCCGGACGGGCACGAGGAAATGAAAAATCGCCGGGCGGGTTGGGCGCCGGGCTGTCTTGAAGGGTTGCTTGGGCGCGAACATGCGCTTTCAGGCGGCTCGAATCCGGTATCCTGCTCACCCCGAAGAAAACCGCGAGTCCGCCATGCCCAAGACTATCCACATCGCCGCTGCCCTGCTGCTCGATCCGCAGGGCCGTACCCTGCTGGTGCGCAAGCGTGGCACCGTGGCCTTCATGCAGCCTGGCGGCAAGATCGATGCGGGTGAGTCGCCTGCCCAGGCGCTGGTGCGCGAGTTGCACGAGGAGTTGGGCTTACAGCTCGACCCCGCCCAGGTCGTTCACCTCGGGCGCTTCAGCGCGCCGGCAGCCAACGAGCCAGGCTTCCAGGTGCAAGCCGAGCTGTTTTGCGTCGATTGCGCCGAGGCGGTAGCCCCGGCGGCTGAAATCGAAGAGGTGGTGTGGCTGGCGGCGAGCGACACGCTGACGCTTGAGCTCGCGCCGCTGACCCGTGACCTGATCCTGCCGTTGTGGCGCGAGCGCCTCAACGCACCGCGCTGACGCCGTCGAGCGTGGCGAACGAGGTGTCCTTGGCGGTCAGCAGGAAATCGCGCATGTACGGTGCATCGAGCATGTCGGTGCGCACCGCCGCGTAGAGCGTGGCGAACAGCCCTTTTTCACCCAGACGCTTGCCTTTGACGTAGCCACGCGAACTGTACTCGTGCAGCGCCCAGTGCGGCATGCCGCACACGCCGCGCCCGCTGGCCACCAGCTGCATCATCATCACCGTCAGTTCAGAGGTGCGTACCGCTGCCGGCTCGATGTCGGCGGGCTCCAGGAAGCGGGTGAATATGTCCAGGCGGTCGCGTTCCACCGGATAGGTGATCAGGGTCTGGTCGAGCAAGTCCTGGGGCACGATGTACGGTTTGCTGGCCAGCGCATGCTGGTTGGCCACCGCGAGCATCGCTTCGTAGGTAAAAAGCGGCACGTAGGTGATGCCGGCCAAGTCCAGCGGATCGGAGGTCACCACCAGGTCGAGGTCGCCGCGGGCCAGTGCCGGCAACGGCGCGAAGGCGAAGCCCGAGGCCAGGTCCAGCTCGACCTCGGGCCAGGCGTCGCGGAACTGGTCGATGGTCGGCATCAGCCACTGGAAGCAGCTGTGGCATTCGATTGCCATGTGCAGGCGCCCGGCAGTACCGCCGGCCAGCCGCGCGATGTCGCGTTCGGCGCCGCGCAGCAGTGGCAGGGTGGCGTCGGCCAGTTGCAGCAGGCGCAGGCCGGCGCTGGTGAAGCGAATCGGCTTGGTCTTGCGTACGAACAGTGGCAGACCGAGGCGCTCCTCTAGCTCCTTGAACTGATGCGACAGCGCCGATTGGGTCAGGTGCAAGCGTTCGGCAGCCTCCACCAGGCTGTCGGCCTCGCGCAGGGCATGAAGGGTTTTCAGGTGGCGGATTTCCAGCACAAGGGCTCCGTGAGCAATATCGCGGGTAAACAGGGAATGACGTTGAGTTTCCCTCATGTTGAGTGTGCTGTCGATATTGTTGAACGCCGACGTGCAAGCCGCGCTGGTCCGCTCGCGCACGACCACTCGGCAAGGTTCACGAAATTGTCACGGTTTTGTGGCAGCGCGCCGGCATGAACTTCATCAGACTCGCGCTCTACTGGGGATCTGCATTCTGGTGTTTCTTTCATGCGGGCGTTTCTGTTCTTTGTTTTCTTGCAGGTCGTGGCGCAGGCGAGCTTCGCCGAAGGTCGCTGCGACCCTCACGTTCCGGTGCAACGCGCCGAGCTGGGTGAGCTGAGCCTGGTCTACCAGAGCGTCGGCGCGCCCCGTGATCCTGCGTTGCTGCTGGTGATGGGCCTTGGCGGGCAACTGATCCATTGGCCGGACGATGTGGTCGAGGCGCTTTGCCGCCAGGGCTTTCGGGTGATTCGCTATGACAACCGCGACGTGGGCCTGTCGCGCTGGAATCGTCTGCCTGACTCGGCCAATCTCACCGTCGAGCTGTTGCGCTACAAGCTCGGCCTGCCGGTGTCGGCGCCCTACAGCCTGACCGACATGGCCGGTGACGGCCTCGGCCTGATGGATGCGCTGCACGTTCGCCAGTTCCATGTGTTGGGGGTGAGCATGGGCGGGATGATCGCTCAACACATTGCAGCCATGGCACCGCAGCGGGTACGCAGCCTCACGCTGGTGATGTCCAGTTCGGGGGCCGCAGGCTTGCCTGCGCCCAATCCGGCGCTGGTGCAGTTGCTGGCCCGGCGCAGTGCGCCTAGCCGAGAAGTGGCCATTGAGCAGCAGGCCGACCTGTTGGCAGCGCTGGGCAGCCCTCAGGTCAAGGATGACCGCGCCGTGCTGCTGCAGCAGGCCGCGCAGGCTTATGACCGGGCGTTCAACCCGGAAGGTGTCAAACGCCAGATCATGGCGATTCTTGCCGAGCCGAGCCGGGTGGAACTGCTCAATCAGTTGCGGGTGCCGACCCTGGTGGTGCACGGCACAGCCGACCCACTGTTGCCGGTGATGCATGGCGTGCACCTGGCGGCGCATATCCAAGGTAGCCAACTGCGCCTGATTCCGGGCTTGGCGCACCGTTTCCAGGAGCCATTCAAGCAGCCTTTGCTAGGGGCCGTGCTGCCCTACTTGCAGGCCCACCGACAAGACGCGACCCACCTCGCCGGATTGTGAGTACCTCGGCGTATCCTGCAAACCTTCAGTGCATCCGCACCCACAGCGTCACCAGTACACTCGCTGCCATCAGCCAGGCTACGGTCGCCAGTGCCAGCGAGGTTTCCAGGCGCAGGCGCTCGACCAGCAGGTATAGGGTCGCCAGGTACACGAAGTACGGAATGATCGACCACATCCCGAACACGATGGTGGCCTTCAGGTCGGCCACCGAGCGGCCCTTGCCGACGATGTAGTGGGCGATCAGGGCGAAGGTGGGAAACAACGGCACCAGCCCGGCGATGTAGTAGTTGCGTGTTTTCGACAAGATCGCCAGCAGCACCACCACGCCAGCGCCCAAGGCGGCTTTGAATATCAGGTCCACGTTGCGGTTCCGAGTTGGGGGCAGGTCAGCCGAGGCCGTATTTTTTCACTTTGTCGAACAGCGTGGTCTTAGCCATCCCCAGTTCCTGGCTGGCTTGGCTGAGGTTGCCGCCGGTGCGGTGCAGCGCTTCGCTCAGTAGGTTGCGCTCGAACGCCTCCACCGCCTCGGCAAAACCCAGCCCTGCGCTGGCCGCGCCGCTCGCGCCTTTCTTGAACGCCGGCAGACCCAAGGCGTAGCGCTCGGCCACGTTGCGCAGTTCGCGCACGTTGCCCGGCCAGTCGTGGGCCATCAGCCGCGACAGCGTCTGGCTGTCGAGTTCAGGTGCCTGGCGATCGAAGCGCAGTGCCGATTGCTGCAGGAAGTGCTCGAACAGTTGCAGGATGTCCTCGCGCCGCTCGCGCAGCGGTGGCAGTTCCAGGGTTACCACGTTGAGCCGGTAGTACAGGTCGCTGCGAAACTGTCCGCTCTGGCCGAGGGCGTCGAGGTCGGACTTGGTGGCGGCGATCACCCGGCAGTCCACCGCAATGCTCTGGTTCGAGCCCAGGCGTTCCAGGGTCCGCTCTTGTAGCACCCGCAGCAGCTTGATCTGCAGGTTGATCGGCATGCTTTCCACTTCGTCGAGGAACAGCGTGCCACCATTGGCGTGCTCGATCTTGCCGATACGGCGCTTGCCGGCGCCGGTGAAGGCATTGGCCTCGTGGCCGAAGATCTCGCTTTCGAACAGGTTCTCGGGCAGGCCGCCGCAGTTCAGGGCTACGAACGGCTGGCCCTGGCGGCGGCTGAAGTCGTGCAGGCAGCGCGCGACCAACTCCTTGCCGGTACCGGTCTCGCCTTCGATCAGCACGTTGGCCGAGGTATCGGCGACATTGGCGATCAGTTCGCGCAGTTGCTGCATGGCCGGTGAACGGCCGATGATGCGGCCCTCCAGGCTGTTCTGCTCGGCCAGTTGGCGACGCAGGGCGACTACCTCGCGCGACAGGCCGCGCTGCTCCAGCGCGCGTCGTACCACATCGACCAGGCGCTCGGGCGAGAAGGGCTTTTCCATGAAGTCGTAGGCGCCGTTGCGCATGGCGCCGACCGCCATGTCGATGTCGCCGTGGCCGGTGATCAGCACCACCGGCAGGCTTCGGTCACGGGCCTTGAGGCGGTTGAGCAATTCCAGGCCATCGATGCCTGGCAGACGGATATCGCTGACCACGATGCCGGCAAAGTCATCGCCGATGCGTTCGAGGGCCTGTTCGGCGCTGCCGACACCCTCGCACGCGATGTCCTCCAGGGCCAGCGCCTGTTGGCAGCCGAGCAGCACATGCGGGTCGTCTTCGACAATCAGGACGGTAAGGGGGGCTTGGTTCATGGAAGGTCTGCCGATTCGCGGGGGGGAGAGGCCAGGGGCAGGGCGAGGACGAACGCGGTGCCGCCGGCAGCGGGGTGTTCGACGCTCAGGGTGCCCTTGGCTGCGGTGACCAGGCTGGCCGACAAGGTCAGGCCCAGGCCCAGGCCATGTTCGCCCGGTTTGGTGGTGAAGAACGGTTCGAACAAGTGCTTGCGCGCCTCCGGGTCGATGCCGTGACCGTTATCGCGCACTTGCAGGCGGTATTTGTCGCCCTGAATTTCGCCTTCCAGCCACAGTTGCGGCTGAGGCTGGCTAGCCATGGCGTCGAGGGCGTTGCCGATCAGGTTGACCAGGATCTGTTCCAGGCGTGTCTGGTCGATCGCCAGTTGCTGATCGTCGAACTGGCAATGCAGCGTGCACGTACCGGTGCGGTTGGCCAGCACTTGCAGGGTCGCGTCGACGGCCTTTTGCAGCGAGGCCTGTCCGCTGTCGTCGCCGCGCCGGGCGAACGAGCGCAGGCTGGCGGTGATGCGTCCCATGCGGTCGATCAGGTCGTTCATGGTGCGCAGATTGGTGCTGGCGGTTTCCAGCGCACCTCGCTCGAGGAAGCGCACAGTATTGCCCGACAGCGTGCGCAGCGCCGCTAGCGGTTGGTTGAGTTCGTGGGCGATGCTGGTGGACATTTGCCCGATTGCCGCCAGCTTGCCGGCCTGCACCAGTTCATCCTGGGCATGACGCAGGGTCTGTTCGGCGTGGCGGCGTTCGCGAATCTGCCCCTTGAGTCGTTCGTTACTGGCACGCAGGTCGGCGGTGCGCTCAGCGATGCGTCGCTCAAGCTGGCTGTTGGCCTCTTGCAGCGCCTCGCGTGCGGCCAGGCGTGTGGCGATCACCTTACGCCGCTCGTTCCAGGCGATGCCGAGGATCGCCAGCAAGGCGAACGCCACGCCCACCAGCACGCCCTGCACTATCGATTCGCGGCGCAGGTCCTGTAGCGGGGTGAGCAGGGTGAAGTGCCAGGGCGTGTCGGCCAGGCGTCGGGTCTGGGCCAGATAAGCGACCTCGCGCGAGCTGCCCTGGCTGGTTTCGCTGTTGGCCGGGAAGGTCAGTTTTTCGACGCCGTCGGCGAGGGTTTCGCGGGCCAGTGGCTGTAGCTCGTTGAGCGGCCACCAGTAATATTGCAGGCTGCGCGCCAGGCGTTCCTTGATCTGCGGTGTCAGCGGGCGCACCGATTTCAGGCGTCGGGCCGGGTCGCTGGAGAGGATGATGATACCGTTCTCGTCGCTGACGAAGGCTTCCAGGCGTGCGCGTTGCCAGCGTTCCTCGAGGGTGTCCAGGCGTACCTTGATCACTGCGACGCCTATGATCTTGCCGTGCTCCTCCAGGCCGTGTGCCAGGTAGTAGCCAGCTTCGCCGGTGGTCGTGCCGATCCCGTAGAAGCGCCCAGGCTCGCCGCGCACGGCGGCCTGGAAGTAGGCACGAAACGCTAGGTCTTCGCCGAGAAACGAGTCGGCGTCGCGCCAGTTGCTGGTGGCCTGTACCCGGCCGTTGGTGTCGAGCACGAAGATCGCCCGGCTGCGACTGCGCCGGTTGAGGCCTTCGAGGTATTCGTTGACTGCCTGGCGCTGGCTGCCGTCGGGGTCAGTGAGCAGTTGCGAGACGCTGTCTTCGAGTTCCAGCAGGCTCGGCAGGTAGGTGTATTTGCTGATTTCACTCTCGACCGTGCGCGCATGCAGTTCCAACGCGCGCTCGCCGCTGTCGCTGAGGGTGCGGATGCCGTTGTTCTCGCTGACGATGAAGCCGACGAAGCCCAGCCCGATCATCAGCAGGATGATCAGCGGTGGCAGCAGCAGTTGGCGTATCAGGCGGGATTTCACGGCGGGCTGGGCAGGGCGAAGGAGCGAAGGGTCGCATTTCATCACAGTGGCCTTGTCACGACCAGCATCCGCTGCCCGGTTGGGCAGCGGCGTTGGGGCCTGCTTAGTGCTGCAGGATCTTGCTGAGGAAGTGCTGGGTGCGTTCGTGGCGACCTTGCGGATCACCGAAGAAGGCTTCCTTCTGGCAGTCCTCGATGATGCTGCCCTTGTCCATGAAGATCACCCGGTTGGCCACCTTGCGGGCAAAGCCCATTTCGTGGGTCACGCACATCATGGTCATGCCTTCGTTGGCCAGCTCGACCATCACATCCAGCACTTCGTTGACCATCTCCGGGTCGAGCGCCGAAGTCGGTTCGTCGAACAGCATGACGATCGGGTCCATCGACAGCGCGCGGGCAATCGCCACGCGCTGCTGCTGGCCACCGGACAGTTGGCCAGGGTGCTTCTTGGCATGAGCGCCGAGGCCGACGCGGTCGAGCAGGGCCAGGCCTTTCTTGGTGGCTTCGGCTTCGCTGCGTCCGAGTACCTTGCGCTGGGCAATGGTGAGGTTCTCGGTGATGGTCAGGTGCGGGAACAGCTCGAAGTGCTGGAACACCATGCCGACCCGCGAACGCAGTTTGGGCAGATTGGTCTTGGGGTCGGCGATCGAGGTGCCGTCAACCACGATGTCGCCTTTCTGGAACGGCTCCAGGGCGTTGACGCACTTGATCAGGGTGGACTTGCCCGAGCCGGACGGCCCGCATACCACCACCACTTCACCTTTCTTGACCTCGGTGCTGCAATCGGTCAGCACCTGGAAGTCGCCGTACCACTTGTTGACGTTCTTGATGGAAATCATACGGTGATCCTTTTTTGCAGGCGCTTGACCAGCCAGGAAGCGGAGAAGCTGATGATGAAGTAGACGACACCGGCGAAGATCAGGAACTCATGCGAGCGTCCGATGATGTCGCCGTTGGAGCGCGCCGAATTGAGGAAGTCGACCAGGCCCACGGTGTACACCAGCGAGGTGTCCTGGAACAGGATGATGCTCTGTTGCAACAGCAGCGGGGTCATCTTGCGAAACGCCTGGGGCAGGATGATCAGGCGCATGGTCTGGCCGTACGTCATGCCCAGGGCCTGCGCTGCACCCATCTGGCCCTTGGAGATCGACTGCACGCCGGCGCGGACGATTTCACAGAAATACGCGGCCTCGAACATCATGAAGGCCACCACGCAGGAGGTGAAGGCCCCTACCGGAGTGTCTTCGCCCGTGATCCAGCGCAGCACGAACGGCACCGCCAGGTAGAACCAGGTGATCACCAGCAGCAGCGGGATGGAGCGGAAGTAATTGACGTAGGCGCCGGCGAGGTTCGACAGCAGCTTGTTCGAGGAAAGGCGCATCAAGGCCAGAACCGTGCCCAGCGCGATGCCGCCGACCACACCCATGACCATCAGTTGCAGGGTCATGAGCATGCCGTCCCACAGGGCTGGCAGGGCGGGGATGATTTCGCTGAAATCCATGTCCATTTACTTGCCTCCCACGGAAATCAAGCCAGGCACGGCGACTTTCTTCTCGACCAGGCGCATGAGCAGCATCAGGCCCATGTTCAGGGTGAAGTAGATCAGCGTGGCAAGGGTGAACGCTTCGAACAGGTTGGCGGAGAACTCAGCGGTCTGCTTGGTCTGTGCCAGTAACTCCATCAGGCCGATGAGCGAGGCCACCGAGGAGTTCTTGAACACGTTCAGGAACTCGGAAGTGAGGGGCGGAATAATGATCCGGTAGGCCTGTGGCAGGAGCACGTTGGTATAGATCTGCGACAGGCTGAAACCCATCGCGCGGGCGGCGGACTCCTGGCCACGCGGCAGTGCCTGGATACCAGTACGCACCTGTTCGCAAACCCGTGCGGCGGTGAACAGGCCCAGGCACACGACCACGCTGATCAGCGCCGAGGTGGTCGGATTGAGGTCCTGCTTGAACCACTCCTGCAAGCCTTCTGGCAGCAGGTCCGGCACCAGGAAGTACCAGATGAACAGCTGCACCAGCAGCGGCACGTTGCGGAACAGCTCGACGTAGAGCGTGGCAATCCCTGACACCAGACGGTTGGGCACGGTGCGCATGACGCCAAGGATCGACCCCAGCAGCAGCGCGATGATCCAGGCGGAAATGGCGATGGCGATGGTCCATCCGAGACCTGTGATGTACCAGTCCAGATAGGTTTCGCTGCCCACGCCGGTGGACTTGAAGAACACGCTCCAGTCCCAGTTGTAATTCATCGGGATTTCCCCTCAGACGGTTGTTTCACGGGCACCTTCTAGCATCCGGGGGCGCGGGGCGCCCTCGGATGAAAGGGTAGACACATAACCAGTGGCCTGTCGGAATCGATTCGCGCAGTTGAGCGCCAGGCCACTATTGACCGCTGAGGATCAGGACTTCTTCTCGTCCGCAGCCTTGTCGGTCGGCTCGGCGATCAGTTTCTTCAGCTCGTCGCTCATCGGGAACTGAAGGTTCAGGCCCTTAGGTGGGATTGGCTGTTGGAACCACTTGTCGTAGCTCTTGTTGACCTCGCCCGACTTGAAGTAGGCCACGATGGCCTCGTCCACGGCTTTCTTGAAGGCCGAGTCGTCCTTACGCACCATGCAGCCATAGATTTCATACGACTGTGGGGTGCCGGTGATGACCCAGTCGGACGGTTTGCGTGCCTTGGCCATTTCGCCGGCCAGCAGTGCGTCGTCCATCATGAAGGCCACGGCGCGGCCGCTTTCGAGCATGTTGAAGGCTTCGCCGTGGTCTTTTGCCGAGATCACGTTCATCTTCATCTGCTTGTCGGCGTTCATCGCTTTGAGGATGCGCTCGGAGGTGGTGCCGGCGGTGGTTACCACGTTCTTGCCGGCCAGGTCAGCGAAGTCTTTGTAGGCTGGCTGGCCATCCTTGACCTTGGTCAGCAGGCGGGTGCCGACTTCGAAGATGCCCACCGAGAAACCGACTTGCTGCTGGCGCTCGACGTTGTTGGTGGTGGAGCCGCATTCCAGGTCGACAGTACCGTTTTGTACCAGCGGAATACGGGTTTGCGAGGTCACCAGGTTGTAGCGGACTTTGATGTCCGTGCCCAGTTGCTTCTTGAGTGCTTCGACGACTGCAAGTTGGATGTCGTGGGAGTAGCCTACCGGCTCTGGCTTGCCGGCCAGGTAGGAGAACGGAATGGAAGAGTCGCGGTGGCCCAATGTGATGGTGCCCGAATCCTTGATCTTCTTCAGGGTACCGGTCAGCTCTTCAGCCATGACGGGCGACGAAATGACCGCGGCCGCGATGGCGGCGCCCAGCAATTGACGAACGATGCGCATCAAAATTTCCTCGACATGTTTGTTTTTTTTATGGAGCCGTTGGCGGACTCTTTCGTTCAACGAATACAACATCATGCGTTGTGCATTCGGCTTCCAAGTGTAGAGCATGACTCGTGCCAAGCTCCGCTTCCGATCATAACGGCGCGAAAACACTGGGGTTTAATGTTTTCTCACGGTTTTTTGAGGGAATGTTTCGTACGGATTGCCGAACGGATTAAACGAAGTTATTCGGAAATCCGAATGAGTGAGGGGCAGCGGGTAGGGGCGCATTGCGCCCCTTTGCGGGCCTGTACCGCTAAGGCAGCCCTGTAGTGCCCGGCGCAATCAGGCGGCTTTGGCCTGGGCCTGTTGCAGGTAGTCGGCCAGGGCCTGCCGCTCGTTGGCGCTGAGGAACAGGCCGAGCTTGGTACGGCGCCAGAGAATGTCTTCGACGTCGGCCGCCCACTCCTGGCTGCACAGGTAATCCACTTCGCGGCTGAACAGACCGCCGCCGATGGCCAGGCCCAAGTCTTGCGGGCCCTTGACGCCTTCCAGCAGGCGCCACGCGCGGCTGCCATAGGTCACCGCCCAGCGCTTGGCGATGTCCACCGGCAGCCAGCCATGACTGGCCAGCAGGGCGTCGATCAGGACTGGTACGCTGGTCATGGATTCCCCGCCCGGCAGCGCTGCGCTGGCTGTCCAGCTACCGCGCATCTGGGTGAAGAACGGCTTGAGTTCAGCCATGGCCGATTCGGCCAGCTTGCGGTAGGTGGTGAGCTTGCCGCCGAACACCGACAGCAGCGGGGCCTGGCCTGCGCTGGCCGACAGTGCCAGGGTGTAGTCGCGGGTCACCGCCGAAGGGTTGTCCGACTCATCGTTGCACAGCGGACGGACACCGGAGTAGGCGTGCAGGATGTCGGCGCGGCTCAGTTGGTGATTGAAGTGCGTGTTGACCACCTTGAGCAGATAGTCGGTCTCTTGCTCGGTGATCGCGACTTGCGCGGGGTCGCCGCTGTATTCGCGATCCGTGGTGCCGATCAAGGTGAAACGGTCCAGGTAGGGAATGCAGAACACGATGCGCTGATCTTCGTTCTGCAGAATGTAGGCATGTTCGCCTTCGTACAGGCGCGGCACGATCAGGTGGCTGCCTTGGATCAAGCGGATGCCGTAGGGCGCGCTCAGGCCCAGGTCATCTTTGATGAAGCTGGCCACCCATGGGCCAGCCGCGTTGACCAGCGCGCGGGCACGGATGATCTGGCGAGTGCCGTCGGCGTGTTGCAGGGTCACTTCCCAGATATCCGCTACGCGCTCGGCACCCAGGCAGCGGGTACGGGTATGGATATGTGCGCCTTTTTCGCGCGCGGCCATGGCATTGACTACTACCAGGCGGGCGTCGTCCACGGCGCAATCGGCATATTCGAAACCGCGGGTGATGGCCGGCTTGAGCGGGTAGCCCGGGCCGAAGCGCAGGCTGCGCGAGGCGCCCAGGCGCTTGCGCTTGCCCAGGTGGTCGTACAGGAACAGGCCGGCGCGGATCATCCAGGCGGGGCGCAGGTGCGGGCGATGCGGCAGCACAAAGCGCATGGGTTTGACGATATGCGGCGCCTTGGCAAGCAGTACCTCGCGCTCGGCCAGGGCTTCACGGACCAGCCTGAACTCGTAGTGTTCGAGGTAGCGCAGGCCGCCGTGGATCAGCTTGCTGCTGGCCGAGGAGGTGTGTTGGGCCAAGTCGTCTTTTTCGCAGAGCAAGACGCTCAGGCCGCGCCCTGCCGCATCGGCTGCGATGCCGACGCCATTGATGCCGCCGCCGATCACGGCGACGTCGTAGCAGTCGAGTGGTTGTGGCGAAAGGGACTGGGACACGGCAAGGCCTCCTGAGGTTGCTCACATCGAATGTGAACATTAATGTTCGAATTCGAAAATACTAGCGCAATGAACAGGCGGTCGCCAGTCAGTCTTTATAGAAAATACTGATCGGATGACAAGCAAGTGAACAAAAACGAAAGTCAGAGGTAAGCGGCAAGCGGCAAGCGGTAAGCTTCAAGCCGCAAGAAAAAGCCGAACTCCGATTGACAGGATGTCTCGGTCCGGCTTTTTCTTGCAGCTTGCAGGTCGCTCAGACCACTTCGAGGCGGATCTTGTGTTGGTTGAGCTGCTGGGTGAGCGAGGGGGAGGGGGGCTGGTCGGTCACCAGGCAGTCGATCAGGCTGATCGGACCCAGGCGCACCATGGCATTGCGCCCGAATTTGCTGGAGTCCGCGGCCAAGATCACCTGCCGAGCATTGGCGATGATCGCCTGGGATACACGCACTTCCTGATAGTCGAAGTCCAGCAGGCTGCCGTCCTCATCGATGCCGCTGATGCCCACCACGGCGAAATCCACCTTGAACTGGCTGATGAAATCGACGCTGGCCTGGCCCACCACACCGCCGTCGCGACGAACCGTACCGCCCGCTACCAGCACCTCGAAGTCGTCCTTGGCGCCGAGGATTGCCGCCACGTGGAGGTTGTTGGTGATGACCTTGAGGTGGTTATGGTTGAGCAGGGCGCGCGCGATGGATTCGGTCGTGGTGCCGATGTTGATGAACAGCGAGGCATGGTCGGGAATCTGTCGGGCCACCGCTTCAGCGATACGCTGCTTCTCGTCGCGCATCTGGTCGGCGCGCATCGCGTAGGCCGTATTTTCGATACTCGAATCGTAGGCCGCGCCGCCGTGGTAACGCCGTAGCAGGTTCACTTCGGCAAGCTGGTTGATATCGCGGCGAATGGTCTGCGGCGTGACGACGAACAGCTGCGCCATTTCCTCGATGCTGACGTAACCGCGCTCGCGGACCAGCTCAAGGATTTGTTGTTGGCGTGGAGGCAGATTCATGGGGCGGTCCTTAGGGGCTGCCGGACAAATGCTGCATGAAACCAAAAGGCAGCCTTGAGCTTCAAGCTGTAAGCGACAAGAAAAAGCCTGAACGCGTATTCATCAGCTGTTTCTTGTCGCTTGAGGCTTATCGCTTGAGGCTTATTCTTCCCAGTCGCGGGTGCGCTCCACCGCTTTGCGCCAGCCCTTGTACAGCTTCTCCTTGGTCGCCTCATCCAGCTGCGGGCTGAACTCGCGCTCGATGACCGCCTTGTCGCGCAGCTCGTCCAGTCCGCTCCAGAAACCGCAGGCCAGGCCTGCCAGGTAGGCTGCACCCAATGCCGTGGTTTCGCGCATCTGCGGGCGCTCGACACAGGTGCCCAGGATGTCGGCCTGGAACTGCATCAAGAAATTGTTGGCGACTGCGCCGCCATCGACCCGCAGTTCGCTCAGGCGTTGGCCGCAGTCTTGCTGCATGGCGTCGAGTACGTCGCGGGTCTGGTAGGCGATCGACTCCAGTGCCGCGCGGATGATGTGATCGACCTTGACCCCACGTGTCAGCCCGAACAATGCACCCCGGGCATACGGATCCCAGTAGGGAGCGCCCAGGCCGGTGAAGGCCGGCACCAGGTAAACGCCGTTGCTGTCCTTGACCTTACTGGCGAAATACTCGGTGTCGTAGGCGTCGTTGACGATTTTCAGCTCGTCGCGCAGCCACTGCACGGTAGAGCCACCATTGAACACGGCGCCTTCCAGGGCGTAGGCCACTTCACCGCGCGGGCCACAGGCAATCGTGGTGAGCAGGCCATGCGACGACTTGACTGCCTGCTTGCCGGTGTTCATCAGCAGGAAGCAGCCTGTGCCGTAGGTGTTCTTGGCCTGACCGGCCTCGACGCACATCTGCCCGAACAGCGCCGATTGTTGGTCACCGGCGATACCCGCAATGGCGATACCGCTCTTGGTATGGCCGTAGACCTCGGACGAGGGGCGTACCTCGGGCAGCATCTGGCGTGGGATGCCGAGGATCTCGAGGAGTTTTTCATCCCATTGCAGGGTATGGATGTTGAACATCAGGGTGCGCGAGGCGTTGGTGTAGTCGGTGACGTGCACCTTGGCGCCGGAGAATTTCCAGATCAGCCAGCTGTCCACGGTGCCGAACAGCAGTTCACCGCGTTCGGCGCGCTCGCGCACGCCTTCGACGTTATCGAGGATCCACTTGAGCTTGGTGCCCGAGAAGTACGGGTCGGTGACCAGGCCCGTGGCCTCGCGGATGTAGTCTTCATGGCCGTCGCGTTTGAGCTGGGCACAGATCTCGGTGCTGCGGCGGCACTGCCAGACGATGGCGTTGTACACCGGGCGTCCGGTTTGCTTGTCCCACACCACGGTGGTTTCACGCTGGTTGGTGATGCCGATGGCGGCGACCTGCGCATGGCTCAGGCCAGCCTGGGCCAAGGCCTCGACCATGGTTGCGCTCTGCGTGGCGAAGATTTCCATCGGGTCGTGCTCGACCCAGCCGGCTTGCGGATAGTGCTGGGCGAATTCGCGTTGCGAGGTGCCGACCACATTGGCGTCGCGGTCGAAGATGATGGCCCGCGAACTGGTGGTGCCCTGGTCCAGGGCGATGATGTAGTTCTTGTCCAGGTTGTCTGTCATGGCGATGACCTTGCACGAAAATGGGGGGAGTTCAGGGCGTGGCGGGCCCTCGGGCCCGGCGCTGGCCTCAGGAGGTCTGGGTATCGCCCTGAGAATTATCGTCTGTCTGTGGCGCGACGGCCTCTGTGCTGGGCAGGTGGCGGGCGATCAGGCCGCGGTACAGGGCGGCGCCCAGGCTCGCGCCAAGAATCGGTGCGAACACGGGCACCAGGAAATACGGGAGATCACGGCCTCCGGTAAAGGCGATCTCGCCCCAGCCGGCCAGGAATGTCATCAGCTTTGGCCCGAAATCGCGGGCCGGGTTCATCGCGAAGCCGGTCAAAGGGCCCATGGCGCTGCCGATCACGGCGATCAGCAGGCCGATCAGCAGCGGGGCGGTGGCGCCGCGTGGCAGCCCGTTGTTGTCGTCGGTCAGGGCCATGATGACGGCCATCAGGATCGCGGTAATGATCACTTCCACCAGGAAGGCCTGGCCAGTGGACAGCGCCGGGTGCGGATAGGTGGAGAACACCGAGGCCAGTTCCAGACTGGCCTGGCTGCCGCGCAGCATGCCGTGGGATTGTTCGAAATCGAAGAACAAGCTGCTGTACAGCGTGTAAACGAGCGCCGCGCCGCAAAAGGCACCGCACACTTGGGCAAGGATGTAGAACGGCAGTTTGCGCCGCTCGAAACCGGCGAATACGCAGAGCGCGATGCTCACGGCCGGGTTTAGGTGCGCGCCTGAAACACCGGCGGTGAGGTAGATCGCCATGCTCACGCCGACCCCCCAGATGATGCTGATTTCCCACAAGCCAAAGCTGGCACCGGCGACTTTGAGCGCGGCGACGCAGCCAGTTCCGAAGAAGATGAGCAATGCAGTGCCGATGAATTCGGCCAGGCATTGGGCGCTGAGCGCAGGTTGTCGTAGAGCAGTGGTCATGTAGGTCCTCGCTTTCTTGTTGTTGTGAGTCGCTAGGCGCTCGACAGCAAAAAGCCCGGGGTCGATCCCCATTGACGCCGGGCAGGTACGATGTGCGCACTCTATAGGTGCAACGATCATTCGCAAACGAAAAAATATAGACAAGAAACGCTGATGTCAAAGGTCGAAAATGAACGTTCAGCCACTTTCTGACCGCTTTGGCTTCTCGTGATCTGCAACCACTGCTCTAACGTGGGGCATTCGCTGGAGGGGGCGGGGAATTTCCCTTAAAGTAGCGGCGATCTGTGATCGATTGGAGCTGTCGATGACCCCCGCTCTGGACCTGTTGAAGAAGGTGCGCGCCGAACACCGCGTGCATAGCTACGAGCATGACCCGAAAACCGCCTCCTACGGCTTGGAGGCGGCGGAAAAGCTTGGCCTCGATCCGCAGCGGGTGTTCAAGACGCTGCTGGCCAGCAGCGAGAAAGGCGAGTTGCTGGTGGCGGTGGTGCCAGTGGTGGGCAGCCTGGATCTGAAGGCCCTGGCCCACGCAGCCGGGGTGAAAAAGTGCGAAATGGCTGACCCGCAGGCCGCCCAGCGTGCCACGGGCTATCTGGTGGGCGGCATCAGCCCGCTAGGCCAAAAGAAGCGCTTGCGCACCTTCATCGACCAATCCGCCCAGGCGCACGACAGTATCCATGTCAGCGCCGGCCGTCGTGGGCTGGAGGTCGAACTGTCGGCTGCGGTGCTGGCCGAGCATACCCAGGGCCGTTTCGCCGAGATCGGTCGCGTGTGAGCAGGCCTCGCGCTTGGCTGCGCATGATCTGTATGGTCGCAAAAAACCGCACTCTGTCACTGTTCGCTCTGCGCGCGTTGCCCCATGCTCGGCCTTCTACATCAAGGACAGAAGGACCGTGTCATGCAGTTGCACTTTCATCAGGTCGATGCGTTCAGTGATCGCCCATTCGCCGGCAACCCCGCCATGGTCTATTTGCTGGAGCAATGGCTAGAGCCGTCGTTGATGCAGCGTATTGCTGCCGAGCACAACCTCGCCGAGACCGCCTTCGTCGTGCCCAAGGGCGAGGCCTATGAAATCCGCTGGTTCACCCCGACGACCGAAGTGCCGTTGTGCGGTCACGCCACCCTGGCCAGCGCCCATGTGCTGTTCGAGGTGTATGGCGAGCAGAAGCCGCGCTTGGACTTTCACAGTCAGTCCGGTCCGTTGAGTGTGAGCCGTGAGGGCGATCGCCTGCTGCTGGACTTCCCGCGCATCGATCCGCAACCGGTCGAGCAGCCGTTGCCGGTGGCCGAGGCGCTGGGCTGTGAAGTGCTCGAGGTATGGCAGAGCAAGGAGTTGTTCGTGGTCTTGTCGTCGGAGCAGGCGGTGCGCGATTGCGTGCCTGACATGGCGGCGTTGGCGAGCTTGCCAGGGCTTGGGGTAATCGTCACCGCACGCGGCGACCAGCATGATTTTGTTTCTCGCTATTTTGCCCCGGCCATCGGCATTCCAGAGGACCCGGTGACCGGCGCCACCCATTGCCTGCTCATTCCCTACTGGGCCGAGCGTCTGGGCAAGACAGAGCTGAGCGCCGCCCAACGTTCGGCGCGTGGCGGGGAGTTGTTCTGTAGGCTGGAGGGGCAGCGGGTGAAGATCGGCGGTCATGCCACGCGCGTGGCCAGCGGCACCCTGACACTCTGATACGCCGCCCTGTCTGGGAGAAGGGCCCTGCGAGCGCGGGGCCCGAGCTAATCCGGGGGTAGGTGGTGGGCTGCTGCGCAGCAGCCCTCAGTGCGCCGAGCTGTAGCGGCGAACGCCACTTTCCTGGAGCTGCAATTGGGCGGCCACGCTGCCCGGCACCGGGAACAGCACCAGATGGTCGGCGGCCACGGCGATGCCAACGTCCTGGCCGACCTGATGGTCGATGTGGCTTGGGAAGATGGCTTCCAGCTCGCTGCCGGTGGGCAGTTGCAAGCGGTACAGGGTCGATGCGCCGAGGAAACTCTTGCCCACGACCTGTGCGCGCAGCGTGCTGTCCGGGGCGTGGACGATGTCGTCCGGTCGCAGCAGCACGTCGACCGAACTGCCAGCCGCCAGGGTGTAGGCGCGGTTGCCGCGCAACTCGCCCAGTTCGGTCGTCACTGCTTCATGGCTGCTCATCTGGCCGCGAATGAAGTAACCCTGGCCAATGAAGCTGGCGACGAATGGCGTTTGCGGTTCGTGGTAGAGGTTGTAGGGCGTGTCCCACTGCTCCAGCCGGCCTTCCTTGAAGACCCCGACCTGATCGCTGACCGCGAAGGCCTCTTCCTGATCATGGGTGACCAGGATGGCGCTGGTGCCCCGGCTTTTGAGGATCGCGCGAACTTCGTGGCTCAGGCGTCGGCGCAATTCGACGTCGAGGTTGGAGAACGGCTCGTCGAGCAGCAGCAGTTGCGGCTCTGGCGCCAGGGCGCGGGCCAGGGCGACGCGTTGCTGCTGGCCGCCGGACAGCTCGTGGGGATAACGCCCGCCGAGGCCACTGAGCTTGACCAGTTCGAGCATCTCTTCGACGACCGCCGCCTGGTTGGGCTGCTTGGCGATACCGAAGGCGATGTTCTGCGCCACCGTAAGGTGCGGGAACAGCGCATAGTCCTGGAACACCATGCCGATGCGACGCTTCTCCGGCGACAGGGTGAACCCTGCGCGGGAGATCACCTCGCCGGCCAGCTGGATCTCGCCCTCATGCACCGGCTCGAACCCGGCGATGGCGCGCAGCGTGGTGGTCTTGCCGCAACCGGAGGAGCCCAGCAGGCAACCGATGTCGCCTGCGTTGAGGTGCAAGTTGAGGTTCTGGACGATGCGCTGGTCGCCATAGCCGCAGGCGAGGTTGCGCAGGTTGAGCAGTAGGGGTTGACTCATGCGTGGTGGTAAGCCGGTTCTACAAGGAATTCCAGAAGGGCCTTCTGTGCATGCAGGCGGTTTTCAGCTTCGTCCCAGGCGACCGAACGAGGGTCGTCGAGCAGGTCCTGGCTGATTTCCTCGCCGCGATGGGCGGGCAGGCAGTGCATGAACAGGGCATCGGGTGCCGCCAGGTCGAGCAGTTCGCGGGTGACCTGGTAAGGCGCGAAGTGCGCCAGGCGCCGTGCAGTTTCCTCTTCCTGGCCCATGGAAGTCCAGACATCCGTGGTCACCAGATGAGCGCCATGCACGGCTTGCTTGGGATCGCGGATGATCTGTACGCGGTCGCCACCCAGCGCGAGGAAGCGTGCGGCCGGCTCGTAGCCTTCAGGGCAGGCGATGCGCAGTTGGAAGTCGAATTTAACCGCGGCCTCGATGTACGAGTTGCACATGTTGAAGCCGTCGCCGATCCAGGTCACGGTCTTGCCCTGGATCGAGCCACGGTGTTCGAAGAACGTCTGCATGTCCGCCAGCAGCTGGCACGGGTGCGATTCGTCGGACAGGCCGTTGATCACCGGCACCTTGGAGTTGGCGGCGAATTCGGTGAGGGTGCTGTGCGCGTGGGTACGGATCATCACCGCATCGACCATGCTCGACAGGACGATGGCGCTGTCGGCGATCGGCTCGCCACGGCCCAGTTGCGTGTCGCGTGGCGACAGGAAGATGGCCTGGCCGCCGAGCTGGATCATGCCGGCTTCGAACGACACGCGAGTACGGGTGGAGGACTTTTCGAAGATCATCCCCAGCACGCGGTTCTTCAGCGGCTCGAACAGCACGCCGCGCTTGCGCAGGGCCTTCAGCTCGATGCCTCGGCGGATCACACCGAGCAATTCGTCGGTGGTGAAATCCAGCAGGGAGAGAAAGTGCCTAGCGCTCATATTGACTACCTTATCTGCAACGGTGTGCAGGTCGACCGTATGGTTTTGTTGACAACGGGAGTGACCTGCGGCGTAAGCCGCACGGGGCGGACGGAATAGGGAAAGGCGCAATACTATAATTAAATGTCGCCTCAAACCAAGGGGAGAAACAGCCTCTATGTATCAGCGGGTGACGTAAACCCTTGCGGCGAGGCTGTTTTTTATTTGCTACAGCGGTTGTACACGGCCCCGCGCGTATTTTGCAAATCTCCTGTCGTGAATCGTGGGCCTGATGTCGCCCGATTCACGCCGCGAAGCGCGCTGGCAGCGCCGTCGGTGCCGGCGCATAGTCGGGCATTCTGAACACTACGGCAGAGACGGCCATGACCAAGACCCTGCATCACCGAGCCTGTCACCTGTGCGAGGCCATCTGCGGCCTGAATATCGAAGTCAGCCATGCCGACGACGGTCGTGCCAGCATCAGCTCGATCAAGGGCGATGCCCTGGACCCGTTCAGCCGTGGCCACATTTGCCCCAAGGCCGTCGCGCTGCAGGATATCCAGGAAGACCCCGACCGCCTGCGCCAGCCCCATCGGCGTATCGGCGAGCGCTGGCAGGCGATTGGCTGGGACGAGGCCTTCGCCCTGGCCGCCGAGCGGCTGTGGGCGGTACAGCAGGCCTACGGGCGCAATGCCGTGGCGGTGTACCAAGGCAACCCCAGTGTGCACAACTATGGGTTGATGACCCACAGCAACTATTTCCTCGGGTTGCTTAAGACGCGTAACCGCTTTTCAGCGACCTCGGTCGACCAGTTGCCCCAGCACCTGACCAGCCACTTGATGTACGGTCACGGCCTGTTGCTGCCGATCCCGGATATCGATCACACCGACTTCATGTTGATTCTGGGCGGCAATCCGCTGGCTTCCAATGGCAGCATCATGACCGTGCCGGACGTCGAAAAGCGGCTCAAGGCGCTCAAGGCCAGGGGCGGACGACTGGTGGTGGTCGATCCGCGGCGCAGCGAAACGGCGGCGATGGCCGATCAGCATCTGTTCATTCGTCCCGGTGCGGACGCGGCATTGCTGGCGGCGATGCTGCACACCCTGTTCGCCGAAGACCTGGCGAGGGGCTCGCACCTGCCGGTCAACGGCCTTGAGCAGGTGCGCCAGGCCATTGCGCCGTTCAGCGCCGAGGCCATGAGCGTGCACTGCGGCATTGCCGCCGAGGCCATTCGTCAGTTGGCTCGCGCGTTCGCCGCTGCCGACAAGGCCGTGTGCTATGGCCGCATGGGGGTGTCGACCCAGGCCTTCGGTTCGCTGTGCCATTGGCTTGTGCAATTGATCAACCTGGTCACCGGCAACCTTGATCGTGAAGGCGGGGCGCTGTGCACCGAACCTGCCGTGGACCTGGTAGCGACCACCTCCGGTGGCCATTTCAACCAGTGGCAGAGCCGGGTATCGGGACTGCCTGAGTACGGGGGCGAGCTTCCCGTCTCGGCCCTGGCGGAAGAAATCCTCGAACTTGGCGAAGGTCAGGTGCGGGCGCTGGTGACGGTGGCTGGCAACCCCGTGCTGTCGACCCCCAACGGTCGCCGCCTGGACCAGGCGCTGGAAGGCCTGGATTTCATGCTCAGCATCGATCTCTACATCAACGAGACGACGCGCCATGCCGACCTGATCCTGCCGTCTACCTCGGCACTGGAGAACGATCACTACGATTCCACCTTCAACGTGTTGGCGGTGCGCAATGTGACCCGGTTCAACCGGGCGATCCTGGCCAAGCCCGAAGGCGCGCTGCACGACTGGGAAATCTTCGTCGGCCTGGCCAAGGCCTTCGCTGCCCGTGCCCAGTTGCCACTCAAGCCAACCGTGGCGCCGGCCGAGATGATCGAACATGCCTTGCGCACAGGCCGCTACGGTGACCAGACTGCGCATCGGCTGTCGTTGCAGACCCTCGACCAGCACCCTCACGGCCTGGACCTTGGGCCCCTGCGTCCGAACCTAGCGGCCCGTCTGCGCACCCCCTCCCAGGTCGTGGAAGCGGCGCCCGCTGCCTTGCTTGGCGATCTACAGCGCCTGGCCTGCCAGGCACCGCCGAGGCCTGGCGAGTTGCTGCTGATCGGTCGGCGTCATGTACGCAGTAACAACTCCTGGATGCACAACTACCATCGGCTGGTCAAAGGCAAGCCACGGCATCAGTTGCTGATGCACCCTGACGATCTGCGCCAGCGTCATCTGCAGGATGGCCAGACCGTGCGCATCCGCTCGCGCACCGGCGTGCTCGAGGTACAGGTACAGGCCTGCGACGACATGATGCCCGGCGTGGTCAGCTTGCCACATGGTTATGGGCACAACCGTCGAGGGGCGCAATTGCAGGTGGCCGCTGCGCAGCCTGGGGTGAGCGCCAACGATCTGACCGACGAGCACCTGCGCGATGGTGTATCGGGGAATGCCGCGCTCAATGGCGTGCCTGTGGAGGTGGAGGCGGCATGAACCTGGGCAAGGCCGAGCACGCCGCTCGGGTTTCCGATACAATGCGTCACCGTGTCGACGATCACGTCGTAAAGTTCAGCCGAGGTGCTTCATGGATATCATCGAAACAATCAAAGAGCAGATCGCCAACAACACCATTCTGCTTTACATGAAAGGCTCGCCGAATGCCCCGCAGTGCGGCTTCTCGGCCCGTGCTTCGCAGGCCGTGATGGGTTGCGGCGAGAAGTTCGCCTACGTCGACATCCTGCAGAACCCGGAAATCCGTGCCAACCTGCCCAAGTACGCCAATTGGCCGACCTTCCCGCAACTGTGGGTGGGTGGTGAGTTGGTCGGCGGCAGCGACATCATGCTGGAGATGTTCGAAAAGGGTGAGTTGCAAACCCTGATCAAGGAAGCCGCCGCCAAGGCCAAAGCTTCCGAAGCCTGATTCAGGTTACCGACACGAAGAACCCCGCCAGGTGCGGGGTTTTTTGTGCCGGTAAAGAAAAGCCCCGCGCATGGCGGGGCTACTGATCGTAGAGACTGAAGTTACTCTTCGCCCATCTGCGATTGCAGGTAGTTCTCCAGGGTGACCTTGTCGATCAGGCCCAGCTGGGTTTCCAGCCAGTCGATGTGCTCTTCCTGAGATTCGAGAATGTCTTCGAGTACGTCGCGCGAGCCGAAATCGCCAGCGGTTTCGCAGTGGGCGATGGCCGCTTTCAGGTCGGTGTGGGCTTTTTTCTCAAGCTTCAGGTCGCACTCGAGCATCTCTTTGGTGTGCTCGCCGATCATCAGCTTGCCCAAGTCTTGGACGTTGGGGATACCTTCGAGGAAGAGAATCCGCTTGATCAGCTTATCGGCGTCCTTCATCGCAGTGATGGACTCTTTGTACTCAAGCTTGCCGATCTTGTTCAGGCCCCAATCTTCGTACATGCGCGCGTGCAGGAAGTACTGGTTGATTGCGACCAGCTCGTTTCCGAGGATCTTGTTGAGATGCTGGATGACGCTTACGTCGCCTTTCATGTTGGGGTCCTGCCCTATAAAAGTTGAGCCAATGCCGACGAGTTTGAGCCTCACCTTTATCTATGTCAAACCTAAGTTATTGAATAATAAATGAAATTTAATAGGAATAAGAATGTTTGTGAACCGCGTTAATGGCGTAACTTATTGAATTTCAGGCATAAAAAACCGGGCACTGGGCCCGGTTCTTTGAAATATGCTGTCTACGCCGCGTTGAATTCAACGGGGTAGGGGAGTGCGGCCTGCTGGCTGAGTTGCAAGTCGGTCAGGGTTTCGCGGACCACTTGCTTGGCGAGGCAGGCACATTTGCCGCACTGGCTGGCGACGTTGGTGGCGGCTCGAACTTCCTTGTAGCTGCAGCATCCTTCGTAGATCGCATCGCGGATCTGTCCGTCGGTGACGCCGACACAAAGACACACATACATAAAGGCTGACCATCGCAGGTTGAGTCGATGCGATGGAGAGTAATGGTAATGAGAATGCTTGTCAAAGCACTTTCTGTAAGTGCCGTGCTTGAGCGACCGATGGCAGAGATTCGGCCTGTCACCTTAAGCCGTGTATGATGGTTCGTCTTTGCAGGTTCCGGGGGCAGCGCTGCCCCGGGCAAGCTTTTCCACCCCCTCATCAGGAGAAATCGAATGAGCGTACTCGTTGGCAAAAAAGCCCCAGACTTCACCGTTCCGGCTGTTCTGGGCAATGGCGAGATCGTTGACAGCTTCACCCTGTCCTCGGCCATCCAGGGCAAGTACGGCCTGGTGTTCTTCTACCCACTGGACTTCACCTTCGTCTGCCCGTCGGAGCTGATCGCTCTGGATCACCGCATCCCTGACTTCCAGGCGCGCAACGTGGAAGTGATCGGCGTGTCGATCGACTCGCACTTCACCCACAACGCCTGGCGTAATACCCCGGTCAACAATGGCGGTATCGGTCAGGTCAAGTACACCCTGGCAGCCGACATGACCCACGAAATCTGCAAGGCCTACGACGTTGAGTCCGAAGGTGGCGTGGCTTTCCGTGGCGCTTTCCTGATCGACACCAATGGCGTCGTGCGTTCTCAGATCGTCAACGACCTGCCACTGGGTCGTAACATGGACGAGCTGCTGCGTCTGGTCGATGCCCTGCAATTCCACGAAGAGCACGGCGAAGTCTGCCCTGCCAACTGGAAAAAAGGCGACAAGGGCATGAACGCTTCGCCGGAAGGTGTAGCTGCCTACCTGAGCGAGAACGCTGGCAAGCTGTAAGGCGCCAGCCATAAAAAAACCGGCCTTTATGGCCGGTTTTTTTATGGCTTTAAGCTTGAAGCTTCAAGCGGCAAGTAAGAGCAGTGCACGTATGCCATGCTTTTTCTTGCAGCTTGCAGCTCAGTCGTTGAAGTCGCGCCAGCCGCCCATTTCTTTCCAGCGATTGACGATGCCGCAGAACAGCTCGGCGGTCTTCTCGGTGTCGTAGCGCGCTGAATGCGCCTCACGGCCGTCGAAGTCGATATCGGCGCTTTGGCAGGCCCGTGCCAGCACGGTCTGACCATAGGCCAGGCCGGCAAGGGTGGCGGTGTCGAAGCTGGAGAATGGGTGGAACGGGTTACGCTTGATGTCGTTGCGCGCCACCGCTGCGTTGAGGAAGCCCAGGTCGAAGCTACTGTTGTGCCCGACCAGGATTGCCCGTTTGCAGCCATTGGCCTTCAGCGCTTTGCGCACACCACGGAAGATGTCGGTAAGCGCCGACTCTTCACTCACCGCCATACGCAACGGGTGGTCCAGCTTGATGCCGGTGAACTCCAATGCCGCTGCCTCGATGTTCGCGCCTTCGAAGGGCTCGACACGGAAGAAATAGGTGTGCTCCGGGAACAGGAAGCCCTTTTCGTCCATGCCGATGGTCACCGCGGCGATCTCCAGCAGCGCGTCGGTGGCGCTGTTGAAACCACCGGTCTCGACATCCACCACTACCGGCAGATAACCACGGAAACGCTCGGCCATGGGGTGACGCGAGCCGCCACCGGATGGCACGTCCTGTTCGTCGTCGTAGAGGTCTTCGCTCACGCGTTGTCCTCCAGCAGGCGCCAGCGCAGTTTTTCACCCGCGCGCAGCGGGATCACGTTGGTGTCGCCGAACGGCAGGCTGGCCGGAGCGGTCCACTCCTCGCGCACCAGGGTGATGGTGTCGGTGTTGCGCGCCAGGCCGTAGAAGTCCGGGCCGTGCTTGCTGGCGAAGCCTTCGAGCTTGTCCAGCGCGTTGCGCTGCTCGAACGCCTCGGCGTACATCTCGATGGCGGCGTAGGCGGTGTAGCAGCCCGCGCAGCCACAGGCGTTCTCTTTGGCGTGCTGGGCGTGGGGGGCCGAATCGGTGCCCAGGAAGAACTTCGGATTGCCGCTGGTAGCCGCATCCAGCAACGCAACCTGGTGGGTGTTGCGCTTGAGGATCGGCAGGCAATAGAAGTGCGGACGGATACCGCCAACCAGCATGTGGTTGCGGTTGTACAGCAGGTGCTGAGCAGTGATGGTGGCGCCGACGTTGGCCGGGGCCTCTGTGACGAATTGCGCGGCATCGCTGGTGGTGATGTGCTCGAACACCACCTTTAGGGTCGGGAAACGTTCGACCAGACGGCGCATGTGTTCGTCGATAAAGCGCTTCTCGCGGTCGAACACGTCGATCTCGCTGCGCGTCACTTCACCGTGCACCAGCAGCGGCAGGCCGGTCTCGGCCAGGGCCTCGATCGCCGGGAAAATGTTGTCGATGCTGGTCACGCCCGAGTCGGAATTGGTGGTGGCTCCGGCCGGGTACAGCTTGGCGGCGTACACGATGCCACTGGCCTTGGCTGCGCGAATATCCTCGGGGCTGGTGCGGTCGGTGAGGTACAGCACCATCAGCGGTTCAAAGCGGCTGCCGGCCGGGCGAGCGGCGAGAATACGCTCGCGGTAGGCGCCTGCCTCGACGGCATTGCGCACCGGCGGGACCAGATTGGGCATGATGATGGCGCGGGCGAAAGTACGCGCCACGTCACCGACGGTATGTTGCAAGACGGCACCATCGCGCAGATGGATGTGCCAGTCGTCGGGACGCAGGAGGGTCAGGCGATCGGACATTGGGGTTTCCAGGCGGGTCGAACTCGACTGCCAATCCTACCGGAAAACCCTGGCGCGAGCACGGCTATCAAGTTTTGCCCGAGGCGTCCGATAGCCTTGGGGTAAGTCGTCAGAATTTGTGGAGCCTCCCGTGCGCCAGCGTTATCTAGCCCTGTTCACCCTCGTTGCCAGCCTGCCGGCTGCGGCCATGACCTTCCAGACCCGCATGGAGAGCGTTGCCTGGCAAGTCGAGGGCGATCAGTTCGAATGCCGCCTGGTCCAGCCGATCGAAGGCTTCGGCAGTGGCGAGTTCGTGCGCCGCGCCGGCGAGCAGCCAACCTTCCGCCTGCGTTCGGACAGCAACGTGCTGGGTGCCGGCTCCGCGACTCTGCTGGCGGCTGCCGCACCTTGGCAGCCGGGGCGCGGCGATATCAATCTGGGCGCGGTGCGCATGGCCCGCACGGGCGTGCTGTTTACCTCCAGCCAAGGCCAGGCCAGCCGTTTGATCAACGGCTTGCTCGATGGGCGCAGCACGGTGATACGCAATTACGCAGGCGAAGGTGGCCGTGCCATGGAGGTGCGAGTGTTGCCGGTCAGCTTTGCCAAGGCCTATGCGGACTACCAGACGTGCGCCGGCAAGATGCTGCCGGTGAACTTTGATCAGATCCGCCAGACCCAGATCGGCTTCCCGGGCACCGGCCTTGAATTGGACAGCTCGGCAAGGGCCCGCCTGGATATCATCCTCGATTACCTCAAGGCCGATCCGTCGGTCAATCACATCGAGCTTGACGGGCACTCCGATAACAGCGGCAACCGCCTGAGCAACCGTGACAACTCACGCCGGCGCGCGCTGGCAGTCGCCGACTATCTCAAAGCCCATGGCGTCCCGGAGGAGCACATCACCGTGCGTTTCCACGGCGAGCGCTATCCGCTGGTCAAGAACAACAGTGCTGCCAACCGTGCGCAGAATCGTCGCGTGAACATCACACTCGACCGCGTCACGCCTGTGGAGAAACCGCTTGAGCCAGCGCCTGCACCGGCTGCAACGCCTGCGCCACCTGCACAATCGGCGGCTAAAAAGGCCTGAATGCAGGCGTTGGTCGCGTGCACGACAGTTCCTGTCGCTTTGGCATCACAAGCTGTCGCCCCACTGTAAATTTTGCGGCAAGGCCGTTAGACTTGAAGGCTTTCCGTACAACCCCGTGGAGTGATGGCATGGCGGACGTAAAAAAGGTCGTACTGGCGTATTCCGGCGGCCTTGATACTTCGGTGATTCTCAAGTGGCTGCAGGACACCTACAACTGCGAAGTGGTGACCTTCACCGCTGATCTGGGTCAGGGCGAAGAGGTCGAGCCGGCCCGCGCCAAGGCCCAGGCGATGGGCGTTAAAGAAATCTACATCGACGATCTGCGCGAAGAGTTCGTGCGTGATTTCGTGTTCCCGATGTTCCGCGCCAACACCGTCTACGAAGGCGAGTACCTGCTGGGTACCTCCATCGCCCGTCCGCTGATCGCCAAGCGCCTGATCGAGATCGCCAACGAAACCGGCGCTGACGCCATTTCCCACGGCGCAACCGGCAAAGGCAACGATCAAGTGCGCTTCGAGTTGGGTGCCTACGCGCTCAAGCCGGGTGTCAAGGTCATTGCACCATGGCGCGAGTGGGACCTGCTGTCGCGCGAGAAGCTGATGGACTACGCCGAGAAGCATGGCATCCCGATCGAGCGCCACGGCAAGAAAAAGTCGCCGTACTCGATGGACGCCAACCTGCTGCACATCTCCTACGAAGGCGGTGTCCTGGAAGATACCTGGACCGAGCACGAAGAAGACATGTGGCGCTGGAGCGTCTCGCCTGAGAACGCCCCGGACACCGCGACCTACATCGAGCTGACCTACCGCAACGGTGACATCGTCGCCATCGACGGCGTCGAGAAGAGTCCAGCCACCGTGCTGGCCGATCTGAACCGCATCGGTGGTGCCAACGGTATCGGTCGCCTGGACATCGTCGAGAACCGCTACGTAGGCATGAAGTCCCGTGGCTGCTACGAGACCCCAGGCGGCACCATCATGCTGAAGGCTCACCGTGCCATTGAGTCGATCACCCTGGATCGCGAAGTCGCTCACCTCAAAGACGAGCTGATGCCCAAGTATGCCAGCCTGATCTACACCGGCTATTGGTGGAGCCCGGAGCGTCTGATGCTGCAGCAGATGATCGATGCTTCGCAGGTCAACGTGAACGGCGTCGTACGCCTGAAGCTGTACAAGGGCAACGTCGTCGTGGTCGGCCGCAAGTCGGACGATTCGCTGTTCGATGCCAATATCGCGACCTTCGAAGAGGACGGCGGCGCCTACAACCAGGCGGATGCTGCTGGCTTCATCAAGCTCAATGCACTGCGTATGCGCATCGCCGCCAACAAAGGCCGTTCGATGCTCTGATTCGCCCGCGTGTGCTGAAGAACCCGGCCTCGGCCGGGTTTTTTTACGCCTGTTTCAAGCCTCAGGAGCGCTGGGCGGCCTGGGCGCATCGTCCTCCAGAGGTGTTCTGCAAATTTCTAGACAGCGCTGACCCTCCAGGTCGTAGAAGACCCAGCGTTGCGCCTGGTTTTGCGGTTGGCGGACGATGCGCAGGATGTGCTGCTCTAGGGCCACGCCGCTTTGTGGGCCGGACAGAGCGATCAAACTGGCGTTCGGCTCGCGCGTGGTGGCCCGCGCCAGCGCAGGGCTAAGGGGGTCAGCTTGGCCGCTGGGGGCTGGCGCGACGCTGGACGATTGCGGACTGAACAGGGCTTTTGCATTGAAGTTCAGTGTCAGGAAGAACAGTACCGTCAGGAAGAACGGAAAGCCGACCAGAAACCAAGTGTAGATGCCCTGGCTGGCTTCGCTGAGAAATGGCAGTGACGCCAGCGCTGAGGCCTCGACGATGCCAGCGAAGATCGCGATAAGGCTCAAAGGGCTGAAGTTTTCCTGTTTCATATAAATGCCCCCGACATGCTTTGCCTTATCTGTAAGTCTTTTATCGAGCACGCGTAAGAGCGGCGGTCTTCCCCGGGAAGCGTCCGAGGCACCATCCAGGCGCTGCGGGAGCGTCATGCCTGTAGGAAGTTTCTTTAAATGAAGTAGTACAGCTCTTTTGATGAGGGTTCGCGGACAATTACGGATTATCGGATCACGATGCTCGGTTATGGTGGCTGGCCAAAACTAAATACGGATCTAATGGGTAACGCATGAACAAAGTGCTGATCGTTGATGATCACCCGGTCATTCGCCTGGCGGTGCGCATGCTGATGGAGCGGCATGGCTACGAGGTGGTGGCGGAAACCGACAACGGCGTCGACGCTTTGCAGTTGACGCGGGAGCACCTGCCGGACATCGTCATTCTGGATATCGGGATTCCCAAGCTCGATGGCCTTGAAGTGGTCGCCCGCATCGCGATGGCGAGCCCGGGCAGCAAGGTTCTGGTGCTCACCTCCCAGGCCCCTGGGCACTTCTCGATGCGCTGTATGCAGGCCGGGGCGGCCGGTTATGTCTGCAAGCAACAGGAACTCACCGAGCTGCTCAGCGCAATCAAGGCGGTCTTGTCCGGTTACAGCTACTTCCCCAATCAAGCCCTGCAAAAAGGCCGCAACATCAATGGTGGATGTACCGAGGAGGAAATGGTCGAACGCCTTTCGGGGCGTGAAATGATGGTGCTGCAACAACTTGCGCGGGGTAAGAGTAACAAGGAGATCGCCGACAGCATGTTCCTTAGCAACAAGACAGTGAGTACCTACAAGACCCGGCTGTTACTCAAGCTCAATGCCCGCTCGCTGGTTGACCTCATTGAATTGGCTCAGCGCCACGGGCTGGCCTGACACTGTAGGCCAAAAGCCTCTGCCGATGAGGCTTTTGGCTGGCCCGTCTTACAGGTCGTAGTCGAAGTCCGCCAGTTGCTTCTGCAGGCGGCGCTCTTCCAGCAGGTTGTCGATGGTGCGACGTTTGCTGAGATTGGTCTTGGCGATTTCGACCCGAGGCTCAACCTCTTCATCCGTGCTAGGGAAATCATCATCGACAACCAGGTCTTCTTTATCGGTGCTCATGCGTCACTCCAAGCCAAGGGGCCATTGGCCGTCCTTATAACGGGATTCTTGGAGTCGGTAAAAAAGATTTTTTCAATCGTGATATGCGGTTTTCTCTATGTGAGTCAATCGTCGCAAGTCTTGTGCTTGTATTCGCACAGGTCTTCGATACGGCAACTGCCACAACGCGGCTTGCGTGCCTGGCAGACGTATCGCCCATGCAGAATCAGCCAATGGTGGGCGTCCAGCAAATAGTCCTTGGGTACGAACTTGAGGAGTTTCTTTTCAACCTCTAGAACGGTTTTGCCTGGCGCGATGCCGGTGCGATTGCTCACCCGGAAGATATGCGTGTCGACGGCCATGGCCAATTGCCCGAAAGCGGTGTTGAGCACCACATTGGCGGTTTTGCGACCGACGCCGGGGAGCGCTTCGAGTGCTTCGCGGGTTTGCGGTACTTCGCCACCATGCAGTTCGATCAGCAGGCGGCAGGTCTCGATGACATTCTTGGCCTTACTGTTATAGAGCCCGATGGTCTTGATGTACTCGCTCAGCCCCTCCACCCCCAGGGCATGAATGGCCTGGGGCGTGTTCGCCACCGGATACAGGCGTGCCGTCGCCTTGTTGACACCGACGTCGGTCGCCTGCGCCGAAAGGATCACGGCGATCAGCAGTTCGAAGGGCGTGGTGTAAGCCAGTTCGGTCTTAGGGGACGGGTTGTCTTCATGCAGCCTGCGAAAGATCTCCAGGCGTTTTGCGGCATTCATGGGGTCAAAGGCTTCCTTGACGACGTGAGGGTGGAGGCGCTGGGCGCAGGCAATTGTACGCCCGATGCGAGGTCTGGCGGCAGGTCGCCGGCCCTCGCTTACCACGCAGACGAGCAGTTGCTGTTGCAACGCTCTGAGCGTACCGAGCGCCGCGATGTGGCTTGATTGGCGGGACTGCGCCTGGCGGATGCGACTGCCCCGGCCAAAGGGCCGGGGCAGTCGGGGGCTTACTTGATGCGCTGACCGGGCTTGGCGCCGCTGTCCGGGCTCAGCAGATAGATTTCTTCACCGCCAGGGCCTGCGGCCATCACCATGCCTTCGGACACGCCGAACCTCATCTTGCGCGGCTTGAGGTTGGCAACCATCATGGTCAGGCGGCCTTCGAGCTTGCTCGGGTCGGGGTAGGCCGACTTGATCCCGGAGAACACATTGCGGCGCTCGTCACCGATGTCCAGTGTCAGTTGCAGCAGTTTGTCGGCGCCAGCCACGGCTTCGGCCTTGACGATCAAGGCCACGCGCAGGTCGACGGCGGCGAAGGTGTCGAACTCGATCTCTGCCGACAGCGGATCCTTGGCCAGCTCGCCGTTGCCGGTGGACACCTTGGCCTCAGCGGCTAGCAGGTCTTCCTTGCTGGCGGCGACCATGGCTTCGACCTTGGCAGGCTCAATACGGCTCATCAGGGCCTTGAACGGATTGAGCGTGTGATTTTCCAGGCGCGACTGGTGATCGTTCCAGGTCAGCGGTGCGACGTTGAGGAAGGCCTCGGCGTCGGCGGCCAGCACCGGCAGAACCGGCTTGAGGAAGATCACCAGCTGGCGGAACAGGTTGATGCCCTGGGCGCAGATGGCCTGCACCTCATCCTGCTTGCCTTCCTGCTTGGCCAGCGACCATGGCGCCTTGTCGGCGATCCAGGCATTGGCGCGGTCGGCCAGTGCCATGATTTCGCGCATTGCACGACCGAAGTCACGGCCTTCATAGGCATCGGCGATCGAGGGGGCGGCAGCGATGAAGGCCTCGGTCAGCTCCGGTGCAGCGTCGCCTGCAACCATCACGCCCGCGTTGCCCTTGTGAATGAAGCCTGCGCAGCGGCTGGCGATGTTCACCACCTTGCCGACCAGGTCGGAGTTGACCTTCTGCACGAAGTCCTCAAGGTTCAGGTCGAGGTCGTCGACGCCGCGGCCGAGCTTGGCTGCGTAGTAGTAGCGCAGGTACTCGGGCTGCAAGTGGTCCAGGTAGGTGCGCGCCTTGATGAAGGTGCCGCGAGACTTAGACATCTTGGCGCCGTTGACGGTCAGGTAGCCGTGCACATTGACTGCGGTCGGCTTGCGGAAACCTGCGCCTTCGAGCATCGCTGGCCAGAACAGGGCGTGGAAGTTGACGATGTCCTTGCCGATGAAGTGATACAGCTCGGCCTGCGAGCCTTCGTTCCAGAACGCGTCGAAGTCCAGCTCCGGGCGGCGTGCGCAGAGGTGCTTGAAGCTGGCCATGTAGCCGATCGGCGCGTCCAGCCAGACATAGAAGTATTTGCCTGGCTCGCCCGGGATCTCGAAGCCGAAGTACGGTGCATCGCGGGAGATATCCCACTCCTGCAGGCCGGAGTCCAGCCATTCGGCGAGCTTGTTGGCGACTGCGTCCTGCAGGGTGCCGCTGCGGGTCCACTGCTGCAGCATGGCCTGGAATTCCGGCAGCTTGAAGAAGAAGTGCTGGGAATCACGCAGTACCGGAGTGGCGCCGGAGATCGCCGACTTGGGGTTCTTTAGCTCGGTCGGGGCATAGGTGGCGCCGCATTTTTCGCAGTTGTCGCCGTACTGGTCTTCGGCCGCGCACTTGGGGCAGGTGCCCTTGATGAAGCGGTCGGCCAGGAACATGCCTTTTTCCGGGTCGAAGTACTGGGTCACCGAACGGGTGGCGATATGGCCTGCATCACGCAGACGCGTGTAGATCAGGCTCGACAGCTCGCGGTTCTCTTCGCTGTGCGTGGAGTGGAAATTGTCGAAATCGACCAGGAAGTCGGCGAAGTCGCTGCTGTGCTCGGCCTGGACGTTGGCGATCAACTGCTCAGGCGTGATGCCTTCCTTTTCGGCACGCAGCATGATCGCCGAGCCGTGGGCATCGTCGGCGCAGACATAGATGCACTGGTTACCGCGCAGTTTCTGAAAGCGCACCCACATGTCCGTTTGAATGTACTCCAGCATATGGCCAAGGTGGATGGATCCATTGGCATAGGGCAGGGCGCTGGTGACGAGAATCTGGCGTGGCTCGGACATGGTGGCTCGGCTACTTATCTGGCTACGGGGTAAAAATGAGGGTGATCGGCAACTATAAAGGCCTGACGAATATATTTCACCCCGCGAACGCATATGCTGACGATTGACGGGTTAGCATAGGCGCCTGTTTCGTATTCAGTTTGCCAATGGGAGTCTCCATGAGTGCCGTCACCCGTGCCGCCGTCGAAGGCGTGCTTCGCCAGTATACCGACCCCTACCTGAACCAGGATCCGGTCAGCGCCGGTTGCGTACGGGCCATCGAGATCCAGGGCGGGCAGGTCAGCGTGCAGTTGCAGCTCGGCTATGCCGCTGGTTTGTTCAAGGGCGGCTGGGCGCAAGTGCTGCAAACCGCCATCGGCAATCTGGACGGGGTCAGTTCTGTTAGCGTCTCCATCGATTGCGTGATCGCCACCCACAAGGCCCAGGCCCAGGTGCCGGCCATGGCTAACGTCAAGAACATCATCGCCGTGGCGTCGGGCAAGGGCGGGGTAGGCAAGTCGACCACCGCAGCCAACCTGGCCCTGGCGTTGGCCCGTGAAGGCGCCAGGGTCGGGATGCTTGACGCTGACATCTACGGCCCCAGCCAAGGCGTGATGTTCGGCATCGCCGAAGGCACTCGACCACAAGTACGCGACCAGAAGTGGTTCGTCCCGATCAAGGCCCATGGCGTCGAAGTGATGTCCATGGCGTTCCTCACCGACGACAATACGCCGATGGTCTGGCGTGGGCCGATGGTTTCCGGTGCGCTGCTGCAACTGGTTACCCAGACGGCTTGGGACGACCTGGATTACCTGGTGATCGACATGCCGCCGGGCACCGGCGATATCCAGCTGACCTTGGCGCAAAAAGTGCCGGTGGCAGGTTCTGTAATCGTCACTACGCCTCAGGACCTGGCGCTGCTGGATGCGCGCAAGGGCGTCGAGATGTTCCGTAAGGTCAACATCCCGGTATTGGGTGTGGTCGAGAACATGGCTGTGCACATCTGCTCCAACTGTGGTCACGCCGAGCATCTGTTCGGTGAAGGCGGGGGTGAGAAACTGGCCGCGCAGTATGGCGTCGAGCTGCTGGCGTCGTTGCCGTTGTCGATGCTGATCCGTGAGCAAGCCGACAACGGTAAGCCGACAGCTATCGCCGAGCCCGAAAGCCAGATTGCCATGGTCTATCAGGAGCTGGCGCGGCAGGTGGGCGCGCGTATCGTGTTGCAGGAAGCCGCAGCCCCTGCGATGCCGAGTATCACCATCAGCGAAGACTGAGCCGTAGGCCATCACGTTGGGGGCGGTGCAGCGCTGCTCCCACGGCCTGCATGGTTTTGCAACGCACACAAAAAAACCCGCCAATGGCGGGTTTTTTCTGAAGCGAGGAAGCTAAATCGACTTAGGCGATTTGAACTTCTTCAGCCTGCATGCCTTTCTGGCCGCGGGTAGCGACGAAAGTAACAGCCTGGCCTTCTTTCAGGGTTTTGAAGCCGTCAGCTTGGATGGCTTTGAAGTGCACGAACAGGTCGTCGCCCGACTGAGGGGTGATGAAGCCGTAGCCTTTTTCATCGTTGAACCACTTGACGGTACCGGATTGACGGTTGGACATTTTTCTGTCTCCTTGGACAAAGTTGATGGCGGCTCAGGAACAGCCCTGGCCGTGAACTGAGTGCAAAGGAGCAGAAGGGTTCTTGGAGATGGGCCGATCGTAAATCGTGCATCAAACAGATCTTCGGTGTCGCGTGCAGCACAGTGGCGTCACCTTAACCCACTTTCCCTGGCCTGCCAATAACCGTCGATGGGTTTGTCGCAATTCGGATCGGTGGCGCCACAGGCCCCGACTGGCGGGGATTGGGTCCAGGAGCAAGGATGCGACTTTGCCGCAGGCGCCGGGACCGGTAAGATGCGCGTCACGATTTTTTTCACCTTGCACTCTCAGGACTCCCCGCCATGAGCATCAAATCGGACAAGTGGATTCGCCGCATGGCGCAGGAACACGGCATGATCGAACCGTTCGTCGAGCGCCAGGTGCGCGGCGAACAGGACAGCCGAGTCATCTCCTTCGGCGTCTCCAGCTACGGCTACGACGTGCGCTGCGCCGACGAATTCAAGGTCTTCACCAACATCAATTCGGCCACTGTCGACCCCAAGAACTTCGATGCCGGCAGCTTCGTCGACATCAAGAGCGACGTGTGCATCATCCCGCCTAACTCCTTCGCCCTGGCGCGTACCGTGGAGTATTTCCGCATTCCGCGCGATGTGCTGACCATCTGTCTGGGCAAAAGCACCTATGCGCGCTGCGGCATCATCGTCAACGTCACCCCGCTCGAGCCCGAGTGGGAAGGCCACGTGACGCTGGAATTCTCCAACACCACCACGCTGCCTGCGAAAATCTACGCCAACGAAGGCGTGGCACAGATGCTCTTCCTGCAATCGGACGAAGAGTGCGAAGTCTCGTACAAGGACCGTGGCGGTAAGTACCAGGGTCAGCGTGGCGTCACCCTGCCGCGCACCTGAGTCGACCAATTGCCTGGAATTGTTTGCAGGCAATGGACTCCAACGAGATGAACAGTCCTGGTGTGCATGACGCTCACCGGCTCTCGTCAGGAGTTGCCCATGAAGATTGACCCCGCAATCAGCGCCAAGCTGGCCGTCCTGCAGCCGAACCAGATCGGGATACTGGCCTGGTCGCTGCTGGCTCATCCGCCCACTTGCGTACAGGCTGGCGGCGTGCCGCACCAGCCTGGTCCCGATACCCCACAGCCGACTGAGCCCGGCGAGCACCCGCCAATGGAGCCCGGCGAACCGACCTTGCCCGACGAGCCGCCTCCTGCGCCCGTGGCCTGATCATTCTGGAATCGGCCATACCTGCCCGGCACCCGTCAGATACAGGCGTGTGCCGGGCCTCGACACGACGTTCCAGCCACCGGTGAATTCGCCAAAGGCCGGCAACAGCGTGACCTGTGGCCCGACCACGAAGCAGGGCAGACGGACGCGCTGGCGGCCGCGCCCATGCAGCACGAAGGCCGGGTGGACATGGCCTGCCAGGACCGGGTGGGTCGGATGCGCCTCGGGATCGTGGCGCAGGGCGAACGGCTCCAGCAGCCAGGGTTCCTCGTGCACGGTAATGTTCAGCTGCGCGGGCGGATCGCCCGCATGGCGGTCATGGTTGCCCCTTATCAGGATGATCTGAAGGTCTGCATGGCGTTCCCGCCACGCGGCCAACTTGGCCAGTGTGGTGGGTGTGCGGGCATGCCGGGCGTGCAGGAAGTCGCCGAGCACGATCAGCATTGAGCAGGTGTATCGCGCCAGCAGGGCGTCCAGCCTGGCCAGGGTGGCCTCGCTGGTGCCGCTTGGCACCGGTTGATGCAATGCACGGTAGCTGGCCGCCTTGCCAATGTGCAGGTCGGCCACCAGCAGCGCTTGCCGGGCCGGCCAGTACAGGGCTTTGTCGGCCAGCAGCCACAATGGCTCGCCGGCATGTTCGATCAGCAGTTCATCCATGCCCATTGCCTGCGGCGCTTTCCAGGTCTCGTACCATGCGTGCGATGCGGTCGGCCAGCTTTTCGGTGCTCAGGGTTTCGCGCATGCCTTCCACCAACAAGGTGAAGGCCAGCGGACCAGGGCGGCGCAGTGCACGCAGCTCCAGGCGCTGGCTGGCGATCCTGCGCAGGTGATGTTGCAGGCGCTCGATCTGTAGTTCCTCGGCCAGTACCTCAGCATGGGCCTGATCGAGCAGCAGGTTGCCGGGGTCGTGCTTGCGCAGCACCTCGAAGTAAAGGCCGCTGGACGCCTGGATCTGCCGGGCACTCTTGTGCGCGGCCGGGTAACCGCCGAACACCAGCCCGGAGATCTGGGCGATTTCGCGAAAACGCCTGAGGGCCATTTCGCTGGCGTTGAGGCTGGCCAGGGTATCGGCCAGGAGCGCCTCGCCTGACAGTGCAGCGGGCAGGTGGGCGGCCCAGTCCAGATGCGAAGGGGTGAGCAGTTCAAGGCCGTAGTCGCTGACCGCTATCGAGACCGACAGGGGTTGGTCGCGGCTGACACGCCAGGCGATCAGGCTGGCCAGTCCGAGGTTGGCCATGCGTCCGGCGAAGGGGTAGAGGAACAGGTGCGAGCCCTGGCGAGTGGTCAGGGTTTCGGCCAGCAAGCTCGAGCGCGTGGGCAGTGCCGACCATTGCGCCTGAAGCGCCAGCAAGGGCCGCACGGCGCGCAGTTCGTCGCTGTCGAAGCGGCCCTGGGCTGCGGCCTCGAACTGTTCGACCACAGCGTCGGCCAACTCGCTGGACAGAGGCATGCGCCCGCCATTCCAGCGCGCCACGGCGGCCTTGCGCGAAGTGCTACGGCGCACGTAGGCGGTCATGTTCTCGACCCTCACCAGCTCCAGTACGCGGCCACTGAACATCAAGCTGTCGCCGGGACGCAGGCGCGCGATGAAGGCCTCCTCGATGCTGCCCAGCGACTGCCCTGCGCCGCCTTTGCTCCAGTATTTCACCTGTAGGCTGGCATCGCTGACGATGGTGCCCATACCGAAACGATGGCGCCGCGCCAGGCGCTCGCTGGTGACCCGCCAGACTCCGTCGGCGTGTGCTTCGACGCGTTGGTAGTCAGGGTAGGCGCTCAGCGCGCCGCCACCGTTGCGGACAAAGTCCAGGGCCCATTGCCATTGGCTGTCGTGTAGATCACGGTAGGCCCAGGTACTGCGCACCTCTTGCAGCAATGAGTCCGGGCGCATGCCGGCGCCAAGCGCCATGCTCACCAGATGCTGCACCAGCACATCCATGCAAAGCCGCGGTGAGTAGCGTGCTTCGATGCGTCCGCTGGCCAACGCCTGGCGCGTGGCGGCGGCCTCGACCAGTTCGAGGCTGTGGGTCGGGACCAGGGTGATGCGCGAGGTGCGTCCCGGCGCGTGCCCCGAGCGTCCAGCACGCTGCATCAGCCTGGCGATGCCTTTGGCTGAGCCAATCTGCAACACCCGTTCCACCGGCAAGAAATCAACGCCCAGGTCCAGGCTGGAGGTGCAGATCACCGCCTTGAGCTGGCCTTGCTTGAGCGCTGCTTCGACCCAGTCGCGGGTCGCACGGGCCAGTGAGGCGTGGTGCAGGGCGATCAGCCCTGCCCATTCCGGGCGGGCCTGGAGCAGGGCTTGATACCACAGTTCGGCTTGGGCGCGGGTATTGGTGAATACCAGGCTGCTGGCACTCTTTTCGATGGCGTTGGCTACCGGCTCGAGCATCTTCAGCCCCATGTGCCCAGCCCACGGGAAGCGTTCGAGTTGTGCGGGGATCAGGCTGTCGACCACCAGTTGCTTGCCCTGGCGCCCTTTGATCAACAACCCGTCATCGGGCACCAGCACCTGCAAGGCATGGTCGAGGTTGCCCAAGGTCGCCGACAGCCCCCACACCTGCAACGTTGGATGCCAGCGGCGCAGACGTGCCAGCGCCAGTTGCAATTGCACGCCGCGTTTGTTGCCCAGCAATTCGTGCCACTCGTCGACAACCACCATGCGCAGGCTGGCGAAGTGATGTTCGGCCTGGGCGTGGGTGAGCAACAAGGTAAGGCTTTCGGGGGTGGTGATCAGCGTACTGGGCAGGCGCCGAGCCTGGCGGGCACGCTCGGCGCTGTCGGTGTCGCCGCTGCGTACGCCAACGGTCCAGTTCAGGGCAAGATCATCCAATGGGGCCTGTAAGGCTCGCGCCGTGTCCGCGGCTAGGGCGCGCATGGGGGTGATCCACAGCACCTGCAAGGGGGCGGGCTGGCGCCGGCCATCGGTTTGGGCGAACGCGCGCAGGGCGGCCAGCCAGAGCGCATAGGTCTTGCCCGCGCCGGTGCTGGCGTGGAGCAGGCCTGAGCGGCCTCTGCCGACCGCCGCCCAGACCTGGCGCTGAAAGGCGAAGGGTTTCCAGCCGCGGGCGGCGAACCAGGTGGAAGCGAGGTCAGGCATGCTGGCGAATGATCCGTCGAGGACTGTGCCTCTAGTGGACCACGCCAGCCACCCAATGGTTTAGCCGATCAGTTGCCCAGCAGGTAGCCGCTGCGGCACACCGTTTCGCCCGCCACGTGGGCAACCACCATGCCCGCCGTGGCCATGCGCCGCAGGCTACGTGCATATAGCAGCCCGGCCTGGCTGTTGCGCAGCGGCGTCACGCGATCGCTGAGAGGGTCGATGACTTCGGCGATCAGTTGCCCGGCCTCCAGGTACTGTCCGGGCTTGGCGTGAAACACCAGCAGCCCGCCCAGCGCGGCGGTGACGGGTTCCACCGCCGCCAGCGGCGTGGCGGGTTGGCGCAGGGGCGGCAGTGGCGCTGGCTGGCCCTCGAGGATGCCGTTGTGGGTCAGGAAGTCGAGGATTGCCTGGCAGTCCTGGGTGGCGAGTTCATGGCTGACGTCGGCTTGTCCGCGCAGTTCGACGGTCACCGAGAAGCTGCCTTGCGGGATCGGGAAGCGCTTGCCGAAACGTTGTTGCAACTGCCACCAGAGTAGGCTGAAGCATTCGTCGAACGATTGCCCGCCGGAGTCGGTGGCCAGCAAGCTGGCCTGCGCGCCCAGGTAGCGCGCCAGGGGCTCGACCTGGGGCCATGCCTCGGGCGTGGTGTACAGGTGCTCCACGGCCTCGAAGTCACAGTGCAGGTCGAGCACGATGTCGGCATCGCAGGCCAGCCGTTGCAGGGTGAGGCGCTGGGACTGCAGCGGGGTGAGCGCCGGGTGGGCATCCAGGCCGCGACGCAGGTACTCGCGGATCAGCGCCAGGTTATGCGCGGGGTCCTGGGTGAGGTGAGCCTCGATCTGGTCGCCGAGGCTGTCCGACAGATCGACGAAGTTGCGGTTGAAGTTCTCGCCGCTTTGCAGCGCGAAGCGGCCCAGCGGCGCATCCAACAACACCTGCTCCAGACCCACCGGGTTGGCCACCGGCACCAGCACGATCTCGCCACGCAGTCGGCCTTGTTGCTCAAGCGCGCCCAGACGCTGCTTCAGGTGCCAGGCCACCAGCATGCCGGGCAGCTCGTCGGCGTGCAGCGAGGCCTGGATGTACACCTTGGTGCCGCCGCGCGGACCAAAGTGGAAGCTGTGAAGTTGGCGGGCGCTGCCCGGAACAGGGGAGAGCAGGTCGTGGGTCGAATGGTGCATGGGGGTCCTGGGATAACGATCGGTGACATGAGCCGGGGCCAAGGATAGCAGTACAACTTCACCTGCGGCGCAGCGTCAGCCCAGCAGCGCCTGGAGAGTGGCCAGATCGTCGGCCTGCTCGACAGTTTTGTCCTGACGCCAGCGCAGCATCCGGGGGAAGCGCACCGCGATGCCACTCTTGTGGCGCTTGGACAAGGCGATGCCTTCGAAGCCCAGCTCGAACACCAAGGTCGGGGTGACGCTGCGTACCGGGCCGAAGGTCTCGACGGTGGTCTTGCGCACGATGGCATCGACCTGGCGCATTTGTTCGTCGCTGAGCCCCGAGTAGGCCTTGGCGAATGGCACCAGGCTGCGTCCGGCTGTACCGGGTGGTGCATCCCACACCGCAAAGGTGTAGTCGCTGTACAGGCTGGCACGCCGGCCGTGGCCCCGCTGGGCGTAGATCAATACCGCGTCGATACTGAACGGGTCGACTTTCCACTTCCACCACAGCCCCATGTCCTTGGTGCGGCCCACGCCGTACAGGGCATCGCGTCGCTTGAGCATCAGCCCCTCGACGCCCAGGCTGCGCGAGCGCTCGCGTTGCTGGGCCAGTTCGGACCAGTTGTCGCCGGTGAGCAGTGGCGATAGCAGCAAGGGCGCCAACGGGTAGCGTTGCAGGAGTTGTTCGAGTTGCTGGCGACGTACATGTTGCGGTTGGTTGCGCCAATCGTGTCCTTGCCATTCCAGCAGGTCATAAGCCTGCAGGACCACCGGCGCCTCGGCCAGCAGCTTCTTGCTCAGGGTCTTGCGCCCCAGGCGCTGTTGCAACAAGGCGAAGGGCTGCACGGCAATGCCTTGGGTATCCGGTTTCCAGACCAGTATCTCGCCATCGATCACCACGCCATCGGGCAGTGTGTCCGCCAGGCTATGCAGCTCGGGGAAGCGTTCGGTCATCAACTCCTCGCCTCGCGACCACACCCATACGCGTCCCTCACGCTTGACCACCTGGGCGCGGATGCCATCCCACTTCCACTCCACCAGCCAGTCGCACGGCGGCCCGAGCAGCGCGTCGAATTGCGCCACTGGCAGTTGCAGCGCATGGGCCAGGAAGAACGGATAGGGCTGGCCGCCACGTTGCTGGTGTTCATCGGTGGATTCGGGGGCGATCAGCGCAAGGTAGCGCTCGGCGTTGGGGCGATGGTTGAGGTCGGTGTAGCCCACCAGGCGCTGGGCTACGCGCTTGGCGTCGAGCCCCGCCAGTTGTGCCAGGGCGCGGGTGACCAAGAGTTTGGAGACCCCAACGCGGAAGCTACCGGTGATCAGCTTCAGGCACAGCATCAGGCTCGGGCGGTCTAGCTGTGACCAGAGTATTGGCAAGCGCTCGCGCACAACCTCCGGTGGTTGACCACGCAGCGGCAGCAGGTGCTGCTCGACCCAGTCGGCCAGGCTTTCGTCGCTGGCGTCGGGGCTTTCGGGCAACAGCAATGAAACGGTTTCGGCCAGGTCACCCACGGCTTGGTAGCTCTCCTCGAAGAGCCACGGCGGCAGGCCAGACAGTTGCGTGGCCAGCTCGCGCAGCAGGCGGCTGGGGACCAGTTGGCGTGGCCGGCCTCCTGCCAGAAAGTACACCGCCCAGGCGGCATCCTGTGGCGGTGCGCTGGCGAAATAGTCGACCAGCGCGTGCAGGCGTGCATTGTTCGACGTGGTGGCGTCCAAGCGCAGGTAGAGGTCGGCGAAGGCCTTCATGCGCCAGGCTCTGCGCTGGCGTTGTCGTCTTCCTCGCCGTACTCGGTGACGAAGCCCCGGGCATCCAGCCCTTGCTCGGTGAGGTAGCGCACCAGCACGTTGACCGAGCCGTGGGTCACCATCACCCGCTCAGCGCCCGTCTGGGTGATCGCCCACAGCAGGCCGGGCCAGTCGGCATGGTCGGAGAGTACGAAGCCACGGTCGACGCCACGCCGACGGCGCGTGCCCCGCAGGCGCATCCAACCACTGGCAAAGCCGTCGCTGTAGTCGCCGAAGCGCTTCATCCAACTGCTGCCCGCCGCCGAGGGCGGTGCCAGCACCAAGGCTTGGCGCAGCAGTGGGTCATTGCGTGGGATGTCGCCTGCGTAACGGGTCTCTGGCAGGTGCACGCCGGCTTCGCGGTAGACCCGGTTCAGAGGCTCCACCGCACCGTGCACCAGAATCGGCCCGAGCCCGGCGTCCAAGCCGTGCAGGATGCGTTGCGCCTTGCCGAAGGCATAACAGAACAGCACGCTGGCCTTGCCCGCCTCGCGGTTGCCGCGCCACCAGGCGTTGATGGCGGCGAACACCTCGGCTTGCGGCGGCCAGCGGTAGATCGGCAGGCCGAAGGTGGATTCGGTAATGAAGGTATGGCAGCGCACCGGCTCGAACGGCGCGCAGGTGCCGTCGGGCTCGACTTTGTAGTCGCCCGAGGCGACCCACACCTGGCCCTGGTATTCCAGGCGAACCTGGGCCGAGCCCAGTACGTGGCCGGCCGGGTGCAGGCTCAAGGTCACGCCATGGTGCAGCAGGCGTTCGCCGTAGGGCAGTGTTTGCAGATCAATGCCCTGGCCCAGGCGGCTGCGCAGCACACCGGCGCCGTCAGCGGCGGTCAGGTAGTGACGGTTGCCGGGGCGCGAGTGGTCGCCGTGGCCGTGGGTGATGACCGCGCGCTCCACCGGGCGCCACGGGTCGATGTAAAAGTCCCCAGGTGGGCAATAGAGGCCTTCAGGGCGGGCAATGACGAGGTCCATGGGCATGGGCTTCGGTAGCGACGTTACAAGGTGGGAGCGTGAAAGCTTCGGGAAAGTTCTGTTATTGGCGCGCTTTGGCGCAAGGGTGTGTGTTGAAGGAGCACGCCGCCAGCCCAGGCGGCGTGTTCATGCCTGCAACCGGCTACTTGCCCGGCACCAGCGTCAAGCGCTGGCTGCCGTAGGCCCGGCCGAAGTTCTGCGGTTGCAGCGGCAGGCTGCTGAAGCGGCCCTTGAACCAGGCGTCCAGTGCGTCGCTGTAGTGACGGCTGGCGGGGTTGCCCGATTGCCCGCTGCTGGTCAGCACTTGCAAGGGCTCGGCCTGGCCGAAGTCGACGATCATCCGTGCCGAGGCCGGCAGGCGGGTGTCGAAGTGGCTGCCCCAGGCGTACGGGGTCAGGGCCAGGGTGGTGAAGTCGCCACCGGCGTCCATCGGCGAGCGGTTGAGGGTGTCGCCCAGCCCTTTGTAGTTAGCCGCTGGCCAGCGGTACTGGTGCAGCTTGCCCCACTGCCAGGCGCGGCGGTCGGCGCCCAGTTGGGCCGTGCCGGCATCGATGGCTGCCGCCAGGCTGCGGGCCAGGATCGTAGGTTTGTCTTCTTTGTGCGGGGTGCTGCGGTCGTCCCAGAACGGACTGTCGTCGCGGCCCAGCAGGTGGTCGGCCTGGGCTGAGTACGACAGCTGCGCGTTGCTGACGAAGGCTTGCCAGGCTGGGCTGGACTCCGGGCCAAGGTCGTCGAGGAAGGTTTGCCGGGTGACCTCTTGCAGGAACAGCTCGTACAGCGCGGCATCCGCCGATACCGGGCTCAGGCGGCCGTCGAAGGCCTTGAGCCGCGCAAGCGCGTCACGCGCCTTGTCGCGCTGCGCCGCAGGCAGGGCATCGATGGCCTGCTTGAGCGGCTGGGCCATGCCTGGGGCGTCGAACATCTGCTTGAGTTTGGCCGCCAGCAGCGTCACCTGATCGTTCTGCAGTGCCATCAGGCTGCGGCTGTCGTGGCGACCGTTGCCAGCCAGTTCGGCCAGGCGTTCGGCGCGCTCGGGGTAATACCAGGTGCTTGAGAGCTGCATGCCATAGCCCTTGGGCAGGCTGCGCTGGTTGGCGTGGCCGATGAAGCCACTGGCCGGGTCCTGGTCATAGGGATGGAGCATGGCGTCGGCAAAGCCGTCCCAGTCGTAACGACCGTCCCAGCCGGGCGAGGGCAGCAGGCCCTGACCGTCGCGGCGGTTCGGGTAGCGGCCGCTGACTTGCCAGCCAATGTGCTCGGGCTCGGCGAACACGAAGTTCAGGGCGGCAGCGCCGACTTCACGGGTGCTGTCGAAGGCCCGCTCCACGTTGCTGGCGCGGGTCAGGTCGAACAGCGCATCGAGGCTGCGGTCATTTTTGAGCTGCGGTAGGTGCAGGGCCAGGCCCAGGCTGCCGTGACCCGGCAGCAGCGTGCCATGACGGGTGTCGTACATCAGCTCGCGCTGTGGGCGCTGGCCACGCACGAAGAAGGTTTCGTTGCGCGCCCGGGCATTCTGCCATTTGCCGTCGGCCAGGTAGGTGAGCTGGTTGCCTTGGCGACGCACCTGTTCGAGGAACAGGTCCTGATTGTCGGCCATCACCGCGCTGGCGCTCCAGGCCAGTTTGCCGTTGTAGCCCGCCAGCATGATCGGCAGGCCCGGTAGCGACAGACCGGCGACCTGATACTTGCCGGTGTGAATCTGCACCGGGCTCAGTGCCCAGGTGGCGCGGTTTTCGCTGGCCAGCAGGCTCTTGCCGCTGCGGCTGCGCTGTGGCCCCAGGGCCAGGTTGGATGAGCCAGGGTTGCCCAGCAGGCCGAGATCAGCCAGTTGCTGGCTGGAGGCGGCCAGCGAGGTCAGTCCCGGCAGTTGGCTGGCCAGGTTCAGGCCCTTGAGCTTGTCGGTTTCGGCATGCGCCAGCGGCTCGTCGGGGGCACCGGGCAGCAGCCAGGCCAGCTTGTCGATACCCACCTGTTGCGCGAGGGTCAGGGCCGACAGCTCTTCTTGCAGGTTCACCGACTGGCTGAACGCATAGAGGCTGAAGATCAGCGCCGAATCCTCGGGTTTCCAGTATTCCGGGCGGTAGCCGTTGCTGGCCAGCTCCGCTGGTAGCTTGTCGCGGTAGCGGAACAGGTAGGCGTTGACGCCGCGGGCGTACACCTCGAAGAAACGCTTGAGCCGTGGCGAGGCGTCGGCGTAGAGCTGGCCGGCGCTCTGCTTCAAGTTGGCCGCACGCATCAGCCGGTCGATGTCCAGTGCCTCGGGGCCGGCCAGCTCGGCCAGGCGGCCCTGGGCCAGCAGGCGCATGCTGAGCATTTGGCCGATGCGGTCACCGGCATGCACATAACCCAGGCTGAACAGCGCGTCATGGAAGCTGCTGCTTTCGATCAGTGGCGCGCCCATGGCGTTGCGCCGTACCGACACGTTCTGTGCCAGGCCCTTGAGCGGTTGCACGCCCGTGCTTGGCGGAACGCTGTCCTGGTAGCCGCCCATCTGGCAGCCGGCCAGCGCAAGCATGCCGAGCAGCGCGGCGGCGCCGCCGAAGCGAAGGCGGAAAGGGGGAAGGGCGGCCATGGCGGGGCTCCTGCAGGGCGTGGCGGGGTTGGAAAGGCGCTAAGGTAGTGAGCGCGCAGTCGCCATGCAAGGTGCCGGGGCGGTTTATTTACCAGTGGTAGGGCAAGCTGCAAGTAAAAGCACGTGCGCTGGTGATTTGCTCTTGCTTGCAGCTTGTAGCTTGCCGCGAGTGGCTGCTGTTAAGCGCCGTGGCACTTCTTGAACTTCTTCTCGCTGCCGCAGGGGCACGGGTCGTTGCGACCAACGTCTTTCAGGGCGTTGCGCACAGGCTCCTGGTGACCGTGGTTGCAGTGCGGGCCGTGCACATGGCCGTGGTCGTGATGGTGGTCGTGATCGTGGTTGCAGTCGGGGCCATGGACGTGGGGTTGCTGGGTCATTGCGGGGTACTCCGGTTGAATATGGCGCGATTATCGCACCAGTGCGCCTCAGCCTGCGAGGTAGGCGGCACAGCACTTCTTGAATTTCTGTCCGCTGGCGCAGGGGCAAGGGTCGTTGCGTCCGGCTTTCAGGCCCACGGTGGGGTCGATAAAATACCAGCGCCCGGCGTGCTGGACGAACGCCGAGCGCTCACGCTGCTGGTGATCGCCTTCCAGGTCGTGCCAGCGTGCGGTAAAGGTGACGAAGGCGTGCTCGGGCTGCCCGCCAAGCACCTCGGCGCTCTCCACCTCCAGGCCCAGCCAGGTGCTCTGGGCGCTCCAGGCCGCCATGCCGGCGCGGTCCAGGCCCGCTTGCTGGGCCGGCAGGGTGGTGGCCACCAGGTAATCCACCAGCCCCAGCACGTAGGCGCTGTAGCGCGAACGCATCAATGCCTGCGCATCCGGTGCCGGGGTGCCGGCGTGATAATGCCCGCAGCAGGCGTCGAGCAGGTTGCCACTGCCACAGGGGCAGACTGAGACACTCATTGAATCACCACCAGTACTTGCCGAAGTTTTCAGGATTGGCCCAGAACTTGGCGTTGAGCCAATCCGGGACCTGTTTATAGTCATGCAGATCATAGGTAAACAGGCTCAGCACCTGGCCATCGCGTTCAAATTTTTCGCTGGCGACCAGTGCCAGGGAAAAGAAATCGGTGTCCTGCCAGCCGCAGGCGGGCAGGTCGGCCAGTACCGCTACACGGCTGGCATTTAGGTTGCGGATGCCGCCCAGCAGCTCCAAGCCGCCGCGCTTGGGCAGGTGTTCGAGGCAGTCCACCAGCAACGCTAGGTCGAAGCGCTGTGCGGCCAGTGGCGCCGGCAGCGGACCGGGCGCTGCTTGCTCGATGCGAGTGTCCGGGTGAGCCTGGGCGAACGCCTCCAGGGCCGGAAAACGGCTGCCCACCAGCAGCAGGTTGTGCGGGGCGAAGCGCTCGAGCAGGGCGGCTAGCGCCTGTTGCGGGGTGCGGGAAGAGAAAACGTCGGTCATTGCCAGTCCTCGTTCAGATCGGCCAAGACTAGCGGGCTTGGGCTTGCGGGCAAAGGGGCATGACGCCGTTGCGTGGCTGATTGCTGGCAATGCGCCAAACGGCGGTCTTTACTCCCAGAGCATCGGTTTTGCACCGATTCCCCCTAGGAGAAGCAACAAGATGAGCATAGTACGCACAGCGATACCCCTGGTTCTGCTCACCAGTGTGTTGACTGGTTGTGCAGGTTTGCAAAAAACCGACTGGCCGAAGTGTGCTGCCGTCGGGGGTGTAGGTGGCGCTGCCTTGGGCGCCATTGAAAGTTCTAGTTGGGCAGGTTGGGGCGCGTTGCTCGGTGGTGGTCTGGCGGCCGGCTATTGCTGGGCCCATGGCGATGGCGACGAGGACGGCGATGGTGTGCCGGACAGCCGCGACAAGTGCCCGGGCACCCCGCGTGGCGTGCAGGTGGACGCCAATGGCTGCCCTCCGGCACCACCACCTGTGACAGCGCCAGCGCCTGCGCCGGCACCGAAGGAAGAGGTCATCGTCATCCGTGATGTGCACTTCGAATTCGATTCCGCGCGTCTGACGCCTGCCGACAAGCAGCGCCTGAACACGATCGCCACACGCCTGAAACAAGAAACCAGCTCGGCTCGCCTGAGCGTCACCGGGCACACCGACAGCGTTGGTTCCGACCGTTATAACCAGAAACTCTCCGAGCGCCGTGCGCACTCGGTGACTGATTACCTGGTCGAGAACGGCGTTCCGCGCAGCAGCTTCGTCTCGGTGGTGGGCGCCGGTGAAACGCAGCCAGTTGCTGACAACGCCACTGCCGAAGGCCGTGCCATGAACCGTCGCACCGAGATCAAGATCCAGCGCTGACGGCCCCTGCGTGCGCGCCTTGTGAAGTGGCGCGGGCGCGTCTTTACTCCTGTGTGACCGGTAGCGGCCGGTGACACAGGAGCATTCACCATGAGTGTTTTGTCGAAGGCGGCACTGCCGCTGGTGATGGCCACCGGGCTGTTGGCCGGTTGTGCCACCCACAGCGATGGCAGCGCGCCTCTCAATCAAAGGACCTGGCCACTGTGCAGCCTGCTTGGTGGGCTGGTCGGCGGTGGCCTGGGGGCCATCGAGAGTTCCAGCTGGGCAGCCGGTGCTGGCGCAGCCGGGGCGATTGCTGGCGGCTTGATCTGCTACGCCCAGGATGGTGACGAGGATGGCGATGGCGTCTTCGATCGCCGCGACCGTTGCCCGGATACCCCGGCGGGCACCCAGGTTGACCACATGGGCTGCCCGTTGCCCCAATACCCGCCGTCACAGCCAAGGCCTGAGCCGGTCGCCGCAGCGCCCGAGGTGATCACCCTCGATGATCAGGGCCCGGTGTTGTTCGCCTTCAACTCGGCTGCACTCAGCGCCGACGCCCAGCAGCGTCTGCAAGCCTTGTTGCCCAAACTCAGCGACCCAAGCGTGCTCAGCGTCAAGGTGATCGGTCACACCGACAGCGTGGGTTCCGACAGCTACAACCAAGGCTTGTCCGAACGCCGTGCCAGTAGTGTCGCTGAGTACTTGATCAGTCAGGGACTGGTGCCGCAGAAGGTCACCAGCCAAGGCCATGGCGAGAGCGAACCAGTGGCCGACAACGACACCGACGAGGGCCGGGCGCGCAATCGTCGGGTAGAGCTGCACCTGAACTGAGCCACCACTGGCGTGCGCCCCGGCAAGCGGGGTACTGTTGCTGGCCGGGCCCGTGGCTACGGGCCTGGCCGACACAACCATAAAAATCCGTGGGGGCGGTTCATGAAGTTCATCCTGGGCTTGGGCAAAGCCCTGACCGTGGTGTTCTGGTGGGTGGTGCTGTTCAACGTGTTCATGCCGCAGCCACTGCCGATCAACCTGCTCATCAATGCTGCTGGCCTCGTGCTGCTGACGCTGCATGTGCTCGAAGTGCTGTGCTTCAACGGCAGCCTGCGCGGCCGTAGCCACCGTTGGTTCGACCGGTTGCAGATCCTGCTCACCGGGATCTTCCATGTCATGTCCATTCGCAAACCTGAAGAGGCGACCCGTCGTGCGTAAATTGATGTTGCTGGCCGCCCTGGCGGCGCCCCTGGCTCAGGCCGAGAATCTTGATGTCGCTGCCCACTCGATGTTGCGTCTGCCCAACAAAGCGGCCAGCGTGCACTTGGAGCACGTGCGGGTAGCGGATTCGGCAACCCTGCTGCTGCCGGCCACGCTGACTGAACTGAAGATCGACCGACTTGAGCTGGGCCGCGATGCGCGCATCGCCATCGCGCCTGCCGGGCAGGACCTGCGTATCGCGGCGGCCAGCGCTTATCTGGGTGAAGGTAGCGAGATCAGCGCGCCAGGTGCGTCGGGCACCTTCGAGCGGCCGGCGCGTCCTGGGCGCAACCTGGATCTGCGTTTTGATCGCCTGGACGCCAAGCGGCTGTCCATCGATGCGCGGGGTGGTGCCGGTGCACCGGGGTATGCGGGGCTCGACGGAGGAAATGGCAAGCCCGGAGGTTGTACCTGGGGGCAGGCCAGCCGTGGGGCCAATGGGGATAATGGCGGCAATGGGCATGATGGGGCGCCGGGTGGGCGGGTTCGCCTGGCCGTGCCTGAAGGGTTCGCTCAGGAGCGAATCGTGGTGCGGCTGGAGGGGGGCGCTGCGGGTAAGCCGGGGGCTGCCGGGAAGGCTGGCAAGGGCGGGGTCAGCAAGGGATGCCTGGTGTACCGAACCGATGCTGGGGCTAATGGGCGGCCTGGGGTGGAGGGAGCGGCTGGGTTGGCGGGTGCTTCGGGGGAGTTGATTTTGCAGAGGTTGTGAGGGTTTTTTAGTTGTTTTTTTTGGGGTTTGTATGCGCATTCATTTGTGAAGTTGACTTTGAGTCACCTTTCCGCCCTTACGGCGGGTCCCTTTTTGAAGCATCAAAAAGGAACCAAAAAATGCTCGCTCCATTCATTCGGCCCCTGCGCTTCGCTCCGGGGTTCCCTCGCTGCGGTGACTTGCGGGCCCGCGCGGCCTGCGACTTGCTACGCAAGTCTACATCTCGCGCCTTCGGCTGCGCCGAAGGGTGCTGCGCACCTTGGGCCCTCCAGTCACCTCCGCTCGGCCTACTGAAGTCGCGAAGTTAGGGGTGGCGCCTGTACTTGCGCAGCTAACCGCTAGTTGCAGTTGTGGGAACTCCGGATTACATGAATACGCCAAGCCTGAACCCAGCGCTGCACCTGTAGGAGCGGCCTTGTGCCGCGAACACCGGCACAGCCGGTGCCATCCACCGCGTTGCCTGCTTCGCGGGACAAGCCCGCTCTCATAGAAATACACATAACTTGTTGATTTAGAAGGAATCTGTGGGAGCGCTTGCGAAATCAGTTCTCTGCGCGACAGCGCAGCCCAAAGGGCTGGGTGATCTCCTACAGGATTGCGCAAAGCCTGAATTGCACAGAACTTCAGAACTTGCTCTTGCTTCTAAGCGCGCAATAGTCCAGGCGCCGCCAATTGCGACTTCAGGAGGCCGAGTGTAGGCGTCTGTAGGGCCAGGTGCGTAGCACCCTTCGGCGTAGCCGAAGGCGCGAGATGTAGACTTGCGCAGCAAGTCGGAGGCCGCGCGGGCCCGAAAGGCGCCGAAGCGAGGGAACCCCTGCGCATAGCGCAGGGGCCGGATGATGGAGCGGGACGGCTTTGGTTACTTTGGCCACGACCAAAGTAACCCGCCGTAAGGGCGGAAAGGTGCCTAAAAGTCGACATCGCCAACGAATGCGCACACATCTCCAAAAACAAACACCCTGGCCATCGAGCCCAAACGAATCAAATCAAAACCCGCGAACTCGCCACAACCACCACCCCAACCCCAATCAGCAAGTTAGCGCCGACCATCCGTCGAATCCGCCCCAACACCCCAGCGCCCGCCGCCCAATCCTCAGCCTGCACTGCCGCCCGCAACTCCGGCAGCAATAGTGATTGAACCCGCATGAACAAGGCGAACATGACGATCCCTGCGCCGATCATCACCTGCACATAGCGCGGCGCCGTCTCGAACCCGGCGAAGCGCAGGTGGATCATGCCCACCCCGCTGACAGCCAGAATCGCCACCGCCAGCCAGACCCATCCGAAGAAGCGTCGGAAAACTTCCACCCACAAGCGCAGCCGAGCCGGCCCTTCCAGCGTTGTAGCCGTTGCCGGGCGCAGCACCAGCCAGGCGAAGAACATCCCGCCGACCCAGACCAGGGCAGCCAGGACATGCAGTGTGTAGGGCAGGGCAAAGGCGAGCATGCGGATCTCCATGCGGCATAAAGGTCAATAGCGGGGTATGATAGCCGGCCCATGCGAAACACTGAAAATATATCCAGCCCTCCGGGCGCCCGCAGACCATGATCAGCAACGAACTCAAAGCCACCATCCAGGGCGCCTATTCGCGTTTCCTCGAAGCCAAAAGCCTCAAGCCACGCTATGGCCAGCGCCTGATGATCGCCGAAGTCGCCAAGGTACTTGGCGACATCGCCTGTGACGACGAAGGTCGCCGTGCCGGCGAGCCAGCGGTGGTCGCGGTCGAGGCCGGCACTGGTACCGGCAAGACGGTCGCCTACAGCCTGGCTGCGATTCCGGCAGCCAAGGCGGCCGGCAAGCGCCTGGTGATCGCCACCGCGACCGTCGCGCTGCAGGAGCAGATCGTGTTCAAGGACCTGCCCGACCTGATGCGCAACAGCGGGCTGAATTTCAGTTTCGCCCTGGCCAAGGGCCGTGGCCGCTACCTGTGCCTGTCCAAGCTCGACATCCTGCTGCAAGAGGGCCACGCCCAGTCGGCCACCGCCCAGTTGTTCGAGGAAGAAGGCTTTCGCATCGAGGTCGACGAGCGCAGCCAGAAGCTGTTCAACAGCATGATCGAGAAGCTCGCCGGCAATCGTTGGGACGGCGACCGCGACAGCTGGTCGGAAACCATCGAGGACCAGGACTGGGCGCGCCTGACCACCGACCACGGCCAGTGCACCGGCCGGCACTGCCCCAACTTTCAGCAGTGCGTTTTCTATAAGGCCCGTGAAGGCATGGGCAAGGTCGATGTGATCGTCACCAACCATGACATGGTCCTGGCCGACCTCGCCCTGGGCGGTGGCGCGGTGCTGCCCGACCCGCGCGACACGATGTACGTGTTCGACGAAGGCCACCACCTGCCTGACAAGGCCATCGGTCATTTCGCCCATTATTCGCGTCTGCGTTCCACCGCCGAATGGCTGGAGCAGACGGCCAAGAACCTCACCAAGCTGCTGGCCCAGCATCCGTTGCCGGGCGATCTGGGGCGCTATATCGAGCAAGTCCCCGAGCTGGCGCGGGAAGTGCGAACCCAGCAGCAGTTCATGTTCACCCTCTGCGAGCAGGTGGCGGACTTCCGTACTGGCGAGGACGTCGAGGGCCGTGATCGCCCGCGGTATCGTTTCGAGGGCGGCGTGGTCCCCGAGCAAATTCGCGAGGTGGGCATCGAGCTGAAAAAAGGCTTTGCTCGCCTCAATGACCTGTTTACCCGCCTGGCCGACCTGCTCAAGGAAGGCATGGACGGTGAGAACAGCATCGGCATCGCCAGTCACCAGGCCGAGGAGTGGTACCCGCTGTTCGGCAGCCTGGTGACGCGCGCCCAGGGCAACTGGGAGTTGTGGACCGCTTTCACCGCCGAAGACCCTGAGGACAGCCCGCCCATGGCCCGGTGGCTGACGCTGGCCGAAAGTGGCGCGTTGTTCGATATCGAGGTCAATGCCAGCCCTATCCTGGCCGCTGAGATGCTGCGCAAGAGCCTGTGGAATGTCGCCCACGGCGCCTTGGTGACCTCTGCGACGCTGACCGCACTGGGCAAGTTCGATCGTTTTCGCATGCGTTCGGGCCTGCCGCGCGATGCCGTGCAGTGCGTGGTGCCGAGCCCGTTCGTGCATGGCGATGCCGGCCTGTTGCGAGTGCCAGACCTGGGTGCCGATCCACGGGACGCCACGGCGCATACGGCGGCGATCATCCGCGAGCTGCCAGCTATCGTCGAAGAAGCTCGTGGCGCGTTGGTGCTGTTTTCGTCGCGCAAGCAGATGCAGGACGTGTTCGATGGCCTGGACCGCGACTGGCGCAAGCTGGTGCTGATCCAGGGCAACCTGTCCAAGCAGGAGACGCTCAACAAACACAAGGCGCGGGTCGACGATGGCCAGCACAGCGTACTGTTCGGCCTGGCCAGCTTCGCCGAAGGTGTCGACCTGCCCGGTGCCTACTGCGAGCATGTGGTGATCGCCAAGATACCGTTCTCGGTGCCGGATGATCCGGTCGAGGCGGCGTTGTCCGAATGGATCGAGGCGCGCGGCGGTAACCCGTTCATGGAAATTGCCGTGCCCGACGCCTCGTTGAAGTTGATCCAGGCCTGCGGGCGGCTGCTGCGAACCGAGCAGGATCGCGGGGTGATCACCTTGCTCGACCGGCGTCTGGTCACCCAACGCTATGGCAAGGCTATCCTCAACGCACTGCCGCCGTTCCGGCGCGAAATCGGCTGACCCCCGGAGCACGATGCTCCGGTCCGTTGTTCATCACGCTGTCGCGAACCCGTGAGGGTTCAGAAGGAGATCGACCGCCCCATGATCCGTCGCACCTTGCCCGCCATGCTCACCCTGTTGTTCAGCGCGCCATTGCTCGCTGGGCAACAGACCCTGTTCAGTTTCGTGCGTCCGGCTTCGGTGGTGAACGTGATCACCCAGGATGCCGGGATGCCGCAGTACAATGCGGAGCAGACCGCTGAGGGCGAAGTGTTGCGGCGCGTGGTGTTCAACCCGGCGGCCCAGCCGACACTTCGCTTGGCCCCGCAAGCGGGAGTCTGGGACTGGTCTGCTGGGCGTTTTCTCACGCTGCGCCTGCAAAGCGCCATGGATTGGGCGTTGACGGTGGACGTGCAGGTCACCGACAGCGACGGGCGGAGCCTGAACAGCCGAATCGACTTGCCGGCCGGGCCTGCACAAACCGTCATGATCCCACTCACCGCCCGCTCGCCGCTCAGCCAGGGTATGCGCGCCGGCCCACCGATGCCGTGGAGTTTCGAGGGACAACGCCTGCTGCTGACTAGCAGCAATGGCGCGTTGGACCTTAAGCAGGTGGCTTCTGTCAGCCTCAGCATTCCCAACCCCAAGGTGGCCCAGAGCCTGCTGATCGAGCGGGTCGGCCTGCAGGATGACGAGCAGGCCTACCAAGCGGCCTATCATGAGCTGATCGACAGCTATGGCCAGTCCACCCGGGGGCAGTGGCCGGAAAAGATCACCAGCGAAGACCTGCTCAAGGCTGCCGACAACCGCGAGCAAGCGCAGCTCAAGACCTGGCTGGCCGAACGCGACAAGCTTGGCTTGGACCCGTACGGCGGCGTCCGAGCCGGGCCAGCCTTCGAAGCCAAGGGCTTTTTCCGCACCGAAAAACGCGACGGGCGCTGGTATCTGGTCACGCCCGACGGCCATCCGTTCTATTCGCTGGGCGTCAATGCTGTGGCAGTCGACGGTGGGCGTACTTATGTCGAAGGCCGTGAAGGCATGTTCAGGGACTTGCCCGCTGAGGGTGAGCCACTGGCTGCATTTTATGGGCAGGGCAACAACGATGATGGCAACGCGTCGTCTGACGGCCGGCATTTCAAGCAGGGGCGCTGGTTCGACTTCTATGCGGCCAACCTGCAACGTACCTACGGCAAGGCGTGCCAGACTGGGCCGCAGGAACCGGCCTGCGCGCCATTCGCTTTTGATGCGCCGCGCTGGCAGGCGCACACCCTCGATCGGCTGCAAGCCTGGGGCTTCAACACCCTTGGCAACTGGAGCGACCCTGAGCTGGAACAGGCCAAGCGCATGCCCTACACCTTGCCGCTGTCGATCGTCGGTGACTACGCCAGCATCAGCACCGGCATGGACTGGTGGGGGCGCATGCCCGATCCGTTCGATCCGCGTTTTGCCATGGCCACCGAGCGCGCCGTCGCCATCGCGGCGCGCGACCATCGCGATGACCCCTGGCTGATCGGCTATTTCGCCGACAATGAACTGGCTTGGGCTGCGCCGGGCGATGACCCCAAGGCCCGCTATGGCCTGGCCTACGGCACCTTGCGCCTGACCACCGACGTGCCCGCCAAGCGTGCTTTCCTCAAGCAACTGCGCGACAAGTACCGCAATCAGGAAGGGCTCTCGAAGGCCTGGGGCATCGAGCTAAGCGCCTGGGAACTGATGGAAGACCCAGGCTTCGAGGCGCCGTTGCCCAACCCTGAGCACCCGGAGATCGAACGCGATTACCAGTACTTCCAGCAGGTGTTCGCCCAGACCTATTTCAAGACCATCTCCGATGCCCTGAAGTGGCATGCACCGAACCACCTGTTGCTGGGGGGGCGCTATGCGGTCAGTACGCCGGAAGCGGTGAAGGCCTGTAGCGAGTTCTGTGACGTGCTGAGTTTCAACTTCTATACGCTCAAGCCAGAGGATGGCTACGACTTCGCCCGCCTGGCCGAGTTGGACAAGCCAGTGTTGGTCTCGGAGTTTCAGTTCGGTTCGCGCGATCGTGGCCCGTTCTGGCCAGGGCCTGTGGAAGTGGCCAGGGAGGAGGACCGGGGGCCGGCCTATGCGGCGTTCCTCAAGGCAGCTCTGGCCCAGCCTATGATCGTCGGGGTGCATTGGTTCCAGTACCTCGACCAGCCCGCCAGTGGCCGCCTGCTCGATGGCGAGAATGGCCACCTTGGGCTGGTGGCCATTACCGATGTGGCGTATCCGGGGTTTGTCGAATCGGTGCGCAGGAGCAACCTGCAAGCCGTTGGTCAGGTGCGCGCCGTATTGGAGAAACCCGCGCAGTGAGTGCCTTGCGCTTCAACCAAAGCGGGGTTTACTGGCGCCCATCACGCGACATCCAGTAGGCAAATCGCTTAACTACTGAAACAATGCACGCCTTTGCCAGCCAGGTCGTTCGGAGAGGTAGCGGGTGCAGATCCAGGGTCACTATGAGCTGAAGTTCGAGGCGGTGCGCGATGCCTTCGCCGCGTTGTTCGAAGATCCCCAGGAGCGTGGTGCTGCGCTGTGCATCCAGGTCGGCGGCCAGACCGTGGTTGACCTCTGGGCCGGCAGCGCTGACAAGGACGGCCGTGAGGCCTGGCACAGCGATACCATCGCCAACCTGTTCTCATGTACCAAGACCTTCACTGCTGTCACTGCCCTGCAACTGGTGGGCGAGGGCAAGCTGGCGCTCGATGCTCCGGTGGCCCGCTATTGGCCGGAGTTCGCCCAGGCCGGTAAGGAAGCCATCACCCTGCGCCAGTTGCTCAGCCACCGTGCCGGCCTGCCGGCCATCCGCCAGTTGCTGCCGGCAGACATGCTCTACGACTGGCAGGCCATGGTCGACGCCTTGGCCGCCGAGACGCCCTGGTGGGAGCCTGGCACCGCACATGGCTACGCCGCAATCACCTATGGCTGGCTGATCGGTGAGTTGATCCGCCGTGCCGATGGCCGTGGCCCTGGCGATTCGATCGTGGCACGGACCGCCAGGCCACTGGGCCTGGACTTCCATGTTGGCCTTGCCGACGATGAGTTCCATCGTGTGGCGCATATCGCGCGCGGCAAGGGCAATCCCGGTGATGCGGCCGCTCAGCGCCTGTTGCAGGTGACCTTGCGTGAACCCGAGGCACTCTCGACGCGTGCCTTCACCAACCCGCCAGCCATCCTGACTAGCACCAACAAGCCGCAGTGGCGGCGCATGCAGCAGCCGGCGGCCAACGGCCATGGCAATGCGCGCAGCCTGGCCGGCTTCTATGCCGGCCTGCTCGACGGCAGCCTGCTTGAGTCCGAATTGCTCGATGAACTGACCCGCGAACACAGCCTTGGTGATGATCGTACCCTGCTCACCCAGACGCGCTTCGGCCTGGGCTGCATGCTTGACCAACCGCACGTGGCCAACGCCACCTTCGGTCTCGGCGCGCGTGCCTTCGGTCACCCTGGCGCGGGGGGCTCGGTGGGCTTCGCCGACCCCGAATACGACGTGGCCTTTGGCTTTGTCACCAATACCCTGGGGCCCTACGTGCTGATGGATCCGCGTGCCCAGCAGCTGGTACGGGTTCTGGGTGAGTGCCTTTGATCGGGTAACGCGGGTATTGCCCGGTCCCATTGACTATCCTCAATGCCGACGCCTGATACGTGTGGGCAAAATCTCTTTCTATTTCATGGTGTATCGCTGATGTCTTCACACAAAACCTTAGCACTCGCCCTGTGCCTGGCCATGACCGGCTGCGCCAGCCACTCGCAGGATGCCTCCAAAGACGAGGGCTTGAGCTGGTGGCCCTTTGGTTCGGACAAGGTCGCCGACAAGGAAGTGAAGCAAGCCGTTACCGAGAACGTCGCCAAGGCCGATGCCAAGTCCGAGAGCGGTAGCCGCTGGTGGTGGCCGTTCGGCGGGGACGACAGCAAGCCGCAGGCCGCTGCCGTGCCGAAGATCGACCAGAAAGCCACCCAGGCCTGGCTCGATCAGTACGAACCCAAGGTGCGCGAAGCCATTAAGGGCAGCAAGTTCGAGCTGGAGCGCCGTGAAGACGTGCTCGCGGTGACCATCCCGGTGGACGGTTCGTACAACCCGGACCGTCCGAACATGTTGCTGCCGGTGACCCTTGGCCCGATCACCCAGGTGGCCAAGGCCATCGAGTCCGACAGCAAGACTGCGATCCTGATCCTCGGCCACGGCGACAGCACCGGCGCCACCGCTGCCAATCAGAAACTCAGCCTTGAACGCGCCGCCTCGGTGTCGGCGATCTTCCGCCTGAGCGGCCTGCAACGCGACCGCTTGATGCTCAAGGGCATGGGTTCGGTGATGCCGCGTGCGGCCAACGACAGCGCTGCTGGGCGTGCCTTGAACCGCCGCGTGGAACTGCTGCTGACCCCGCAGAACACCATGGTCGCGCTGCTGGCCAAGTACCAGCAACCAAACCTGAGCCCTGCGCCAACCTCGCTGGTGGCGAGTCAGGAAGCCAAGGCTCCTGCCGTGGCGGCTGCCAAACCTGCTGCAAAACCTGTCGCCAAGGCGGCCGCGAAGAAACCCGTGGCCAAAGCCAAGGCGCCGGTCAAAGCCACTGCCGCCAAGAAGAAAGCCGCGCCTGCCAAGCCTGCGGCGAAGACCGCCAGCACTGACAAGAAAGTCGCTGCCAACAGCCCTGCGAAGACCAACTGATCGTCAAGGAAACGCAGCCATGACCCAATCCCTGGCCGATATGCGCCGCGACTACACCCGTGATGGCTTGGCCGAAGCCCAGGCCCCGGGTGAGCCGTTCGCACTCTTTCACCAATGGTTCGCCGATGCGGTGAACACTGAGCAGTTGCCGGTGGAAGCTAACGCTATGACCCTGGCCACCGTCGATGCCGACGGCCGCCCGCATTGCCGCGTGCTGCTACTCAAGGCCCTCGATGCGCACGGGTTCACGTTCTTCACCAACTACGAAAGCGCCAAGGGCCAGCACCTTGCGGCGAACCCTTTTGCCGCCATGACTTTTTTCTGGCCGGCGCTGGAGCGTCAGGTGCGCATCGAGGGGCGGGTGGAGAAAGTCTCGGCCAAGGAATCGGACGACTACTACCAGGTGCGTCCGTTGGGCAGTCGCCTGGGAGCCTGGGCCTCGCCGCAGAGCCGGGTGATTGCCGACCGCACCGAGCTTGAAGACATGGTGAAGGCCACTCAAGCGCGCTTTAGTGACACCCAGCCGCATTGCCCCGAGCACTGGGGCGGTTACCGCTTGCTGCCAGAACGCATCGAGTTCTGGCAGGGACGTGCCAGTCGTCTGCATGACCGGCTCAACTACCGTCTGGTAGATGGACAGTGGGTACGCGAGCGCCTGGCGCCTTGAAATCCACGGGGCTGCGTCGCAGCCCCTGATCATCCCGTCCGCTGGTCCTCGCGCTCAAGCCAGGCCGCCAAGGCCTTGCGATTGACCTTTTCGCGGCGTGCCTGTTCCAACAATTCAAGCATCCGCGCCTGCTTGAGCGGATCGTCTCCGGCTAGCGACAAGGCCAGGTCACGGTCCATCCAGCGGCGCATGCGCAGGTACAGCCAGCCATGGAAGTACAGGCCGGCAACCGTGATGACGACGACGATGAAGTAATCCATGGCTATCCTTGGTCCAACGTGAAATGCCCGTGCTACAGCCGTTGCTGGCTGTCGTGAAGCTGAATGAGAACAAATAAACAACATTTGCGTCGTGACACTCGTCATGACGAAGCGTCTAATACTCACCTGTCTTATGGAGATTGTCCTCATGCGTAAATCCGTTTTGCTGGTGGCGAGCTTCACCACCCTGTCGTTGCTGCTGGGCGGCTGCCAGTCGTCGCTGACCGGCGACAGCTACTCCCGTGACGAGGCCCGCCGCGTGCAAACCGTGCGCATGGGCACCATTGAATCCCTGCGTCCAGTCAAGATCGAAGGCACCAAGACCCCGATCGGCGGCGGTGCCGGCGCCATCGTTGGTGGCGTGGCGGGTTCTGCCGTCGGGGGTGGCCGTGGCAGCATCGTCGCTGCGGTGATCGGTGCCGTAGCGGGTGGCCTGGCGGGTTCCGCCGCCGAAGAGGGCCTGACCCGTACCCAAGGTGTGGAGATCACCGTGCGTGAAGACGACGGTAGCATGCGTGCCTACGTGCAGCAGGTGCAGCAGAACGAAATCTTCCGCGTCGGCGAGCGCGTGCGCATCATGACTGTCGATGGCACCAGCCGCGTCAGCCACTGATCGCGATAAAAGAAAAAACCCGAATGGGCTTAGCCTGTTCGGGGTTTTTCTTTGCCTGCTCTAGCGCATTCGCAGGTCAACCCGCGAATGCACTGGCGCTTTAGAAGCCGAGGATGTCCCGCGCCACTGCTTCGGCAATGCGGATGCCGTCCACACCTGCCGACAGGATGCCGCCCGCGTAGCCTGCACCTTCGCCGGCTGGGAACAGGCCCTTGAGGTTAAGGCTCTGGAAGTCGGCGCCGCGGGTGATGCGCAGCGGTGAAGAGGTGCGTGTCTCGATGCCCGTCAGCACCGCGTCGTGCAGGTTGTAGCCCTTGATCTGGCGGTCGAAGGCCGGCAGGGCTTCGCGGATGGCTTCGATGGCGAAGGCCGGCAGGCTCGGAGCCAGGTCGCAGAGGGTGACGCCCGGCTTGTACGACGGCTCGACGCTACCCAGGGCAGTAGACGGGCGGCCTGCGACGAAGTCGCCGACCAGCTGTGCCGGTGCCTGGTAGTTACTGCCACCCATCACGTAGGCGTGGGCTTCCAGACGTTCCTGTAGTTCGATCCCGGCCAACGGGCTACCTGGGTAGTCGCGCTCAGGGTCGATGCCCACGACGATGCCAGAGTTGGCGTTGCGCTCGTTACGCGAGTACTGGCTCATGCCGTTGGTGACCACACGACCCGGTTCGCTGGTGGCGGCTACCACGGTGCCACCTGGGCACATGCAGAAGCTGTAGACCGAACGGCCGTTCTTGGCGTGGTGTACCAGCTTGTAGTCGGCAGCACCGAGTTTCGGGTGCCCGGCATACTTGCCCAGACGAGCTTTGTCGATCAGCGACTGCGGGTGCTCGATACGGAAGCCCACCGAGAACGGCTTGGCCTCCATGAACACGCCCTTGGCATGCAGCATGCGGAAGGTGTCGCGGGCACTGTGCCCCAGCGCCAGCACCACATGGCGCGATTGCAGTTGCTCGCCGCTGTGCAACACCACGCCGGTCAGCTGTTCGCCATCGGTGAGCAGGTCGGTGACCTTCTGTTCGAAGCGCACTTCGCCGCCCAGATTGATGATCTCTTCGCGCATTTTCTCGACCATGCTGGTCAGGCGGAAAGTGCCGATGTGCGGTTTGTTGATGTACAGGATTTCTTCCGGTGCACCGGCTTTGACGAACTCTTCCAGCACCTTGCGACCGTGGTGCTGTGGGTCCTTGATCTGGCTGTACAGCTTGCCGTCGGAGAAGGTCCCGGCGCCGCCTTCACCGAATTGCACGTTGGACTCGGGGTTGAGCACGCTCTTGCGCCACAGCCCCCAGGTATCCTTGGTGCGCTGACGCACTTCCTTGCCGCGCTCCAGGACGATGGGCTTGAAGCCCATTTGCGCCAGCAGCAGGGCTGCGAAGATACCGCAGGGGCCGAAACCGACCACCAGTGGGCGCTCCTGCAGGTCGCCCGGCGCCTGGCCCACGAATTTGTAGCTGACATCCGGCGCCACGCCGACCTTGGGGTCGTCGGCGAAGGTTTTCAGCAGTTCGGCTTCGTTGCTGGTTTCGAGGTCGATGGTGTAGATGAACAGCATCTCGCTGTTCTTCTTGCGCGCATCGTAGCTGCGCTTGAACAGGGTGAAACCGAGCAGTTGCTCATCCGCGATGCCCAGGCGCTGGACGATGGCGGCGCGCAGCGCGTCGTCGGAGTGGTCCAGGGGCAGCTTCAGTTCGGTGATTCGTAGCATGGCAGGGTCCAGTATCCCGGCCATGGGCGGCCGGCGGCTTTACACAAACCGCCAAGTATAAGCTGTTAGCCGCCCTGACTGGCAGGATAAAAGTGCCTGGCGATCAGAGGTCGCGGGCACCGCCGTAGTAAGCGCAGCCTTGCAGGGTCTTGCCGTCGATGCGCAGCTCGGCCTTGAGGTGGCGGATGGCGCCGGTGACGGGCTCGACACAGCGTTGCGGGGCGACCCACAGTTCGACGCGCTGGCCATTGGCCTCGCTGGACAGGCTGAGGCCGCCGCCGGGCATTTCTTCTTCCAGATACGGCAGTGGCAGAGGCGCCTGGCCTTCGCGGTTGATCACCATGCCCTTGCCGCTGGCCTTGACATCCCAGACAGGCTGTTGGCCGCCTGCACGCAGGGTCAGTTGCTTGAAGTTGGGGTCTTCACAGCCGCGCGCGCCGTGTTCCAGGCGGTACACACGGGTCACGTCGATCTGCCCATCGCTGCCGGCCTGCTTGCTTGCAGCCAGGCGTCCGCGCAGGTCGGCGAACAGTTTGTCCTTGGCATCCTTGGCCAGGTTGGAGGCCTCTTGCAGGATGGCCGTGCCACCGGCGTCGTTTATCACGAACTGGCGGGCTTCGTTGCACGGCTTGAACAGCAGGTGGCCGCCACCGGCGCTCAGTTCGCCCTGCATGCGCGTGGTGCCGAGGTTCGGATCGACGGGCTTTTCGGCCAGCATCTGGCAACCGGCGAACAGCGGCAGCATCGAGGCGAGCAGCAGGGAAGGGGTGAGGCGCATGGGGCGGGCTCCGGGAATCTTCGCGAAAGAGCTGGCCACGTTACGCAGGGTGCGTCGGGATCTCAAGCACCAGGGCGATTTGCGTGTGCTTGTTCGCGGGTAAACTCGCTCCCACAGGTACCGCGCCAGCCTGAGCTTGGGCGCACACCGCTGATCAGCAGGCAAGACAAAGGGCCCGAAGGCCCTTTGTTGATTCAACCCCCGAGGTACGCGTCGCGCACCTTCGGGTCGGTCAGCAGGGCTTCACCGGTGCCCTGCATCACCACCTTGCCGTTCTCCAGCACATAGGCGCGGTCGGCGATCTTCAGGGCCTGGTTGGCGTTCTGCTCCACCAGGAACACCGTCACGCCATCGCGGCGCAGCTGTTCGATGATGTCGAAGATCTGCTGGATGATGATCGGCGCCAGGCCCAGCGATGGCTCGTCGAGCAGCAGCAGCTTGGGCTTGCTCATCAAGGCCCGGCCAATCGCCAGCATCTGTTGCTCGCCGCCGGACATGGTGCCGCCACGCTGCAGGTAACGTTCCTTCAGGCGTGGGAACAGTTCCAGGACCTTGTCCAGTTGTTCCTGGAAGTCACCCTTGTCGGTGAAGAACCCACCCATGGCCAGGTTTTCCTCGACGGTCAGGCGCGCGAACACACGGCGACCTTCGGGCACAACCGCGATGCTCTTGCGCATGATGTGCGAGGACGGTTGGCCGACCAGTTCCTCGCCCAGGTACTTGATGCTGCCGTTGTGGGCCTGTGGCGAGCCGCAGAGGGTCATCAGCAGGGTCGACTTGCCGGCACCGTTGGCGCCGATCAGTGTGACGATCTCGCCTTGATTGATCTCCACGTTGACGCTGTGCAGCGCCTGGATCTTGCCGTAGAAGGTGGAAACGTTCTCGAACTTCAGCATTTACGCCTCCCCCAGGTAGGCCTTGATCACATCAGGGTTGCCGCGAATTTCTTCCGGCGTGCCGTCGGCCAGGGGCGTGCCCTGGTTGATCACTACGATGTGGTCGGAAATGCTCATCACCAGCTTCATGTCGTGCTCGATCAGCAGCACGGTCACGTTATGCGACTCACGTAGGTAGCCAATGAGGGCCTTGAGGTCTTCGGTTTCCTTGGGGTTCAATCCGGCTGCCGGTTCGTCGAGCATGATGATGCGTGGCTGGGTCATCATGCAGCGGGCGATTTCCAGGCGACGCTGCTGGCCGTAGGCCAGGGTCCCGGCGGTGCGGTTGGCGAACTCGGTCAGGTTGACCTTCTCGAGCCAGTATTGCGCACGCTCCATGGCCTCCTTTTCGCTGCGGCGGAACGACGGGGTCTTGAACAGGCCGGCGAAGAAGTTGGTGTTGAGGTGGCGGTGTTGGGCGATCAGCAGGTTTTCCAGCGCGGTCATTTCCTTGAACAGGCGCACGTTCTGGAAAGTCCGCACCACGCCCTTGCGGGCGATCTGATGGCCAGCCAGGCCCTGGATGGGCTGGCCGTCGAGCAGGATGGTGCCGCCGCTGGGCTTGTAGAAGCCGGTGAGGCAGTTGAATACGGTGGTCTTGCCAGCGCCGTTCGGGCCGATCAGGGCTACCACCTGTTTCTCTTTTACGGTCAGGCCCACGCCGTTGACCGCCAACAAGCCGCCGAAGCGCATGCTCAGGCCGCTGACTTGCAGAATTTCGCGGCTCATCGACGCAGCTCCAAATGTGGACGTTGCATAGGCAGCAGGCCCTGCGGACGCCAGATCATCATCAACACCATCAGCGCACCGAACATCAGCATCCGGTATTCGCTGAACTCACGCATCATCTCTGGCAGCAGGATCATCACGATGGCCGCCAGAATCACGCCCAGCTGCGAGCCCATGCCGCCCAGTACGACGATGGCGAGGATGATCGCCGATTCGATGAAGGTGAACGACTCAGGTGTCACCAGCCCTTGGCGGGCGGCGAAGAAGCTACCGGCGAAACCGGCGAAGCAGGCACCCAGGGTGAACGCCGAAAGCTTGATCACGGTGGGGTTCAGGCCCAACGCACGGCAGGCGATTTCGTCTTCACGCAGCGCTTCCCAGGCACGCCCGATGGGCATGCGCAGCAGGCGGTTGATCACGAACAGTGCCAACAGGGCCAGCAGCAGCGCGACCAGGTAGAGGAAGATCACCTTGTTGATCGAGTTGTATTCCAGCCCGAAGAACTCATGGAAGGTCTGCATGCCCTCGGCGGCGCGACGTTCGAAGGTCAAACCGAAGAAGGTGGGCTTCTCGATGTTGCTGATGCCGTTGGGGCCGCCGGTCCAGTCGGTGAGGTTACGCAGGAACAGGCGAATGATCTCGCCGAAGCCCAGCGTCACGATCGCCAGGTAGTCGCCACGCAGGCGCAGTACCGGGAAACCGAGCAGGAAGCCGAAGGTAGCAGCCATCAGACCTGCGATCGGTAGGCACACCCAGAAGCTCCAGCCCAGGTAGTGCGAGAGCATCGCATAGCTGTAGGCGCCGACCGCGTAGAAGCCGACGTAGCCCAGGTCCAGCAGGCCGGCCAGGCCGACCACGATGTTCAGACCAAGGCCCAGCAGTACGTAGATCAGGATCAGTGTGGCGATGTCCACCGCCCCGCGCGAGCCGAAGAACGGCCAGATCAAGGCGACCACGATCAGGCCCATGATGATCCAACGCTGGGTTTTCGGCAGGGTGAGGAAGTTGCTGACGGCCGGTGAGATCAGCTTGCGATCCGAGCGGCGGCCCATCACTGCGCTCCACTGCTTGTCGAACAGCACGCGCAGGAACATCAGCACCGAGCACACGCTGATGATGGTCAGGTTGAACGAACCCTGGCTGTGCACCACCAGGCTGATGCCGTCGATGCTCAGTTTCAGGCCCAGTACCGGGAAGGCCACGGCCCAGACCAGCAAGGCGCTGAAGAACGCCTGTTTGAGATTTTTGTTCATACTTTTTCAACCTCCGGGCGGCCCAGGATGCCGGTCGGCCGGAACAGCAGGACAAGTACCAAAAGACCGAATGCCACCACGTCCTTGTATTGGTCGCCGAAGATGTCGGCGCCGAACGCTTCGGCCACCCCCAGCACCAGGCCGCCGAGCATGGCGCCCGGGATACTGCCGATGCCGCCCAGTACCGCCGCAGTGAAGGCTTTGAGTCCCACCAGGAAGCCGGCGTTGGGGTTGATCACCCCGTACTGCATGCTCAGCAGCACGGCCGCCACCGCCGCGAGGGCGGCACCGATGACGAAGGTCAGGGCGATGATGTTGTTGGTGTTGATGCCCAGCAGGTTGGCCATCTTGATGTCCTCGGCACAGGCGCGGCAGGCGCGGCCCAGGCGGGAACGGGAGATGAACAGTGTCAGGCAGGTCATGGCGATCAAGGTCACCACGAACACCAGGATCTGCATGTACGAAACCAGCACTTCCTCGGCGCCGCCGGGGCCGAACGAGAAACTGCCAGGGATCAGGTTGGGAATCGACTTGTCTTTGGAGTCCTGCGAGAGCAGCACGGTGTTCTGCAGGAAGATCGACATGCCGATGGCCGAGATCAGTGGGATCAGCCGGTTGCTGTTGCGCAGCGGCCGGTAGGCGACCCGTTCGATGCTGTAGCCGTAGGCACTGGTGACGCAGATGGTGGCGACGAAGGCCACGGTCATGAGGATCGGCAGTGAATGGATGCCCATCATGGCAAGGCCGGCGAGGGCGATGAAGGCCACGTAGCTACCGATCATGTACACCTCGCCGTGGGCGAAGTTGATCATGCCGATGATGCCGTACACCATCGTGTAACCGATGGCGATCAGCGCGTAGGTACTGCCGATGGTCAATCCGTTAACCAGTTGTTGTAGGAAATGGTAGATCTCAGGCATTACAGCGCTCCTAAAAACCTGATTTGCATTTCGCTGGAGGGGGGTGACCCCGGCCCAGGTTCTCGTGGTCTACGCCACGTGATGTGTGTGGGCACTGCCAGGAAACCGCGGGTGACGGTTTTAAGATTTTCAGGTGGGCGGGCTCCCGGATCACGGGAATCAGGCCCATAGAACCTCGTAAAACAAAGCCCACTGCTCGCACAGTGGGCTTCTCGGTCAGCTATTAGTCACGCAGTTACTGAGGGGAGACTTCGGTCTTCGGCTTGCCGAAGTGCCATTCGTAGACCACGAACTTGAAGTCTTTCAGGTCGCCTTTTTCGTCGTACGACAGGTTGCCGGTGGGGGTCTTGAAGGTACCGGCGTGGATGGCGGCTGCCACCTTGTCGGTATCTTCGGACTTGGCCGCCTTGATGCCTTCGGCGATCAGTTCCACAGCCGAGTAGGCCGGGAACACGAACGGACCGCTCGGGTCTTTGCCGTCGGCCTTGATGGCGTCGACGATGGCCTTGTTCTCAGGATCCTGGTCGAACGATTTCGGCAGGGTCACCAGCAGGCCTTCGGAGGCGCCTTGGGCGATCTGCGAGATGGAGTCGTTACCCACGCCTTCCGGGCCCATGAACTTGGCTTTCAGGCCCTTTTCCTGTGCCTGGCGCAGGATCAGACCCAGCTCTGGGTGGTAGCCACCGTAGTAGACGAAGTCGACGTTGTTCTGCTTGAGCTTCTGGATGATCGAGGAGAAGTCCTTGTCACCGGCGTTCAGGCCTTCGAAGACGGCGACCTTGGTGCCTTTCTTCTCGAGGGTTTGCTTGACCGCGGTCGCGATACCTTCACCGTACTGTTGTTTATCATGCAGTACTGCGACGACCTTCGGCTTGACGTGGTCGGCGATGTAGTTGCCAGCGGCCGGGCCTTGGGCGCTGTCCAGGCCGATGGTGCGGAAGATCAGCTTGTAGCCACGGGCGGTGATTTCCGGCGAGGTAGCGGCCGGGGTGATCATGATCACGCCTTCGTCTTCGTAGATGTCGGACGCCGGCTGGGTGGAGCTGGAGCACAGGTGGCCGATGACGAACTTGACGCCGTCGTTGACCACTTTGTTGGCGACTGCAACGGCCTGTTTAGGATCGCACGCGTCGTCGTATTCCTTGGCTTCGAGCATCTTGCCATCGACGCCGCCCTTGGCGTTGATGTCCTTGATGGCCTGTTTGGCGCCGATGAACTGCATGTCGCCGTACTGGGTGACAGGGCCGGTCTTGGGACCGGCGATACCGATCTTGATGGTGTCGGCGGCAAACGAATGGCTGGCAACCCCGGCCAGGACCATCGCGGCGAACAGCTTGGAAATCTTGATCATAGTGCTCCACTCATTCTGTTGTAATTCTTATAGTCCTGGCGGCCAGGGCTACAGACCGGGCGGGTTCACGGTTGGCCACGCCGAACCGCAACCCCACCTTCCCCGGAATCGTGTCCCGGAACTGTACCGGTACAGTGTAGAGCGCCGTTGGATCGCTTGAAAAGCGGGCGAAAAGCGTCTGTTTCCAGGGGTGTCGCTTGATCGACATAAAGATATAGAAAAGCGCCATCACTTTGCCGGTATCTATGGCCCGCCCCCATGAGTTCGGGCCTGATCGACCAAATTACGTATTTGAAACCGGGTTTTTCTGCAAAAATGCCGACCTTTTTTGTTGGCCGATCTTTGTGCAGGTGAACCCATGACTGATCAAACAAGCACCCTCTATGCCAAATTGCTCGGTGAGACCGCCGTCATCGAGTGGAAAGCCCTGGAGCGTTTCTGGGCCAAGGGTGACCTGATTTGGGTCGACCCCGCTCTCGACCTGATCGCCGTTGCCGAGGCGATGGCAGAGAATCGTAGCGATATCTTCGCCAAGTGGCGCAGTGATGGCAGTGTCGGCGCGGTTACCGCCGAACAAGCGCGCGACCTGCAAACCCGCGATCCAGAGATCTGGGCGGTGGTGGTCTCGCCGTTCATCGTGATCCAGGTGAAGAAAGCGGAATAAGTCTGCGCGTTTTTGGTGCGTGAAAATACGCAGCGGCATTACGATGGTGCGTATTGAAGCTCACGTAAGGTGGAAGTTGGTAACAATGCCGGTGTGATTCGGCGTGGCGGTAACAGTTTACGGGATGCGTAACTGAGGCGGCTGCGCTTGCCCTGTCGCCGTCGCCTGTAGGAGTTCACCCAGCCCTGCCGGGCTGCGCTGTCGTGCAGAGAACTGATTTCGCAAGCGCGCCGCGTACCCTGTGGGAGCGGGCTTGCCCGCGAAGCAGGCGACTC